>CAZWMK010000082.1:0-10480 GCA_964635065.1 uncultured Sphingomonadaceae bacterium | reverse complement strand
TGGCTTCAGTATATCGCATGGCGGCGGCGTTATCGCCGTCGATATTGCCGAAATTGCCCTGGCCGTCGACGAGCGGATAACGCAGTGCGAAGGTCTGGGCGAGGCGGACCATCGCGTCGTAAACTGACTGGTCGCCATGCGGGTGATATTTACCGATGACATCGCCGACAACGCGGGCGCATTTCTTGTAACCGGATTCGGGATCGAGCTTCAAAAGCCGCATCGCCCAGAGCAGGCGGCGGTGCACCGGTTTCAGGCCGTCTCGGACATCGGGCAGGGACCGTGCCGTGATCGTCGACATGGCGTAGACGAGATAGCGGTCCGACAGCGCGTCGGCGAAGGGCGTGTCGATGATCAGATCGGTGTCGCGAAGTTCGGTCATGGCGCTGGTCTAGCAAGCCGCGCGGTTCAGGGAAAGCGCCGCTCAAGTCATGGCAGGCGGAACCAGCGCCGAAATGCGCCCGACCATGCGCTGGCGCGCATCCAGCAGCTGTTCGGCACGCCGGCCATGCAACAGGTCGCGTTCGAGAAAATAGCCACTGATGCGCAAGCCGTCGACCACATCGGCCCAGTCAGCCTGATGGGCGCCTGATACCAGAAAAGCGGGCAGGGGCAAAAGCCTCGCCGCATAAGGGGCACCCGCCGCACGGCTGACCGCTTGTGCCGAACGCGGGCTGACATAGGCGAGGTCACTGGTCGTGCCCGTTGCAGCACAAGATGAGAGGTCGAGGCCAAAGCCAAGTTCAGCCAGAAGCAGCAATTCGAAACGCACCAGCGCGGGCGCCCAGTCGCGCGCGCGGTCGGCATTTTCGAGGGCTTCAAGCAGGGCGGTCAGCGCCATGTAGACACGCGGAAAGGGTTGATGTTCCGGAAGGGTGATCGCCACCAGACCGGACAACCACGTCAGCGCACTGGCGGGCAGGCGTTCGCCCATCAGCGGTGCGCGTGATCGCAGCAATTCGACCGTGGCGTGGCCAAGCTGACTTACGAGGCGGCTGTGCAGGGCAAGCTGCACCTGATTGCCGGGCAGGAGAACTGGCCTGAGACGCCGTCCGCGCGCACCCCGGACATAGCCAAGGACAAGCCCGTGCGATTCCGTCAGAAACCGCACGACCGCACCGTGCTCGCCATGCGGCAAGACAGTGCAGACAATGGCGGGGCAATCCAGTTGCATCAGCCGATCATGCCGATGGCTCTGGCGTCAGTCCACCCAGTCGAGGCCCATGTCGCGATAGGTCTCGCGGTCGTTGGCCCAGTCGGGCTTGACCTTGACGTGCAGGAACAGGTGGACGCGGTGGCCCAGCAATTCTTCCATTTCAGCGCGTGCAGCCGCACCGATCGCCTTGATCTGCGCGCCACCCTTGCCAAGCACGATGGCCTTTTGCGTGTCGCGTTCGACAAGGATCTGCTGGTGGACAACTGCCGAGCCATCGCGGCGCTGTTCCCATTTTTCCGTCTCGACGGTCGAGGCGTAAGGCAGTTCCTCGTGCAGCTGACGATAAAGCTGTTCACGGGTGATTTCGGCGGCCAGCAGGCGCGTCGTCACGTCCGACACCTGATCTTCGGGGAAATGCCATGGACCTTCAGGCATGGCTTTTGCCAGATAGGTCTTGAGGTCGCCTACGCCATCGCCGGTCAGGGCGGATACCATGAAGGTTTCAGCAAATGGCATGCGTTCGTTGGCGCGGGCAATCGTGCTCAAAAGCTTGTCTTTTGCCGCTATGTCGACCTTGTTCAGCACAAGGATTTTCGGTTCGGGCCGGCTGCCCAGTCCATCGATCAGATCAAGAACATCCTCGCGCAGACCGGCCTTCGAGTCGACTACCAAGGCCACGATGTCGGCATCGGACGTGCCTTCCCATGCAGCGCTCACCATCGCGCGGTCAAGCCGTCGGCGCGGCTTGAAGATGCCGGGCGTGTCGACCAGCAGCAACTGGGTTGGCCCTTCGACAGCCAGGCCCATGAGGCGCGTGCGCGTGGTCTGCACCTTGGGGCTGACGATGGCGACCTTCTGGCCGACGAGCGCATTGACCAGCGTCGATTTGCCAGCATTGGGCGCACCGACAACCGCGACGACACCGCAACGGGTAGGAGTTTCACTGTTCATGCACCGACTTCCTGCAACATGGCGCTTGCCGCCTGTTTTTCCGCATCCTGCTTGGATGCTCCAATCGCTTCGACCGGTGGCTGGTTGCGGACCGTGACGCGGACGATGAAACGTGGCTGGTGATCCGGTCCCTCGCGGCGGACCACTTCATAGACCGGGATCGGTAGCCCCTTGCCCTGCGCCCATTCCTGCAAGCGGGATTTCGGATCTTTCTGCGCCCGCGTCCGGGTCGTCAGCAGCGGTTCCCACTGGGCATGGACGAAGCGGCCTGCGGCCTCCATGCCGCCTTCGACATAAAGCGCGCCGATCAGGGCCTCGCAGATATCGCCCAGCACATTGTCGGAACGATTGACGCCGGCCTGGCGGGCCGCCGGGTCCATCAGGACCAGCTTTGGCAGGCCAATAGCGCGGCCGACTTCGGCACAGGTCGAACGGTCGACAAGCGCCGCAAAACGGACGGCGAGTTTGCCTTCGCTATCGTCCTTGAAGCGTTCGAACAGCCATGCCGCGATGATGCAGCCGAGGACGCGGTCGCCCAGAAATTCGAGGCGTTCATAATCCGCGCCGCCATGGCTGCCATGTGTCATCGCGCGGCGCAGCAATGCTTCTTCGCGAAAGCGATGCCCCAGTGTTTTTTCTGCCCAGTCGACAAGATCAATGGCCATGACGTCAGAATCCCGTACCGATGCGTGACCAGCGCGTCGCATCAAGCCATGTCCATGGCTTCATGATCTCGGCCGTGCCATCAGTCGAAAAGAACATGAACGCGGCTTTGCCGACGAGATTGTCGACCGGCACGAAGCCGACGCCATCTTCAGACAGCGGAAAGCGACTGTCGGCGCTGTTGTCGCGGTTGTCGCCCATCACGAACACATGGTCTTCCGGCACGACGAATTCGGCGGTGTCGTCGCCGCGCCCCAGCCGGTAGGCATCGAGCACTTCATAACCGCGCCCACTGGGCAGGATTTCCAGATAACGCGTGTAGGTGCAGACATGGCCATCGTCCGACGACCGGGCGATGCATGGCGCTCCTTTTGCAGCCGGGGCCTGAAAATCGGCAAGCCGCGTGCGCGAAACGGGGACGCCGTTCAGGATCAGTTGCCCGTCACGCATCTGCACGCGATCACCCGGCAGGCCGACGACGCGCTTGATGAAATCGGTGCGATTGTCGCGCGGCGATTTGAATACAACCACATCCCCGCGTTCAGGCAGCATCGACAGCAGGCGGCCCTCGACCGGTGGCAGGCCGAACGGCAGAGAGTGACGGCTGTAGCCATAGGGCCATTTCGATACGAAAAGATAATCACCGACCAGTAACCGCGACATCATCGATTCCGACGGAATGTTGAACGGTTCATAGGCCAGGCTGCGCACGAGGAGCGCAATCAGCATCGCGCCCAATATGGTGCCCAGACCTTCACGCAACAACGACGCAAAACCGCTGCGCACACCGTTCAGCAGTGGTGCGGCGTCACTGTGCGATTTGCGGGCTGATAACATGTTGGGGTCTGACATAATCAGGCGTTAGGCAGCCTTGTCAGGTCAAGTCAAGGCGGGCATCGCCCTTTCGACGCCGATTTGTTGCAGGCTTCTGATGGCCTGCGCGCGCTTGGTGCTTGACGTGGCGACAAGAGGGCTGAAAAAGCAGGCGCACGGGGATACCGACAAAAGCGGGGAGCAGGCCTTATGGCGACGGCAGAGAATGCACGGTATGAGCATGAGATCGACCCCAAGCGCGACAGGCTGGTCATTACTGCCTCCTCGCTTGGGACGGTGTTCGAATGGTATGACTTTTTTGTCTACGGAACGCTGGCGACATTGCTTGGGCGCTTGTTCTTCCCGTCGGAAAATCCGACTGCGGCGCTGCTTCTCAGTCTTGCCACTTTCGGGGCCGGTTTTGGCGTGCGCCCCATCGGCGCCATCGTGTTTGGTTATCTGGGCGATATCGTCGGGCGCAAATATACCTTTCTCGTCACCATCACGCTGATGGGCGGTGCGACCGCAGGGGTCGGGCTGTTGCCGACACACGCACAGGCAGGCATCTGGGCGCCGGTGATGCTGGTGATCCTGCGCCTGCTGCAAGGTCTGGCGCTGGGTGGCGAATATGGCGGCGCGGCGATTTATGTCGCTGAACACGCACCCAAAGGTAAGCGCGGTTTTTACACCAGCTTCATCCAGGCATCGGTCATCGGCGGCTTTCTGCTGTCGCTGATCGTTGTCCTCGCCACCAGCTATGCGCTTGGCCAGGAAGCATGGGAAGCATGGGGGTGGCGCATTCCGTTCATCTTCTCGGTGCTGCTCCTCGCCCTGTCACTCTGGATTCGCCTGAAGCTCAAGGAAAGCCCGGTCTTCCAGGCGATGAAGGCCGCCGGCCAGACATCCAAGAACCCGCTCGTCGACAGTTTCCGCGAAAAGGGCAATGTCGGGCGCGTGCTTGTCGCGTTGTTCGGCGTGGCGGCGGGTTTGACCGTCATCTGGTATACAGCGCAGTTTCAGGCGCTCTATTTCCTGAAACAGACGGCACGGCTTGATGACAATTCGGCCAATCTTCTGATCGGCGTGGCCGCCGCAGTCAGCAGTCTGTTCTTCATTCTGTTCGGTTGGTTGTCGGACAAGGTTGGGCGCAAGAAACTGATCGTTACCGGTTATGCCCTGACACTGGTGCTGCTGTTCCCGATGTTCCAGGTCATCGCCAAGGCAGCCAATCCTGCACTGGCGGCCGCAATGGAACGCGCGCCTGTCACCATCGAAAATGCGGCGTGCGGTTACGATCCCTTTGCGCAGGTTCAGCCGACGGATTGCGGCAAGGTGCTCGATCATTTCTCGAAGCAGGGCATCGGCTATACCAAGACGGCGGGCGAAGGGGTCTTGTCGGTCACGATCGGTGACACGCGCATTGTGGGCTATCAGCCTGAAACCTATGATGCAGCCTTGCAGGCCGCCGGCTATCCCGGTGCGATCGATGCCAAAACCGGCCAGTGGAGCGTGACGTCCGATCCGGCCGAGCGCAACAGTGTGCTGATCGTGCTTGCCATCTGCGTGATCGGTGCATTGTCTGGCATGACCTATGGTCCGGTTGCAGCACTTCTGGTCGAGATGTTCCCGGCCAAGGTGCGCTACACGTCGATGTCGATCCCATATCATATCGGAACCGGATATTTCGGCGGGTTCCTGCCGTTCGTGTCGCAATATATCGTGGCCAAGAGCGGCAATGTCTTTGGTGGTCTCTGGTATACCATCGGCGTTGTCGCACTGGCACTTGTGGTCAGCGTTCTGTTCTTGCCGGAGACCAAGGACCGGGATATTGGTCACGTCGAGGACTAAGACGTTTGTCACATAATGGTTAGGGGGATCGCATGAGCGAAGTGCCGCAGGTCATCAAGGCCGCCGATGTCAAGGACTGGGCGCAGGAAGTCGATGTCATCGTTGCAGGGCAGGGGATTGCCGGAAGCTGTGCCGCTATCGAGGCGCATCGTGCCGGCTCTGACGTGCTGGTGATCGAACGCGCCAGCGGCGGCGGCGGTGCCAGCGCCTTGTCGTCGGGTATTCTCTATCTGGGTGGTGGCACGGCAGTGCAAAAGGCCTGCGGCTACGACGACGACCCCGAGGAAATGTTCAAGTTCATGATGGCGAACTGCGGCACCCCCGATGCCCGGATCGTTCGTGATTACTGTGACAACAACGTCGAACATTTCGACTGGCTCGAATCCCTTGGCGTGCCATTCGAGCGTTCGGTCTACAAGGACAAGGCCGTCTATCTGCTGACGACGCACTGCCTGTTCAGCACCGGCAACGAAAAGCTGTGGCCCTACAGCGAAATCGCCAAGCCGACACTGCGCGGGCACAAGGTGGCAGGCGCTGGCGAAAATGCCGGGTCTGCCGCGATGGAAGCGATTTTGCGGGTCTGCCGCGAAGAGGGTGTGCCAGCCATCTACGACGCCGCCGTGATTGCACTGGTGATGGACGATGCAGGCCGCATTGTTGGCGTGCAGGTCAAGCAGGATGGCAAGCTGCGCTTCATCCGCGCCCGCAACGGCGTGATCCTTGCCACCGGCGGCTTCAACCTGAACTACGACCTTCTGAAGAAGTATCTGCCGATCCTGACCGAAACGTCCGATCCCTTGGGCATCCCGTCAAACGACGGCGCGGGCATGTTGCTTGGGCAGTCGGCGGGAGGTGCGCTTCAGGCAATGGACGGCATGGTGGCGACTGCCTCCTTCTATCCGCCGGCCAAGCTGATCAAGGGCATCCTTGTGAACATCCGTGGCGAGCGCTTCGTGGCGGAAGACAGCTATCATGGCCGCACGGCGCAGTTTATCGCCGAACAACCGAAGCAGACGGCCTATCTGATTGTCGACTCCGAAACCTTCGCCTATCCGGAACTGGAATATCACCGTCATACACTGATCGACGGCTGGGAAACGGTCGCCGAGATGGAAGCGGGTCTGAAGTTGCCTGAAGGCTCGTTGCAGGCGACGATGGATTATTACAACAAGCATGCCGCCGAAGGCCGCGATCCGCATTACTACAAGGCGAAGGAGTGGCTGCAGCCGCTCAACAACGGCCCCTATGCGGCGTTTGATGTGTCCTTCAACAAGTCGCACTATTACTTCATGACGCTGGGCGGCCTGCAAGTGAACCCGAAGGCGCAGGTCATCAACACCGATGGCAATATCATCCCCGGCCTTTATGCGGTTGGCGCTTGCGCGGTCAGCATTCCGCAAAGCGGCAAGGGCTATGGCAGCGGCATGAGCCTTGGGCCGGGCTCCTATTTCGGTCGCGTCGCCGGCAAGCATGCAGCAGCAGTCGGCAAGAACGCCTGACCTGCGGCACAATGTCTCTGGAATAGGCGCGGGGTCGTGTTAGACTGCCCCGCGCTTTTCTATTCAGGAGACAGCAAGATGATGCGGACCTGGCTGACAACCCTTGCGGCGATGACAACGTGCCTGTCGTCTCCTGCTGCCGCTGCGATCAAGGTCGGTGCCAAGGCCCCGGATTTTACCACTCAGGCCGCACTCGGCGGCAAGGCCTTCAGCTTCACCCTGTCCGAAGCCCTGAAAAAGGGGCCAGTGGTGCTGTATTTCTATCCCAAAGCCTTCACCAAGGGCTGCACGCTCGAAGCGCACGCCTTTGCAGAAGCCACGCCGGACTTCGAGAAACTCGGCGCGACCGTCGTCGGCATGTCGGCCGACGATATTGGAACCCTTCAGCGTTTTTCGGTTGAGGAATGCCGCAACAAGTTCGCAGTCGGTTCAGCCAGCAAGACCGTGATCAAGGCCTATGACGTTGCCATGCCGTTAATGTCCGGCATGTCGGACCGCACCAGCTTCGTCATCGCACCCGATGGCCGGATCGCCTATGTTTACAGTGCGCTGAGCCATAAGGAACATGTCACCAACACGCTTGAAGCCGTGCGGAATTTGCGGAAAAGCCTCAAACCTGCATCTAAGTGACGTCCATGGTGGCGATCATTGATTGACCGATGATCGCCTTCAATGGGGTATCAATGTCCGGTGCTCCGCATGCGACGCTGTCGGCCAAGGTCAAGCAGGGCATTGATCAGCACGCGCGCCTTGTCACGCTGTTTTTCCGTACCTGTTGCCAGCAGGAAGCAGGCGATGACAATCAACATCAGAAGTCCGGTGAACGCCAGCATGTCATGGCCAGTCGACACGCCGCTCGCGGCGAGAAATTTGGTCATCGGTCGATGAAACAGATAGAGCGAGAAGGTGGAACCAGCCAGAAACTGCACGGGTCGCTTCAGGGCCTGCATCATCCCGGTGAACCAGTGTCCGCAGGCGCGGAAACCGATGAAATTGGCCATGACAAGCAGCCCGAGCAAGTGATCTGTTAGCATTTTCTGAGAGGAAATCATGCGCCACCAACCGGGTACATGCGCAAACAGCCAGTTTTGCACCAACTCATCGAGTCCAGATGCGTCGAACCACAGGATCAAGATCCACGTGGATATAACCAGTGCAAGGCCGATGGTCGGGCTGGAGACGCGCAGGCGTTGATCCTTGACGATCCAGACGCCCATGGCCCAGATCGGTGCTAGCGCCAGGATACGGGGACCAGCGAATGCGGCCGCGACAAGGAAGGCGATCCAGCGCCATATGCCGCGTCCGAACAGCAGACACGCAAACATGATGTAGTAAAAGACTTCATAGCAGATCGACCAGAAGGGGTTGTTCCACGGTAGATTGTAGGTCGAAAACCAGCTTTCGTTCAGGAACAGGAACGAAGTCATGGCCGTCATGGCTGTGAAGTGACGGTCGCTTTCCCATCCGCTTTCGTTGATACCCAAAAAGCCGGCTAGAGCGAAAGCGCAAAAACTAAGCAGAATGGCGGGAATTACCACTGGATAAATGCGCGCCGCGCGCGCCACGAAATAATCGCGCAGAGTAAGACCGGGACGCATTGATGTGCTTGAGATCACCAGTCCCGATAAGACGAAAAAGATAATGACAGCCTCATGGCTGAGACTGGCAAGCGGGTAGGTCTGCTCTGATAGTCCATCCTGCACGGCATGGCCGATCACAACTGCCAAGGCCGCAAGAAACCGGACGATATCGAGATAGACAGATACGGGAGCGGTCAGGAACCGGTCATCGTTCCGGGGCGCTGTCTCGCTCAAATTCTTGCCTCCTTGTGATCCTGCTGTTCTGGCATGATAATCGAAAATTTTTTACAATTTTTTTAACATAGACTTCAGTTTTTTATTTTCTCATCTTCCGTTCATTCTGGCGGGCGATAATGACGCCAGTGCATCTTGGTTTTCGGGTGGATAACCATGAAAAGACAATTTCTTCCTTCGATCCTGTCGCTGTTGGCGCTGGCAGCCTGTGCGACGCCTGAAAGCCGGATCAGGACCAACCTGATCGACCTTGGTTTCGAGCGTCAGCAGGCGGCCTGCATGGCCGATCAGGTGGCGGATCGCCTGAGCGGAAGCCAGATCAAGACCCTGGCGCGGCTTGCGGGCATGACTGAAAAGCGGATGGGCGACATGACGATCCGCGATTTGAGCCGCCTTTTGGCCAATGATGGCAATGCCGAGTTGATCACCATCTTTGCGCGCGCGGGCTTGGGGTGTGCGATCATGGGCTGATCGCGCAGTCCGGTGTGGGCCTCAGATGGCACCCAGTGCGCGGACACGGACGCGCGGGTGAATTTCATTTTGCGACAGGACCACGGTTGCCGGGCGGAAGCGTTCGACGATCGAGCGCACGAATGGCCGGATCACGGGCGATGTGAGCAGGCAGGGAATTTCACCCTGGGCGGCATGGCGGTCATAGCTTTCGCGCAGGCTGGTGATGAACTGCTGCAACTGTGACGGCGGCATGGCGAGCTGCCGTTCGTCACCCTGACCGACAAGACTTTCGGCAAAACGCTGTTCCCATTCGGGCGACAGGGTCACGAGCGGCACCGCACCGTTGCGCTGGTGTGCGGCACTGATCTGGCGGGCAAGCCGGGCGCGGACATGTTCTGTGACCGTCACGACATTGCTGCTGAAGGCGCTTGCTTCGGCCAGACCTTCGAGGATCGTTGCAAGATCGCGGATCGACACGCCTTCCGACAGCAGGTTCTGGAGCACGCGCTGCACCGTCGAGAGTGTCATGCGCGTCGGTACGAGGTCGTTGACGAGCTTCTGGCTTTCGCGCGGCAGTTCGTCGATCAGCTTTTGCGTCTCGGCATAGGACAGGAGATCGGCGACATTGTCCTTCACCACTTCTGTCAGGTGAGTGGTGATGACCGTCGTGGCATCGACCACGGTCAGGCCGCGCAGACTGGCGTCCTCGCGCAAGCCGCGGTCGATCCACATGGCGTCCATGCCGAAGGCCGGTTCGCGGGTCGGTTCGCCCGGCAGCGGAATGGCTTCGCCCGCAGGGTGCATGACGAGCAGCTTGTCGGCGCGGAGTTCGCCGCGCGCCACTTCCGTTTCCTTGATGAACAGCAGATAATCGTTCGGACCGAGCGCGAGATTATCGAGGATGCGCACCGAGGGCATGACGAATCCGAAGTCGGCGGCGAGCTGTCGGCGCAGCGCGCGGATCTGGTCAGTCAGCTTGTTGTCAGCCGATGGATCGTTCACGAGCCCGAGCAGCGCATAGCCCAGTTCGATACGGATCTGGTCCATGGCCAGCACATTGCCGATCGGTTCTTCGGCAGGTCCGCTTGCCGTTTCTGTTGCGGCATCGGCGGCGGTCTTTGCAGCAAGGGTCGCAGCGCGCCGGGACAGGGCGTGGGCACCCCAGCCAGTGAGGCCCGCGAGTGCGGCAAAAGGCAGGAACGGCATGCCCGGCATAAGGCTCATGACGCCCAGCATCGCGCTTGCCACGCCCATCGCCTTCGGATGGCGGCTAAGTTGGTCGA
>CAZWMK010000081.1:7336-10638 GCA_964635065.1 uncultured Sphingomonadaceae bacterium | reverse complement strand
AGACGATGGCACATAAGAAAGCAGGCGGTTCGTCGCGCAACGGTCGCGACTCAGCTGGCCGCCGCCTTGGCGTAAAGCTGTTCGGCGGGCAGGAAGCCATTGCCGGCAATATCATCGTGCGTCAGCGCGGCACCAAAATGTATCCGGGCCGCAACGTCGGCATCGGCAAGGATCACACGCTGTATGCGCTCAGCGATGGCCGCGTGGCGTTCCACGATGGCAAGCTCGGCCGCAAATATGTCAGCGTTGACCCGGTTGCGCTCGCGGCAGAATAAGCCAGGGCCAGCCGACAGGCGTAGCCCGCAGGGCCGCTCCAGTCAGCAGCAGAAATGCAAAGAGGGGGATGGCCACCATCTCCCTCTTTTCTTTTTTATTTCAGTCGGGCGCGCTTGGCGCTAGGGCAGTGTCATGAAGTTCCTCGATCAGGCCAAGATTTTCATCAAGTCCGGCGACGGCGGTAATGGCGCCGTCTCGTTCCGGCGCGAGAAATATGTCGAATATGGCGGACCTGACGGCGGCGATGGCGGCAAGGGCGGCGACATCATTTTCGAATCGGTCGACGGCCTGAACACGCTGATCGACTTCCGCTATACTCAGCATTTCAAGGCGCAGCGCGGCACCGGCGGCATGGGCCGCAACCGCACCGGCGCGGGCGGCGAGGACATCGTCATCCGCGTCCCGGTCGGAACGCAGATCCTGTCCGACGAAAAGGATGTGCTTCTCGCCGATTTCACCGAACCCGGCCAGCGCATCACGATGCTCAGAGGCGGAGACGGCGGCAAGGGCAATGCCCATTATAAAAGCGCCACCAACCGCGCGCCGCGCCAATTCCAGACCGGCTTTCCGGGCCAGGAAATGTGGGTGTGGCTGCGTTTGAAGCTGCTCGCGGATGCGGGCCTCGTCGGCTTGCCCAATGCCGGCAAATCGACCTTTCTCAATGCCGTGACCAACGCCCATGCCAAGGTTGGCGATTATCCCTTCACGACGCTGAAGCCGCAGCTTGGCGTCGTCAGCCACAAGGGACGCGAATTCGTGCTGGCCGACATTCCCGGCCTGATCGAGGGCGCCGCCGAAGGTGTCGGTATCGGCGACCGTTTCCTTGGCCATATCGAACGCTGCCGCATTCTTTTGCATCTTGTCGATGGTGCAAGCGAGTCGCCCAGCCATGCCTATCGCGTCGTGCGCGGCGAACTGGAAGCCTATGGCGAGGGGCTCGACGAAAAAGAAGAAATCGTCGCGCTCAACAAGATCGACAGCCTGACGCCGCGCCAGCTGGCCGCACGCAAGCGCGCAGTTGAACAGGCCTGCGGCAAGCCAGTTTATCTGCTTTCGGGCGCGACGGGCCAAGGGGTCGACGCCGTACTCGACAAGCTGATCGAAGTCGTCGGCAAGGCGCGCGGCCCCAATCCCCAGGAAGAAAAGCCATGGTCGCCCGTGTAGAGCGTTTCGCGGCTGCGGTCTGCCCGCGGCTGGTTATCAAGATCGGCTCGGCGCTTCTCGTCGAGAAGGACGGGCGCCTGCGGCGCGAATGGCTGGCGGGCGTGCTTGACGATGTCGCCGCCGCACGCGCTGAAGGTCAGCAGGTCATCCTCGTTTCCTCCGGCTCGATCGCGCTGGGTGCCAAGCGGCTGGGCCTGCCGAAAGGCGGGCGCGCCTCGCTGGAAGATGCGCAAGCCGCCGCCGCCGTCGGCCAGATTCTCCTCAGCCAGGCCTATTCCGAACTGCTCGCCGAGCGCGGACTGGAGGCGGCGCAGATCCTGCTCACGCTCGATGATCTCGAAAATCGCCGCCGCTTCCTGAATGTGGCGGCCACCCTCGAACGCCTGCTCAGCCTTGGCGTCATTCCCGTGCTGAACGAGAATGATTCCGTGGCAACGAATGAAATCCGTTTTGGCGACAATGACCGGCTTGCCGCGCGTATCGGACAGGCTGCCAGCGCGCAGGGCGTGATCCTGCTATCGGACGTCGACGGGCTTTACACCGCCAATCCGATGGTCGATCCGGCTGCGAAGATGCTGCCGACGGTCGAGGATGTTGATGCGGTCATGGCGCTGGCCGACAACCGTTCCGGCTCAGGCCTTGGCTCAGGCGGCATGGTTTCAAAGCTGCAAGCCGCGAAAATCGCGGCATCGGCGGGCATTCACCTCGCCATCGTCCAGGGGCGGATTGATCGTCCGATGCAAAGTTTCATGACCAGCGGTCATGGCACCGTGTTCATTGCCCCGCCTTCCGCCCCTGCCCGCAAGGCGTGGCTGGCCGGACGGCTGACGGTCAAGGGCAAGGTCGAGATCGACGCGGGTGCGGCGCAAGCCTTGCGTGACGGAAAAAGCCTGCTGTCAGCCGGCATCCGCGCCGTCGACGGAAAGTTCGAACGCGGCGACCCCGTCGATGTGCTTTACGATGGCCGGGTGCTGGCGCGCGGCCTTGCCGGCTATGATGCAGCGGATGCTGCGCGCATTGCCGGTAAACGCTCCGGCGCACTCGAAGCCATCCTCGGCTATACTCCCCGCTCCGCCTTCATCCACCGCGATCATCTGGTGCTGCTATGACCCAATCCGCCGAAAGCCTGATCCAGACCATGGGCGAAGCCGCCCGCGCCGCCGCACGCGTGCTCGCTGGTACGCCGACCGCCGTGAAGGCCAAGGCCGTGCGCGCCGCCGCCGCTGCGATCCGCGACGCGTCGGACGCGATCATCACCGCGAACGCCATCGACATGGAACGCGGTGCAGCCAATGGCTTGTCGCCTGCGATGCTCGACCGGCTGAAGCTCGATGCCAAACGCATCGAAGGCATTGCCAGCGGCCTCGACAGCGTCGCCGGCCTGCCCGATCCCGTGGGCGAGGTTTTTGCCCGTTGGGAACGTCCGAACGGTCTCAGGTTCGAGCGCACGCGCGTACCTTTGGGCGTTGTCGGCATCATCTATGAAAGCCGTCCGAATGTTACCGCCGATGCCGGTGCGTTGTGCCTGATGGCAGGCAATGCCGCGATCCTGCGCGGCGGCTCGGAAGCCATTGAATCGTCGCGCGCCATCCACAAGGCGCTGGTCGCGGGTCTGAAGGCCGCCGGCCTCCCCGAAACCGCGATCCAGCTGGTGCCGACCACCGATCGCGCAGCAGTTGGCGCGATGCTGAAGGCGCAGGGCCTGATCGACATCATCATCCCGCGCGGGGGCAAGAGCCTTGTTGCCCGCGTGCAGGACGAGGCGCGCGTGCCCGTTCTCGCGCACCTCGACGGCATCTGTCACGTCTATGTCGACAAGGCTGCCGATCCCGAAAAGGCGCGCGCCATCGTGATGAACGCCA
>CAZWMK010000081.1:0-7326 GCA_964635065.1 uncultured Sphingomonadaceae bacterium | reverse complement strand
GGCTGTCACCATCACCCTGAACGCCAAGATGCGCCGCACCGGCATCTGCGGCGCAATGGAAACACTCCTCATCGACCGCGCGGCCGCAACGCAGGCCCCTGCGATCCTGACCGATCTCTTGGATGCCGGCTGCGAAATCCGCGCGACCGATGATCTGCGCGCACTTGATCCGCGCATCCAGCCGGTCACGCCCGCAGACTGGGACACCGAATATCTCGAACCCATCCTGTCGGTAAAACTGGTCGATGGCGTCGACGACGCGATTGCGCACATCGAACGCCACGGTTCGCACCACACCGACAGCATCGTCACCGAAGATCAGGCCGCCGCCGACCGTTTCCTGTCGGGCGTCGATTCGGCGATCGTGCTGCACAATGCCTCGACCCAGTTCGCCGATGGCGGCGAATTCGGTTTTGGCGCGGAAATCGGCATCGCCACCGGTCGCCTGCATGCGCGTGGCCCGGTCGCCCTCGAAGGGCTGACCACCTACAAGACCGTGGTGCGCGGCAACGGGCAGGTGCGCCCGGCCTGATGGCCCGCATCGGCCTGCTGGGCGGCAGCTTCAACCCCGCGCACAGGGGGCACCGCCACATCAGCCTCTGGGCGATGAAGCGGCTGGGGCTTGATGCTGTCTGGTGGCTGGTCAGCCCCGGCAACCCGTTGAAAGACCGGGCAGACATGGCGCCGCTATCTGCCCGCCTGC
This sequence comes from uncultured Sphingomonadaceae bacterium, assembly GCA_964635065.1. Classification (GTDB taxonomy): domain Bacteria; phylum Pseudomonadota; class Alphaproteobacteria; order Sphingomonadales; family Sphingomonadaceae; genus CAZWMK01. Next base: position 6,623 of record CAZWMK010000081.1, on the reverse strand, counting down.
GTTCTGCGCGGGCCGTGGCGCGCCACCCGCGCATCCGTCCGCTGGCGCTCGAAAGCCAGCTTGGCACGCGTTACACCATCGATACGCTGAAAGCCCTGAAACGGCGTTTCCCCCAGCACCGGTTCATCTGGCTGATGGGCGCCGACAATCTCGCGCAATTCCACCGCTGGCAGCAGTGGCGCAACATTGCGCGCACCATGCCGATTGCCGTTCTCGCCCGGCCACATTACATTGGCGAAAGCTTGACGGCTCCGTCCGTCGGCTGGCTGCGCCGATTCCGCAAGGAAGCTGCGCGCGCCGGGCATTGGACTGAATGGGCCTTGCCGGCATGGGTCTTCCTGCCCCTGCCGCTTGATGCCACCGCCGCCACTGCCCTGCGCGCCCGCAATCCCGACTGGGCGGCGCAATATTTGAAACAGCGCGCTGTCCCGGCCCCGTCCGGAATCGCGCGCCAATGAAGGACCCGCTTTTGCCCGCTTCCCCATCTGCACAAGGCCCGAAGGCCAGTGCCGACCAGGTTGAAAAGCTTCACCAACTGGTGCTGCAATCGCTTGACGACGATCAGGCGCTCGACGTCATCGACATTCCCCTGACCGGCAAGACCACCATTGCCGATCACATGATCATCGCGTCTGGCCGCTCGACCCGTCAGGTCGCGTCGATGGCACAGAAGCTGGCGGCGCGCATCAAGGAAGAAATGGGGCGCAACGTCCGCATCGAGGGTCTGGCCACCGCCGACTGGGTGCTGGTCGATGCGCAGGATGTCATCATCCACCTGTTCCGCCCGGAAGTGCGCAGCTTCTACAATCTCGAAAAAATGTGGGCTTTCGACGGCGATACCGAAAAGACGCCCGCCCAGCCCGCGCAGGCCTGATTGAAACTGCACATCGTCGCGCGCGGCAAGATCGGGCACAGCCCCGAAGCCGCGCTCGTTAACCGATACATGGCGCGCATAGGCTGGCCCACGGCCATCACCGAACTGCCTGATCAGGGGCCGGGAAAGGTCCCGCCCCTGCCCAGTCCTGCCGTGACCGTCGTGCTGGACGAACGCGGACCCGCGCTCTCTTCGCTGGCCTTTGCCGACAAGCTGCGGCGCTGGCGCGATGACGGCACAAGGGAAGCGCGTTTCCTGATCGGCGCCGCCGACGGCCATGACGACAGCGTCCGCGCCAAAGCAGACATGCTTTTATCCTTTGGCCCTGCAACCTGGCCGCACATCCTGGTCCGTGCCATGCTGGCTGAACAGCTTTACCGTGCGACCGCGATCATCGCCAACCACCCCTATCATCGCGAGGGGTGAATGGCAGGCGCGGGCGGCATGGCAGGAAGGCATAACCGGTTGATCCCTGGCGCCGGCCCCGGCCTTGGCATTGTCCCTTGCCTTGCCCTTGCCTTGCTGCTTTCCGCCCCCGCCATGGCCGACACGGCCGCCGACCGCCTTGCAACCGTCGAAACCAAAGCACGCGACGCCATAGCCAGAAAGGCGCGTTTCGAGGCCGAAGCGCGCGCACGCGCACAGGCGGCAGACGAAAACCGCGCCGCGCGCATTGCCGTCGCTGCACGCATCCAGAAAGCCGAACGCGCCGCCACCGGGCTTGAAGCGCGCATCGCCCGGCTCGACCGCATCCGGGCCGCGGAACGGCGCGCGCTGGCCGAACAGCAAGCGGAAATCACGCGCCTGCTTGCCTCACTGCAAACCATGGCGCGGCGGCCCGCCCTGTTGATGCTCGCCCAGCCGGAAAGCGCACTGACGACAGCCCGCACCCGCGCGGTCATGGACATGCTGCGCCCGGTCATCGACCGCCGCACCGCCCGCCTGCGTGCCGATATCGCGAAGGCCAATCGCACCCGCGCCATGCTGCGCGACGAACGGGCGCAACTGTCGGCGACGCTGTTGCAGATGGACCGGGAACGCAAGACGCTTGCAACGCTCGAACAAAAGAACCGCGAGGCCCAAAATGCGCTTCTGGCGAAAGCTGATCTGGAAGCCGACCGGGCATCCGGGCTTGCCCTGCAAGCGGGCGATCTGCGCGCCCTCATCGCCAGTCTTGGCGATCAGGCACGGCTACGCGCCACGCTCGCGCGGCTGCCCGGACCGCAACTGCGTCCGGCAGGACTGACGCAGGGTGTCGGACCAAGCCAGCCGCCGCCAATTCTGGCCGCAGCACCGCCGCTGCCCAGCCTGCAACTGCGCCTGCCGGTCGAGGGGCGACTGGCGACCGGCTGGGGCGCGACAAATACGCTCGGTCTCAAGGCCAAGGGGCTGACCTTTGCCGTGCGCGAAGGGGCGCAGGTCGTGGCGCCAGCCAAGGGGCGCATCGCCTTTGCCGGGCCGTTTCGCACCTATGGCCGGATCGTCATCATCGAACATGACGACATGCTGATGAGTCTTGTCGCGGGTCTGGGCGACATGACTGTCGCAACCGGCGATGACATCGCGGGCGGCGAACCCATCGGTCATGCCGCCCCCGGCGAAGATGGCACGCCGGAGATCTATCTTGAAGTCCGCCGCAACGGCGAACCGGTCAACCCCATGCCCTATGTCAGCGCCGGACACGCCGGTTAAGCGTGTTTTCGGTGCATGATGCTCTTGCACAAATCGCCATGTGCGCGCAGTGAAAGAAAGGGCATATCTGGCACTATCCATATGGCCTTTGGGTGAGGAGTTTCTTTGCATGTCGCGCCGTCTTTCCCGCTTTGTCATGCCTGCTGCGGCCGTTTTGCTGCTGCCGGCGCTGACGGCAGTCCAGCCCGCCAAGGAAGAGACGCCCAGCGAAGCGGAAACGCTGCGTCAGCTTGACCAGTTCATGGATGTCTTCGAGCGCGTGCGTGCCGAATATGTGGAAAAGGTCGACGACAAGACACTGATGCAAGGCGCGATCAACGGCATGCTGACCAGCCTTGATCCCCATTCCAATTTCCTTGACGAACGCGACTTTGAAAACATGCGCACCCAAACCGACGGCGCCTATGGCGGCCTTGGCCTGTCGGTGACGATGGAAGATGGCGCGGTCAAGGTCATCGCGCCCACCGACGACACGCCCGCCGCACGCGCCGGGATCAAGGCGGGCGATTATATCACCCATCTTGATGGCGAACTGGTTTACGGCATGTCGCTGAACGAGGCTGTCGACCGCATGCGCGGCGCACCCGCTACCAAAATCAAGCTGACCATCGTGCGCGAGGGCGAAAAAAAGCCGCTCGATTTCGAACTGACCCGTGAAATCATCCAGATCAAACCGGTCAAATACGAAGCGCGCGCCATGGTCGGGGTCATCCGCATTGCCTCGTTCAATAAACAGACGGGCGAAGCGACGCGCGATGCCGTGACCGCCCTGCAAAAGCAGATCGGCCCCGGCCTTCAGGGCTATGTCCTCGATTTGCGGTCCAATCCCGGCGGCCTTCTCGATCAGGCGATCGAAGTGTCGGATGCCTTCCTGGAGCGCGGGGAAATCGTGTCGCAGCGCGGGCGCGAAAAGAACGACATCGAACGCTATTTCGCACGCAAGGGCGATCTGGCCAAAGGCAAGCCGATCGTCGTTCTCGTTGACTCCGGTTCGGCATCGGCCGCTGAAATCGTCGCGGGCGCGTTGCAGGATCATCGCCGCGGGCTCGTGATTGGCGCACGCAGCTTTGGCAAGGGTTCGGTGCAATCGCTGATTCAGCTGTCAAGCGATACGGCGCTCAGGCTGACCACGGCACGCTATTACACGCCGTCGGGCCGTTCGGTTCAGGAAGCGGGGATCGAGCCGGATATCACCGTACCGCAACTGTCCGATCCCAACTACAAGGACCGTCCGGTGCTGCGCGAAAGTGACCTGCGCCGCCATCTGCGTAACCAGAACACCACCAACGATCGTGCGCTGGAAGAAGACCCGACCGATGATCCGCGCTTCAAGCAGACGCCCGAAGAGCTGCAAAAGGCCGGGATCGAGGATTTCCAGCTCGATTACGCGCTGAAAATCCTCGCGCGCCTTGATGCCAGCAGCCAGCCCGCCGCTGTTGCGGCGCGTTAAGGACAGGCGGCGCGGCGATGCAGGGAATGGAAACGGGTCCGCGTCTGGATGGCGGCCAGGGCGACGATGTTCTCGTCGATGACGACATCACGGCGCCGCCATCCCGGCTGCGGCGGCTCGGCCTTGGTCTCTTTCTCGCCCTTTTGTTTGTCGGCCTCGCTTCGCTTTTTGCCGGGCTTTTGAAGCCGCTGGCCGATCCGGCCAGGCACGATGCACCCGCCCGTCCAACATCGACAGCACAGGACGCCTTCGTCCGCCTCGACCAGCAACAGACTCGCGATGACATCGCCGCTCTGCCTCTGGGCACGGATGACGTCCCCGCGACGGCCAGTGCTGCGACCATGACGCCCGCCGCGTCCGCTTCTGCACCTGCTTCTGAACCTGTCCCCACGCCCGCACCGGTGCCGCTGCCCGAAGGGCCGGTGGTTGCCATCATGCTGACCGAGCTTGGTCCAAATACGCCGGCGGCGGAAACGGCCATCGCCCGGCTGCCCGCTGCGATCAGCCTTGCTTTTTCACCCTATGCCGACAGCAGCCGCACGCTGTCGGTCAAGGCGCAGCGCGACGGCCATGATGTCTGGGTATCAGTGCCGATGCAGCCGAAAAGCTATCCACGCCTCAGTCCCGGTGCACATACGCTCCTCACCGGCAACAGTGCCGCGACCAACCTTCGGCATCTCGACTGGGCACTGGGCCGGGTGGAGAGCGAAATCGGCATCACCAACATGATGGGTTCGGCCCTGACCGAAAGCCAGTCCGCCATGGCGCCCGTGATCGGCGCACTCAAGGCCAAGGGGCTGGCCTATGTCGATGCCCGTTCGTCTGGGCGCAGTATTGCCACAAGGCTTGCCCGTCAGCAGGGCGTAGCATCGGCCATGAACGACCGTTTTCTCGACGAAGACACCGCGCCCGCCGCCATCGACGCCAATTTGAAGGCGCTGGAAATCATGGCGAAACGTCAGGGCCGCGCCATCGGCTACGCCCGCGCGCTGCCTGTCACCATCGACCGGTTATCAGCGTGGCAGGAAACACTCGCAGCGCGCGGTATCACGCTGGTGCCTGTCCGGTCAGTCGCGGTGACGCAATAGGGACAGAAAAAAGCCGGGACGCTTCCGCCCCGGCTTTTTCTGTTCTCATGCCCCCATCCCTCAGAGGGTGTGCGGCGCGCCCTTGCCGACTTCCCACACCTGACCCTTACGGATCAGCGCGTTCAGGTCGGGCTTCTTGCCTGCCGACAGTTCGGCATTCTGCTGCACCACGGCCTGTTCATAGGACGGCGCCGGATCGCAATAGATCACGCCGAGCGCAACCGGGAACACGCCAAACGGCATGTCGACCAGAAGCTGCGCGATGGTGCGGTTGGTTTCATCGTGCACCAGAACGCCTGCCGCCTCCGGCCCGCCTTCGCCGATCTCGACGACTTCAAGGCGTACGTCGTCGCGATTGAGGCGCAGGCCCTTGGTTCCGCCGGCAAAAACCATCGGCTGGCCGTGGGCGAGCCAGATCTGCGTGTTCGGCGCCTGCTTCTTGTCGGTGAACTTCTCGAACACGGCGTCGTTATAGACAATGCAGTTCTGATACAGTTCGACGAAGCTCGTCCCCTTGTGCGCGTGCGCACGCTTCAGGATGTCGGGCATCTGCTTTTGCGCCGTATCGATGCAGCGCGCGATGAAACGCGCGCCTGCGCCGAGCGCCAGACCGCACGGGTTCGCCGGGCGGTCGACCGAGCCGAACGGGGTCGAGGGCGAGCGCGTGCCGACCTTGCTGGTCGGCGAATACTGGCCCTTGGTCAGCCCATAGATCTCGTTGTTGAACAAGAGCACCTGGCAATCGAGGTTACGACGCAGCAGGTGGATCATGTGGTTGCCACCGATCGAGAGGCCGTCGCCGTCGCCCGTGACGATCCAGACATCGAGTTCAGGGTTCGCCAGCTTGATGCCGGTCGCAAAGGACGGCGCGCGACCATGGATGGTGTGGAAGCCATAGGACGCGACATAATAAGGAAAGCGGCTCGAACAGCCGATGCCCGAAACAAACACCGTCTTTTCCGGCGGGGTGCCGATTTCCGGCAGCGTCCGCAGCACACCCTTCAGGATCGCATAGTCGCCGCAACCGGGGCACCAGCGGACTTCCTGATCCGAGGTAAAATCGTCGGGCGTGAGCTTGGTTATCTCGTTCATGCGAGCATCTCCGCAATGGCGGCTTCGATTTCAGCGATCTTGAAGGGCTGGCCCGACACCTTGTTGAGCGGCTTGGCGTCAACGAGATACTGGTCGCGCAGCACCGTCTTCAGCTGGCCGGTGTTCATTTCGGGCACCAGAACCTTGTCGTAACCACGCAGCAGGTCGCCCAGGTTGGCGGGCAGCGGCCACAGATAACGGATGTGGATATGGCTGACGTCCAGCCCCTTGGCGCGGGCACGGCGCACGGCCTGATGGATCGGGCCATAGGTCGATCCCCAGCCGACAACGGCCAGTTTGCCCGTCGTGTTGCCGACTTCGACATCCTGCGCCGGGATATAGCGGGCAATGCCATCGATCTTGGCCTTGCGCGTGTCGGTCATGATCTGGTGATTGGCCGGATCATAGCTGATGTTGCCGGTGCCGA
>CAZWMK010000080.1:0-10843 GCA_964635065.1 uncultured Sphingomonadaceae bacterium | reverse complement strand
TCATCAAGCTGTTCCACGCCTTCGTGAACGAGCGCCAGTGCCTGACCAAGTCGGTGCGCGAAGACATCATGGACCAGTGCCAGAAAACGGTGCGCCTTGAAGACGCGTTCATCGACCTCGTCTTTGAAATGGGTCCGGTGCCGGGCATGACGCCCAAGGAAATCAAGAAATATGTCCGCTACATCGCGGACTGGCGTCTGGGGCAGCTTGGTTTCCAGCCGATCTACATGATCGACGACCACCCGCTGCCATGGCTTGCGCCGCTGTTGAACGGCGTTGAACACGCCAACTTCTTCGAACAGCGCGCCACCGAATATTCCAAGGCCGCCACACGTGGCAGCTGGAACGAGGTGTGGGACGCCTTCGACGCACGCAAATCGGCGAAAAAGCACGCCGCCAACGAAAGCGACATGGTCGGCGACCTCCTCAGCCGCGCAGGCGTGGCGGCGGAGTAAGCGCGCTTGCGGGCGAAGCAGCGGAATATCGTTTTAAGTCGAGTTTGATGGTGTGGACTGGCCCAATGGTCAGTCTGCTCCATCGCCTGTGGCGACAAAAAACGTCGCCTAGAGAAATGGAAAGGAGGAGTTGGCAGTTAGACGAAACGCCGCCCCGAGCAATCTCAAGGCGGCATCCCGAAAGACCGACATGTGTCGAATCTGTCCTCAACAAACTGATTTACACATGTCGGCTTTCGGTTTGCAACAGCAAACAGAAAAGGCTGAAAATATGACTTACATACCGGTCCGCGCATATGTGCGCATACGCTGGGGTAAACACGAGCGCGTGCGTTCGCATTGGCGTTCCACGCCGAAGCGCGCTCACTTCCGATAAATTCTTGGTGTCGTGCGTTTGCCGCGCACGGCACCATTATCCGTCATGCTTGTGACCCGCCGTTGCTTGAGCCTGGCACAGGCGCCTGCTAGCCTCTCCATCTGACGTGACGAGGGGAGTTTCATGCAGAACAGGGTGATGGCACTGGCCGTTCTGGCCGGTTTTGGTGTGCTGGCCGCCTGCGGCGACAAGCCGGACGAAGCGGCGGAGGGCCGCGAGGTCTATTCGCAGACGATCACCGATGACGACGGCAAGACCGCCGATGTCAGCGTGCGGCAGGCCGATGATGGCAATCAGAATATCACGGTCACAACCGAGGACGGCAAGAGCGTGATGAAGGCCGTGCAGGGCGCGGGGGCGGAGAAATATCTGCCTGACTGGCTGCCCGCCTATCCCGGCGCCACGGTCACGGGCGGCATGGGGGCGATGCAGGGCGGTGAAACGGGCGCGATGGTCAGCTATGTGACCGATGATGCGCCGGCCAAGGTCATCGCCTTTTATGAAAAGGTTGCAAAGGATGGCGGCTTCAAGGTCGAAGTGAGCGCTGTGATGGGCAACACCCATATCCTTGGCGCCAGCAAGGACGAGAATGCACGGGGCTTTCAGGTCAGTGCCGTCGCGGGCGAAGATGGCAAGACGATGATCAGCCTGGTCTCCGCCCGCAGCTAGGACAGCCTCCCGGTCAGACTGGATCGATAAACGCTTCAGGCTGCACAGGCGGCGGGACGGGCACGGTCAGGTGTCGTCCCGCCCGCATGGTCAGGCGCTTTGGTCGCTGGCGGCGCTCAGCCGTGCCAGCTGGTCGTCGCTGAGTTGCAGGCGCATCGCGCCGAGCAGGTCCTCGACCTGTTTGGCGTTCGTCGCGCTGGCGATGGGGGCGGCGATGGCGGGCTGAGCGATGACCCAGGCAAGCGCGACTTGCGTGCAGTTGGTGCCGGTTTCGGCAGCGACTGCATCGAGTGCCGCAAGCACGCGCATGCCGAGCGTTGTCATGTAATTCGCCACTTCGGACGCGCGGGCCTTGCCTTCGAGATCGGCCTGGCTGCGGTATTTGCCCGACAGGAAGCCGCTGGCGAGCGCCCAGAACGGTGTGACGGCAATGTCGTTCGCCACGCAATAATCCTGCAACTCGCCCTCGAACGCCGGACGCGCCATGAGATTATAGAGCGGTTGCAGCACGTCATAGCGCGCAAGGCCCTTGGCATCGGTGATGGCGCGGGCTTCGGCCAGACGCGCGGCGCTATAGTGCGAGGCACCCAGCGCGCGGACCTTGCCTGCCTTGACCAGATCGCCGAACGCTTCGACGGTTTCGGCAAGCGGCGTGTCGGCATCATCAAGGTGCGCGAAATAGACATCGACATAATCGGTCTGCAGGCGTTTGAGCGAACCTTCAATGCCCGCCATGATCGCACGGCGCGACAGGCCGCCGAGTTCTGCGGGCGCGCGACCGACCTTGGTGGCGATCAACACCTTGTCGCGGCATTTGCGCGAGGCCAGCCATTCGCCGATGATCGTTTCAGACTCGCCGCCCTTCAGGCCGGGAATCCAGTTGGAATACATGTCGGCGGTATCGATCAGCTTCGCGCCGCCCGCGACATAGGCGTCGAGCACGGCAAAGCTGGCGTCGCGGTCGGCGGTCCAGCCGAACACATTGCCACCCAGCATCATCGGCGGCGTGGTGAGGCCGGAGCGGCCCAGCGGACGTTCGGTCGTCATCCTGTCAAAACTCCTGCGGCTTATTCGGGAAAATCGGTGCTGACCGACAGGTCGCGCCATTGTTCAAGTTCAGCGGTCTGGGTTTTCAGCACATCGGCGATGATGTCGACCGCCGCCTTGCCGAGCACAAGGATATGGGGCGGTGTGTCGCTGTCGACGGCGGCGACGATGGCGGCGGCAGCGCGGGCCGGGTCGCCCGGCTGCTTGCCGTCATAGGCCTTGAGCGCGGCTTTCATGGTGCCGACGCTTTCGGCATAATCCATCGCGCCCGGCGGGCCGACGACAAGCGAACGACCCGCGAAATCGGTGCGGAAAGCGCCCGGCTCGATGACCGTGACGCCGATGCCAAGATGCGCGGTTTCACGACGCAGCGCATCCGACAAGGCTTCGACGGCATATTTGGTAGCCGAATAATAGCCCCCACCCGGCACCGTAGTGCGGCCGCCGATCGACGAGATGTTGATCACCCAGCCGCGCCGCTGGCCGCGCATGCCGGGCAGGACCGCGCGCGTGAGATTGGCGAGGCCGAAGAAATTGACCTCGAACATCGTGCGCAGCGCCGCTTCGTCGGATTCCTCGATGCTGTCGATCATGCCGTAGCCGGCATTGTTGACGAGAACGTCGATGCCGCCCATCGCGCTGTGCGCCGCCTTGACCGCCGCCTTGATGGCGTCAGGGTCGGTGACGTCGAGCGCATGGGCAAAGACGCCGCCCTCGCCCTGTTGCACGAGATCGGCGAGATCGGCGGGGTTGCGCGCGGTGGCGAACACCTGGCCACCCTGCGCCACGACGGCGCGGACGATTTCCTTGCCAAAGCCCGACGATGCGCCGGTCACGAACCAGCGCTGCTGCGAACGTTTTGTCATGTCGGTCCTCCTCAGGCCAGGCCGTTCGCGCCGCCCCACCAGCGGTCGAACACGGGTTGCAGTTCCTTTGATACCAGTTCGACGCGCAAGCCGCCGCCCGGCGGTTCGAGATAGACGAAGGTGCCCCAGCCATCTTCCGGCGCCGCCCCCGCGGCCGATACCGTCCAGCCCTGCGCCTGCATCGCAGCGACTTCGGCGGGCACATCATCGACCCAGACGCCGACATGATAGCCAGTGCTGAGCGCGGGATCATAATAGCTGCCCCTGGGCCCGGTCTGGATTTCGAGATGTTGCGGGCCTTCGATCGAATAGGTCACTTCGAGCCGCAGGTGGTGCAGGCCATCGGCGGGCGTCCACAGCGCCAGCGACTCAAAGGTGAAAGGCTTGGCCCAGCGCAGGTTAAGCGTGCGCCCATAATGGTCCATCGCTGCCGACAGGTCGGGCACGAGCAGTCCGGTATGAAAAACTTTCTGAAAATCGAACATCGGCAATGGCCTCCCCTATCTTGTCTGGCTTGCTGGCAACGGGCGTCCCGTGAATCGGGCCCATGTTTTCGTCATAATCGCAGAAAGTGATCAACTGTCGGCACATGATTGTAAACTGGCATTCGTGACGGACGTTGCATAAAAGAGAGGGCAACAGGATGGACACGAAAGGCGCCGCGCATCATGCCTGCAATCATCGATCATGACGAACGGCGGCGCTTTGTCTGCGATATCGCTGCGCGCCTGATTTCGCGGGCAGGGGTCGAAGGTGTCACCGTGCGCGATGTCGCTGCCGAAGCCGGATGTAGCACGCGTATCGTCTCGCATTATTTCAGCAACAAGCGCGCGCTTTTGCTGCTGACCTTTCGTGAATTCGCACAGCGCAGCCTCGAGGAAGGCGAAGCAGCGCTGGCGGCAGGCAGCAGTATTGAAAGCTGCCTGGAGGCGCTTTTGCCGATCGATGAGCCGCGTCGCCTGAACTGGCAGGTCTGGCTCGCTTTCTGGGGTATGACGGCGAACGATCCAGAATTCCTGGCCGAACAGGTCGAGCGCGGCCGCCAGATGCGTGATCTTATCGCCCGGCTTCTGGCCGACCGGCTGGGCAAGCCGCCTGCCGGCTCGCAAAACTGGGACATTGCTGCCGAACATCTTTTGACCGTGATCGTCGGCATCGCCACGCAGGGCACTTTTGATCCCGCGCACTGGACCCCCGCGCGTCAGAGGACGCATCTTGGAGCGGCGTTGGCGCACATTAAATGAAACAATAGTTACAAAATATAATTTGGCCGAAAAGGCAACATCTGTTACATATTCTCCCGCGACGTGAGAAAGCGCTTATTCCGGGGAGAGAATCATGACGTTCACAGGCCCTTTTGAGGACCGGCTTGCCATTCGAGAGCTGCTTGAAAGCTATGCCGGCGCGGTTACCTGGCGCGACGAGGCGGCGTGGGCGGCCTGCTGGGCAGATGACAGCGTGTGGCTGATGCCCGACCTTGGCGTGACGCTCAGCGGCAAGACCGAGATTGTGACATCATGGGTGCGCATGATGGCCGAATATCATGGCCCCGCCGACAAGCCCTGGGCCTTTTCCTTCATTTCCGTGCCGGCCTCGATCATGGTGGCGGGCGACCGGGGCGAAGTGGTTTCGACCTCGGTCGAGGCTTTTGCCGACGCGACCGGCAAGACGGTGCACCTGAAGGGCGAATATCGCGACGTTGTGGTGAAGCGGGACGGGGTATGGCTGTTCCAGTCGCGCAGTTGGCGGTTGATGCCGCTTGAAGACGCCGCCGCCTTTCTGGCTGGCTGAAGCATCGGGAGAGACGAGATGAGCAACATGTCAGGCAAGCCCGGTTCCTATGCCGAGCACTTCGTCAACGAGATATTCCCGCAGCAGTACAAGTCGGGCGCGCTGAAGTCCGAGCGTTATTGCTCGCGCGCTTTTGCCGATCAGGAATGGGAAAACGTCTTCACCAAGACGTGGCTGGTAGTTGGCCGGACGAACGAAATTCCGGAAGCGGGCGATTACTTCACGCATGAAGTCGGACCGGAATCGTTCCTGATCGTGCGGCAGGCGGATGGCGGCGTGCGCGCTTTCTACAATGTTTGCCAGCATCGCGGAAACCGGCTTGTTCATGCCAAGGACGGCAGCCAGCCGTCGTTCACCTGCGATTATCACAGCTGGCAATGGGGGCTGGATGGCAGCCTGCTGTCCGTGCAGGACGAAGGCGATTTTACGCAAGGATCGCCCTGTGGCCGGCTGAAACTGGCCGAAGTGCGCTGCGAGGTCTTCAAAAGTTTCATCTTCATCAACATGGATGATGATGCGGTCGACCTCAGAACCTATCTCGGTCCGATATGGGATCGCTGGCAGGCTTATCCGGTCGAGCAGATGACGCGCGTGCAGGCGCTGTCGATCAAGCTGCCGAGCAACTGGAAGGGGCTGATCGACAATTTCAGCGAGGTTTATCACTTCGCCACCGTGCATGCACCGTTCCTCGGCTTCCTTGAAGATGATTATCGCGACATCGACTGCTCGGTGTTCGACGAGGGGCATACAGTGCTGCACATGAAGGCGGCGATGCCATCGGCACGGCACCTTGCATCGGGCCTTGCGCCAATCAGCGATCAGCTGGCCGCAGAATTGCGCCAGTGGGATCTCGACCCGGCGGACTTCGTCGACAAGCCCACGGCGACGCGCGCGGCGCTGCAAGAGCAGAAGCGCAAGCTCGGTCCTGCGCGCGGGCATCATCATTATGCGCAGATGACCGACAGCCAGCTGACCGACAGTCATCACTATACCATCTTCCCGAACTTCGCGGCGGGCATGCTGGCCGATGGCATCCTGTTCCATCGCCTGCGCCCGCACGCGACGGACCCGCAGCAGAGCTATTATGACGTGCATTACTATGCGTTCGGCGAGGATACGTTCACGCGCATCTCGACGTCCGAGGGCGGTACGGCGGGGCGCCAACAGGACGTGCCGGTCGAGGAATTGAACTTCGGCGACCGCAGTTTGGGCGAATTGCTGGATGGCGATGTCGCAACCATGGTCGGCCAGCAGATCGGCTGGCGTTCGCGCGGCTATCGTGGCGGCGAATTGTCGGATCAGGAATTCCGTCTCGCCTTCTACCACCACATGATCGACCGCTATATCGCGGGCTATCGCCCCGGTCGCAAGGAAGATGGTGTTGCATGACCGATCTTGCGAAGCAGGCCCGCGATCTTGCGGCAGACGGCGCGATTTGTCTGCGTGGACTCATCGAGCCGGAACGGTTGCCGATCCTGTCGAACATCTTCGACTGGAGTCTCGCTCATCCCAGCGACAATGCCTACAGCTTCGAGCCGACCGCTGCGAACCCGGGCCGTTTCTATGCAGACATCAACAATCCCGCGATTCCGCAAGGGGGTTCGCCCTATGATGCGCTGTTGATCGGCTCTCGGCTGGGCGATGCGCTGAAAGCGCTGTGGGGTTCGGAAAATATCTGGTTCCTCTATGAACAGGTGCTGCTGAAGGAGGGCGGCGCGGCGCGGCGCACGCCTTGGCATCAGGACAGTTCCTATCTGCCGATCAAGGGTGACATGCTGGCTGTCGTCTGGATCACGCTGGAGGACACGCCTGCCGAGTTTGCGCTCGAATTCGTGAAAGCCTCGCACAGGGGGGCGCTTTATGACGGTAGCGCCTTCGATCCCAGTGATGATACCGCGCCGATCTATGGCGATGGCACCATGCCGCGCTTGCCCGACATCGAGGCGGCACGCGATCAATGGCCGATCCTGTCATGGGATATCACGCCCGGCGATGCGCTGGTTTTCCATCCGGCAACGCTGCATGGCGGCGCGCCGACCCGCGCGGGTCATCGTCGCCGCACGCTGTCGCTGCGTTTTTTTGGCGATGACGCCGTCTATCAGCCGCTGCCGACGAATGGCGTGCGCGGCATCGGCATCGAAGGCCAGACGGTCTGGGACAAGCTGGCGACCTGTCTGAAACCGGGCGACCCGCTGCGTCATCCCGATTTTATGCAGGTGCGCCCTGTGGCAGGATAACGAGAATCAAAGGGGAGGGGGGGCATGGTGCAGGAACAGCAGAATATCGCCATCATCGAACGCATGTTCGCCGAATGGCCCAAGGGCAAGGCGGCGATGTATCAGTCAATGCGCGATTATATGGCGCCGGGAGCCGTGTGGGAAAATGTCGGTCTCAGCCTGACGCATGGCGCGGATGCCGCCATCGAATGTTTCAAGGGTTTCGAGACGATCCTGACCTATCACGCGATCGAGATCGACATGCTGCACATTGCCGCCCATGGCAATGCGGTGCTGACGGAACGTGTGGACCGCTTGGTCGATGCGGCGGGCAATCTCGTGACACCCGTGCGCGTGATGGGCGTGTTCGAAATGACGGACGGCAAGATCACGGCATGGCGCGACTATTTTGATACCATCCCGATGGCGGGCGGCGCGCCGCAGGCGTGAACCTGTGCATGCTTACGGTTTAATAATCGGGCGAGGGCGTGAATTGCCGCATTGATTATGCGCAACATTTGTTCCAGTTTGCGGCAAATTGGGGAGGCTGGAGCAAAACATGCCCGCACATGAAAGCCGCGCCGCGCGGCGTCCGTATGTTCTGGCGGCCGTACTGGCTGCACTTGGTCTGATTTTTGGCTGGCTGGGGGGCGAACTCCTCTCATTGGGTGGATCGGCCTATTATCTCCTGGCCGGGATCGCGCTTGTCGTCACAGCCATATTGGTGTGGCGCAAAAGCCCGCTTGCTGCAGGCCTATATGCCCTGATCACGCTTGCGACCATCATCTGGGCATGGTGGGAAACCAGCGGCTATCCGTGGGCGATGATGCCGCGCATCATCGCGCCTGCCGTATTGGGGCTGTGGTTTGCGCTGCCGTGGGTACGGCGCAGTCTGGGGCATGGCGCGCTGGTGACAGCGGCGGGTCCTGTGCTGCTTCTGGTGTCGGTCGGTCTCATCGCGGGCATGGCGATCAAAGGGCAGTATGTGCCGGTCGCCTCCGATGCGCGGCCCCGCGGCACGGGCGCTCCTGCCAGCACCGAATGGTCCGCCTATGGTGGTGATCAGGCAGGGACGCGTTTTGTCGCAGCCGAGCAGATCAACCGTTCCAATGTCGGAAAGCTGGTCGAAGCCTGGCGCTATCGCACTGGCGACAAGCCGGTACCGGGCCAGCCCGATTTCGCAAATGCGCCGTTCCAGACGGTGCCGCTCAAGATCGACGACAGCCTCTATTTCTGTACGCCGCACAATGTGGTGATCGCGCTTGATGCCGATACCGGCAAGGAACAGTGGCGTTTCGACCCCAAGGTTGATGGCACGGGCATTCCGCACTTCGTCTGCCGTGGCGTGTCGCACCACATGTCGGCGGATGACACGGGCCAGGCCTGTGCCAGCCGCCTGCTGATGGGTGCCGTCGACAATCGCCTGCTTGCGCTGGATCGCAAGACCGGCAAGCTCTGCCCCGGTTTTGGCAAGGACGGCATGGTCGACCTCAAGCCCGGCCTCGGTGATTTTCCGAAGGGCTGGTATTATCCGACCTCGCCGCCCACCATCGTTGGTGATGTCGCCATCATGGGCGCCTTCATTCTCGACAACCAGACGGTCGACCTGCCGCCGGGTGTCGTGCGCGGCTATGACGTCAAGACGGGCGAACTGCTGTGGGCGTGGGATCTCGCCAGCCCGACCAGCATCAAAAAGCCCGGTCCGGACGTGCAATATCGTAAAGGCACCGCCAATTTCTGGATCGTCGGCGCGTCCGATCCCGAACTCGGCCTGGTTTATCTGCCGACAGGCAACACCACGCCCGACTTTTACGGCGGTCATCGCACGCCCGATATCGAAGTGTATCCAAGCTCGATCGTGGCGCTCGATGCCAAAACCGGCGATGTGCGCTGGCATTTCCAGACGGTGCATCACGATATCTGGGATTTTGACATCGGTTCGCAGCCTGTGCTGACCCATTTCGATACCCCGAATGGCAAGGTGCCGGCGCTGATCGCGCCAACCAAGCGGGGCGAGATTTTCGTCCTTGATCGCCGCACCGGAAAGCCATTGACCGAAGTGACGGAAAAGAAGGTGCCGCAGGGCCCGGCCAAGGGCGACTGGCTGTCGCCGACGCAGCCCTTCTCGACCGGTTTCCCGTCATTTGCGCCAAAGGACCTGTCGGAAGCGCAAATGTGGGGCGCCACCCCGCTCGATCAGCTGTGGTGCCGCATCCGTTTCAAGAAGTCACGCTATGAGGGCCAGTTCACTCCGCAGTCGACGCAAGGTTCGATTATCCATGCCGGGTCGTTCGGCATCATCGACTGGGGCAGCGTGTCGATCGATCCCGAACGCGGCCTGATGCTGGTGAACACCAGTGGCCTGCCCTATTATCAGAAGCTGATCCCGCGCGCCGAAGCCGATGCCATGGGCGTACGCCCTTATGGCATGTCGAAGCCGGGCGATCCGCCGCCGAGCAAGAAGACCTACAAGATGTTTGCGCAGGAAGGCACGCCCTATGCGATCGACAGCTTCGGCTTCCTGTCGCCTATCGGCTATCCCTGCAATCAGCCACCATGGGGAACCATGGCCGCAGTCGACCTCAAGACCCGCAAGGTCATCTGGGAACGGCCGCTCGGGACGACCAAGGACGTTGCGCCCTTGGGCATCGCGCTTCCGGTTGGCGTGTTCAACCTCGGCGGGTCGGTGACGACGCGCGGCGGGCTGACCTTCGTGGGGGCGACCATCGACAATTACCTGCGCGCATTCGATACCGAAACAGGCAAGGAATTGTGGAAGGGCCGTCTGCCTGCGGGTGGCCAGTCGAACGCAATCAGCTATGTCTCCGGCAAGACGGGACGGCAGTATGTCGTGATCGCCGCCGGTGGCCATGGCACGATGCGAACCAAGAAGGGCGACTATGTTGTCGCCTATGCCCTGCCCGAATAAGTATTGGCGTAAAGGTAGAAGCCGACATGGACCTGCAACTGAAGGACAAGGCTATTTTGATCAGTGGCGCGACCCGGGGTATCGGACGCGCTATTGCGGAAACCTGCCTTGCCGAAGGTGCGCGCGTGGCGATCACCGCGCGCGGACAGGCCGGCCTTGACACGGCGCTTGCTGAACTTGGTACGCGTTTCGGACAGGGCAGGGTCTGCGGTCATGTCGGCGACATGCGTGAAACCAGTGTCATCGAAGCCGCGCTCGATGGTGCCGAGGTGGCGTTCGGTCCTTTGTGGGGCGTGGTGGCCAATGTCGGCATCGGCGAGATTCCGCATGGTCTCGATATCAGCGATGCGGCCTGGGATGCTGGCATTTCCCAGAATCTTGACGCTGCCTATCGCCTTGCGCGCGGCGCCACCCGGCGGATGCTGCCGCGCCAGCAGGGATCTTTTGTTTTCATCAGTTCGATCGCCGGTCTTGCCGCCATCGGACCGCCCCTT
>CAZWMK010000079.1:0-11306 GCA_964635065.1 uncultured Sphingomonadaceae bacterium | reverse complement strand
CGGCCACAGCGACCTCAACGCTGCGCGTCTACCAATTCCGCCACGACCGCACGTCATGTACTGAGCGCCGTTTGAAGCAAACACTCAGTGGCTGGTGGCGGGCGTTTAGCAGATGATCCCTCCCCCTGCAACAAGGCAATTCAGCTTATTGCACATAGTCTTTTGGTAAAAATGCCATTAACCTATGATCATGCTTTCGCGGATCGCCCTGTTGACTGCCACTTTGATGCTTGCAGCGCCCCTGTCTGCGGCAACCCTCGCTGGGCGCGCGCAGGTCAGCGTGCTGCAACCGCTGAGGGTGGAACATATGTCCAATGGTGCGGTTCGAATCGAATCACCAACGCTGGTGCGGATCGATCGACCGGGCGTGCGTCACGCCCCTTATCATGCGCGACAGACGCAGATGCTGGCTAACGCAAGCAACACCCGGCCTGTCACCCTGCACTTCGAATAAGCTCGCCGCCTTGCGCAGTGCTTTCGGGCACAGACCCCCAAAGGCAGCGCTCCCCAAAGGTGACGCGGCACAGAAAAAAGGGCGACCGCAAAGGGCCGCCCTCTCCCGATTCTTGTGCTGGATCGCTCAGGCGACCTTTTTCAGCACCTGTTCAATCTTGGCCTGCGCCGAAGGCTCGTCGATATTTTCCATCGCCGCCAGTTCGCGAGCGAGGCGGCCGATGGCGGCCTCGTAGATCTGGCGCTCCGAATAGCTTTGTTCCGGCTGGTCTTCGGCACGATGGAGATCGCGAACGACTTCGGCAATCGACACAAGGTCGCCCGAATTGATCTTGGCTTCATATTCCTGGGCACGGCGCGACCACATGGTGCGCTTGACCTTCGGCTTGCCCTTCAGCGTGGTCATCGCTTCGGCCAGCGTCGCCTGGCTCGACAGCTTGCGCATGCCCATGCCTTCGGCCTTGTTGGTCGGCACGCGCACTGTCATCCGTTCCTTTTCGAAGCGCAGGACATAAAGCTCGAGCTTGCAGCCAGCGACTTCGGAACTTTGCAGTTCGACGACGCGGCCAACACCATGTTTCGGGTATACGACATAGTCGCCAACGGTGAAGCTCAACGCTTTTGCTGCCATTCGCTTGTCCTTTCAATCGAGGACGACCCCACTGTCCGCACTGGCGCGGCAGCAGAGAATCGCCGGATCAGAAACTGCCGCGCGATGCCAAAGAAGACTGACATCGAACAGCAGAGGCGTATCAGACCTGTCGGTTATCCAACAAAATCAACGACAGACACACGAAATTCCCCCGCATGTCGCCGACAAACGGGGTTGTAGCATATTTTTAACCCGAAATCCACAGCGGCCTCGATCGAGGCCGGGAGATCAGTTGCCCGAGCCGGGCTTGTCCGAGAAATATTTGTCGAACTTGCCGTCGACATTCTTGAAATCGTCAGCATCCGCCGGGGTTTCACCCTTGACGGTGATGTTCGGCCACTGTGCGGCGTAGGTGGCATTCAGTTCCAGCCACTTTTCAAGGCCGCCTTCGGTGTCGGGGAGAATCGCTTCCGCCGGGCATTCCGGTTCGCAGACGCCGCAATCAATGCATTCGTTGGGATTGATCACCAGCATGTTCTCACCCTCGTAGAAGCAGTCTACGGGGCAGACCTCGACGCAGTCCATATACTTGCACATGATGCAAGCTTCGGTGACGACGTAGGCCATTGGCGTTCTACCCTCTATGCAAATGTTGTTCCTGTGCCCTGCTAGCCTTGAGCGGCATTGGCCGTCAATGGCTGATCGGCATCATCATACGACTTCGCCAGCAGATCGGTATAAAGACTGCGCGCCTCGGCATAAGGGCCGCGCCGTTCGCCCAGCGCTTCGACCCTGACGGCCACCACATGTTCGCCGCGCGGGAAGGACAGCACCGTTCCCGGACGAACCTGCACCGAGGCTTTTTCAATCACCCGGCCATCCAGGCGCAGGCGTCTGCTTTCGCACAATGTCTGCGCCGCGCTGCGCGAAGGCGTCAGCCGCGCGAACCATAACCATTTGTCCAGTCGCAACCCGGGACCATGGACCATGCGCCTAGCGCCTCCTCATCGCTTTCAGGACGGCAAAGGGGGAACGGCTTTCAACTGCGGCATCAACGGCATGCGGTCGTCTCGGCGGGCGCATGCCGCGCCATTCGAACGCGGCACCGCCCTCTGTCACGCGCTGGCCATATCCGATGAGGCGCATGAGCCGGACAAAATCCTCACGCCCAAGGCCAAGGCTGGCAAGCCAGTTATCCTCCGGCACAAAGGGCGTCCGCCCGTCGCGCTGCGCCTGCATCGCCCGTGCGAGGCGTTCGATCATGTCGATCCTGACGGCGCGGCTGCCGACCGGGTGAAATCCGGCCACCCCATGCCAGCCTGCGGGCGCCTGCGGGTCGCGGTTGATCGTGACCCGCCCCGGCGGCGGCACGGGGATGTCCCGGATCTGCCGGTCCACCGCCCACAGCGCGAGGCGCAGGCGCGTCGGCCCCGGCCGCAACAAGGCGGGGATGAACAAATGGGTTGCCCCTATCAGTACGCCGGCCTGCGTCAGTGTCTTGCGGTCGTTGCGCGGCAGTTGCGCCAGTTGTGCGGCGGCGACGCTCCGCTCAAGGCATCCCAACTGCTCGACCAGCTGCACGGCCAGCCCCCGGGCGACAGGGGAAAGGCCGGTTTCCGGTTCGATCATCGTGCGCACCCGGATCAGGGCCGCGAGGTGATGCTGTTTATACCCATCGAGCCACTGGTTCAGCCGCGCTTCCACCAGTGCGCGATCGCGGGGCGGCAGCGGTTGCAGGCTGCGATCCAGCACGACACGCGGCGACAGCGCGTCGCGACCGGGCATCAGCGCCGCAACCCGGCAACCGCGCCAGCTGAGGTGAGGCGGCAGGCCGCCGTCATAATCGAGGGCGAAAACACCGTCCTCGTCCCGCGCCAGCTGCTGCGCGCGCTCGGCAAGGTGGCTGCTGAGATGACGTTCGGCGGCGGCCAGCAGGCGGCGTGTTTCGCCGGCCCTTGCCGTGGGATCGGCATGAAAACGAAAACCATGCAACATGCCGATGACTTCGCCTTCAACCAGCACGGCGCCGTCGCTGTCGATGGCGACCGCAAGATCGCGCTGGCGGGCGCCAAGATCGCGCATGAGAACGGCAGTGCGGCGGTCGACGAAACGCTGCGTCAGCCGCTGGTGCAAGGCATCGGACAGCTTGTCCTCCAGGGCCCGGCTGCGCTCCGCCCAGTGGGAGGCATCTTCCAGCCAGTTCGCGCGATGGGCGACATAGGTCCATGTTCTGACCCCGGCGATGCGGTCGGACAATGTGGCGATGTCGCCCTGCACATTATCGAGCGCGGCCAGTTCGCGCGCAATCCAGTCGGCTGGCAAAAGGCCGTGACCCTCGCTCAGGTGGCGGAACACGCGCCCGACCAGTCGGCCATGCTGTTCGCTGCCCGTCTTGCGATAATCGGGCAGGCCGCAGGCCGCCCACAGCCGTTGCAGCATCGCGGGTGCGCGCGCCCGGCCCTGCACCCACTCATCCTGCGCCAGCGTCTTCAGCACGGACAGATCGACGGCATCCTCGGCACGCATCAACTCTGGCCGCGGCGCCGGCTCGTCGAGTGCCGCGATCAGGCGGCCGAGCGATCCCCAGTCGAGGCGACCATTGCGCCACACCAATCGTGTCAGCGGTGGAAAGACGTGATTTTCGATGGCGTCGATTTCCTCCGGCTCGAAACTGTCGCCTGCCTCCTGCCCCAATTGCACCGAACCAAAGCTGCCATCGCGCTGATGCCGCCCGGCACGGCCCGCGATCTGGGCCATTTCCGCGGTCGTCAGCCGCCGGTTGCGCCGCCCGTCGAACTTCGACAGCGCGGCAAAGGCGACATGGGCGATGTCCATGTTCAGCCCCATGCCGATGGCGTCGGTCGCCACAAGATAGTCGACCTCGCCCGACTGGTAGAGTTCGACCTGGGCGTTGCGTGTGCGCGGGCTGAGCGCGCCCATCACCACCGCTGCCCCGCCCTTGTGGCGGCGCAGCATCTCGGCCAGCGCATAGACGTCCTGCGTACTGAACGCGACGATGGCGGAACGGCGCGGCAGGCGCGACAATTTCTTCGGCCCGGCATAGCTCAGTGTCGAAAAACGCGGACGTGTTACAATCTCGGCATCGGGTAGCAGCCGGCGGATCAGCGGACGCAGCATTTCCGAGCCAAGAATCATCGTCTCCGCATAGCCGCGCATGTACAAAAGGCGGTCGGTAAAGACATGGCCACGTTCCAGATCGGCCCCGGTCTGCGCCTCGTCGAGCGCGACAAAGGCGACATTGCGGTCCGTCGGCATCGATTCCGCCGTGCACAGAAAATAGCGTGCGCCTTCGGGCAGGATCTTTTCCTCACCGGTGATAAGGGCGACCTGCGCCTCGCCCTTGATGCGGACGACCCGATCGTAAACCTCACGCGCCAGCAGGCGCAGCGGAAAGCCGATCATACCGCTGGCGTGACCACACATGCGATCCACGGCAAGATGGGTTTTCCCGGTGTTGGTGGGGCCAAGAACGGCAGTCAGGCGGTGGCCGAGGCGGTCGCTCATCCCCGTCTCCCGTGACGGGAACAGCATTGGCCACGGGGGCTCGGACGCCTGTTCATCGCTTCTCCGTCTAACCGCGATGGCAGAGAAAGACTGCCACTTTTAGGCATGGCTCACAAGTGAACCTTCTAAGACATTCGACTCGCCGCTTTCGTGGCGTTTTCAAGGTCGTGCTTAATTGACATTAAACAACCAAGCAGACAGTTTCCGGCAACAATTTTTCAGTCTTGCCGTTTTGCGTCGCATATTTCGGGTCGGGATCAAGGGCGGGGGCCCATCAATGCATCAGCCAGCGCTTCGTGCCTTCGAAAGCGCCGCCTCAGGCTTCATGGGGCGCGCAATGACCCTGCCTGTCGTGCATCGCGCCCGTGCCGCACGGCAGAACTTTGACTTCGACGACCTCGACCTCATCGTCGACCTCGGCGACCGGATCGGCACGCTGCGCTGGTGGCAGGGGCTGGCGACCGTCACGCTGCTGACCACGGCCATGCTGTTCCTCGGCGCGCGCATCACCCCCCTGCCCGTGCCGACGCACCCCGGTTTTGTCCACGCCGAATATGAACAGGTCGCGGCCCTTGCCATCGCCCCCATCCGCCAGAATTCCACGACCGGCCATCGTCTTGCGCCCACCAAGGCCGCAGTCCGCCTCTCGGCACCGCCCGAACGTCCGCGCATCGAGGCCACCGCGAAACTGCGGGCGGTCGACAGCTTTGGCGGTGCGCTCCGGCGCGTCGGCGTCAGTGCGGCAGACATTGCGCGTGCAAGCAGCCTGATTGCCCCCGCCGCCGATGTCCGCAAGCTGAAACCCGGCACCAGTTTCGATGTCGTGCTCGGTCGCCGCCCCGACAAAGCCAGTCCGCGCCCTCTTGATCACCTCGCCTTCCGCGCGGCGTTCGATCTCAAACTGGAACTCTATCGCGATCCGGCGGGCGCGCTGACCTTGAAGCGCATTCCGATCGCGGTTGACGACACCCCCTTGCGCGTGACCGGTCAGGTCGGCGGCAGCCTCTATCGTGCCGCACGAGCCGCGGGCCTGCCGGGCAAGACCGTCTCTGCCTTCATCCGCGAGCTCGGCCATGCGATCGACTTCCAGCGCGATGTCGGGGCCAGTGATCGTTTCGACATCGTCGTCGAGCATCGCCGCGCCGCAACCGGCGAAACCGAGACTGGCAACCTTCTCTATGGCGCCATCGACGGCAAGAAGAAGATCGAGATGATGCGCTGGACCACGGGCGGGCGCACCGCCTATTTCAAGGCCGATGGTAGCGGCCTCAAGCGCGGTCTGATGCGCACGCCCGTCGACGGCGCGCGGATGTCGAGCGGCTTTGGCATGCGCCTGCACCCGATCCTAGGCTATTCGCGCCTGCACAAGGGTGTCGACTTCTCGGCTGGCACGGGCACGCCAATCATGGCGGCGGCGGATGGCACCATCGTCTTTGCCGGTGTCAATCGCGGCTATGGCAATCACACCCGCATCCGCCATGCCAACGGCATTGAAACCAGCTACAGCCACATGAGCCGCTTTGCCAAAAATGCCCGCACTGGCGCCAAGGTCTCGCAGGGGCAGGTCATCGGCTATGTCGGCTCGACAGGCCTGTCGACCGGTCCACACCTGCACTATGAAGTCTATATGCGCGGCAAGGCCGTCAATCCGCAGTCGGCGAAGCTGCCGATCGGCACCCAGCTTGGTGGCGGCGAACTGTCGCGCTTCAAGAATGAAATGGCCCGCCTGCGCAATCTCAAGGCAACAGGCACGGCCGACAGCGTGGCCGACAGCAATGCCAAGGCCAAGGAACGCGCCGCCGCAGCCCGCCGCTGAACGGTCAGGCGTTTTCCCAGCGGCTGAAAATCGCGGTCGGCAGCAACAGGCCGCGCGTTTCCTCGCGGATCGCCATTTCCCCGGCCTGAACCTGGCCGCCAAGATCAGCAAGCGACTGGCGCACCAGTTCGCCGATGCTGAGCGCCGACATGCGGATGGCATAGACGGTCAGCACCAGAAACGCGGAATCGCGATCGAGCAGTTGGCGGCAAAGCGCGATCATTTCGCCCAAACCCGCATAAAGCTCCCACACCTCGCCGGTTGGGCCGCGGCCATATTTCGGCGGGTCGAGCAGGATCGCGTCATAGCGTTTGCCGCGCCGCACTTCGCGCCGCAAAAACTTCATGGCATCGTCAACGATCCAGCGGATCGGCTTGTCCGCCAGACCCGACAGTTTCTGGTTCTCGACGGCGGCGCTGATCGCCTTTTTCGAGGCATCGACATGCGTCACGCGCGCTCCGGCGGCAGCGCAATAGAGTGATCCGACGCCGGTATAGCCGAACAGATTCAAAACCTCGGCGCCCGGCTTCAACCGCGCTGCCATCCAGTCCCACTGCGGCGCCATGTCCGGGAAGAAGGCCAGATGACGAAAAGGCGTGTTCGCGGCCCAGAAACGGATGTCGCCACGCGTCAGCGGCCAGGCTTGCGGGACGTTCGGCGACAGTTTCCAGCGCCCCCCGCCGTCCTCGTCGGAACCGCCGACAAATTCGCCATCCGCCTGCCATTCAGGGCGGGCGGGTGCCCACAGCGCCTGCGGTTCGGGGCGGATGAAGCAGTGCGGACCATAGCGTTCCAGCTTGCGGCCATGGCCACTGTCGATCAGGCCGTAATCGGCCCACGCTTCGGTCACGATGGTATCGAGTTGCTTGATCATGCCGGCAAGGCCGCTCCGACGCTGGCCCGCGTCATCGGTCGTGCCAGCATCCGGCTGGCAGCGGTGCGCACGTCATCGACTGTCACGCTGTCGATCCGGCCGACGATTTCGGATGGCGCGACGATCCGCCCGAATACCAGCAACTGACGCCCGATGCTTTCCGCCTGCGCAGCGCAGCCTTCCAGCGCCATCATCAGCCCCGCCTTGACCTGGGCCTTGGCACGCGCCAGTTCGGCACTGTCAAGATTGGCGGCAGAAGCTGCAAGCACATCACGCGTCAGGTCGATGGCCTGCGCGACATCCTTCTTCGCCGTAGCCATATACACGCTGAACAGCCCCGTATCGGCATAGGGCGCATGGCTGGCGTAAATGCTGTAGGCCAGCCCCCGCTCCTCGCGCAGTTCCTGAAACAGCCGCGACGACATGCCGCCGCCCGCAGCCGTTGCATAAAGCATCAAGGCATAGTGATCGGCGTCGTCATGGGCCGGCCCCTGCCAGCCCAATGTCAGATGCGCCTGTTCGAAGCGGCGCTTGTCGGCAAGATCACCCCCGGTATAGATCGCGGGATGCGGCGCGGTGCGGATGGTTTGCGGCAGATCGCCGAACAGGCGTGCGGCCTGTGCCACAAGGGCATCATGATCGACCTTGCCCGCAGCCGACACCACCATCGACGATCCGGCATAATGCAGCCTCTGCCAGGCGATCAGCGCATCCCGGTCGATCGCGGCAATGCTCGCTTCGTCGCCGAGGATGGAACGGCCAAAGGGCTGATCGGGGAAGGCGGTCGCCTGCAGATGATCGTAGATGATGTCGTCGGGCGTATCGCGCGCCTCGCCCAGTTCCTGCAATACCACTTGCCGCTCGCGCGCCAGTTCGGCTTCGTCGAAGCGGGCGTTTCTGACCAGATCGCCGATGATATCAAGCCCAAGTGGCAGATCGTTCGCCAGCACCCGGGCATGAAAGACCGTAATATCGCGCCCGGTATAGGCGTTGAGCGAGCCGCCGACGTCCTCGATCTCTTCGGCAATGGCGCGCGCGGACCGCGTGGCCGTGCCCTTGAACACCATATGCTCGAACAGATGCGCAACGCCGTTCACAGCCGCCTCTTCGAAGCGCGAGCCTGTATCGACCGACAACGCAACCGCCGCCGTTTCGAGGCCGGGCATCGACAGGCTTGCAACGCGCAAGCCGTTATCGAGCGTCGTAAGCTGCGTCATGCCCTCGGCGTCGCGCGTTCCGCGACATAGGTTTCGATCGCCTGAAGATCGGCGGGCAGCGATGCGTAACGCTCTTCGCGCTCGAACAGGCCATCGGCACGCGGCGGCATCTGCGGATGCAGGCCGGTTGCGGCGAAAACGGCATCGGGGAATTTGGCGGGATGTGCGGTCGCCAGCGTCACAACCGGCACATCCGCCGGAATGTCGCAATCCTGCGCCGCAGCCAGGCCAATGGCAGTATGCGGGTCGATGATCTGACCGCTATGATCCGCCGCCCAGCGCAGCGCCTGTGTCATGCGCGCATTATCAACGCGCGCACTGCTGAACAGCGCCGCAGCCTGTGCACGGACACTGGCCGGAATATCCAGCCGCTTACTCGCCTCAAAGCCCTGCATCATCGCCCGCAGCTGCGCCGGATCGCGCGCGACGAGATCGAACAGAAGCCGTTCGAAATTGCTGCTGACCTGAATATCCATCGACGGTGCCGCTGTCGGCGCAACCGTGCCCTGGCTGTAATCGCCCGCTGACAGCGCACGGTGCAGGATGTCGTTGATGTTGGTCGCCACCACCAGCCGTTCGACCGGAAGCCCCATGCGCGCCGCAACATAGCCCGCGAACACGTCGCCGAAATTGCCCGTCGGCACCGAAAAGGCCACAGGACGTTCCGGCGCGCCAAGGCGGACGGCAGCATAGAAATAATAGACGATCTGGGCCATCAGGCGCGCCCAGTTGATCGAGTTCACAGCCGACAGCTGGAAACGACCGGCGAATGCCTTGTCATTGAACATTGCCTTCACCAGCGCCTGCGCGTCGTCGAAGGTGCCGTCAATGGCGATATTGTAGACGTTCGGCGCCAGCACGGTCGTCATCTGGCGGCGCTGCACTTCCGAGACGCGACCATTGGGGTGCAGCATGAAAATATCGATCTTGGCACGGTTGGCCACCGCCTGGATCGCCGCCGAACCGGTGTCGCCGCTAGTCGCCCCGACGATGGTCACATGACCATCCTGCTTCGCAAGAAAGCGCTCGAACAACAGGCCAAGGAGTTGCAGCGCCACGTCCTTGAATGCCAGCGTCGGCCCATGGAACAGTTCCAGCAGCCAGTGCCTGTGATCAAGCTGCACCAGCGGCGTCACGGCATCATGGGCAAAGCTGCCATAGGCTGCCGTCAAAAGCATGCGCAGTTCATCGTCACTCAACACGCCCGCCACGAACGGGCGACAGACCACCAGCGCCGTCTCGACATAGGATTTTCCGGACAGCGCCGCGATCTCGTCGGCGGACAGACGCGGATAGCTGTGGGGTACGTAAAGGCCGCCGTCGCTGGCCAGGCCCGCCAGCGTGACAGCTTCAAAGTCGAGTTCGGGCGCCTGCCCGCGGGTGCTGATGTAACGCATGGGGTGCGGTTAGCCGTTCAGGTCGCTTTTCGCAAGTTCTGCCGCATTGTCCTGTCGCCAGCGACGGACATAAAGGCCGTAGATCGCCGCCAGAACAAGGGCAAAGGCGAACCACTGCATGGCATAGCCGCGATGATTGTTGGGAATGCTGTCGGTTGTCGGCGGTGCAGCGGGCATAAGTGGCGGAACCGCGCGCGCGCTCACCAGTTCGAAACGCGGATCATCGCGTCCCGTCTCGACCAGAACACCTGCCGCCATGATGCGGTCGCTGCGGAGCGCAGGCGGCCCCCAGTCGACATCGGGCCGGTTGTTCCAGCCAATCACATAGCCGATGGCGTCGCCGCCTGCCGTGCGGCAGGCGAGATGATAGACGAAACCCGGCTGGCCAGCATGGTTGCGCCCGGCCCTGACGTCCGGCTTTTGCGGCGGACAATCGATGGCCACGTGCAGGCTGCGGAAACCCAGCCGGGTATCAAGCCGCGCTGCCCCAAGATCGATCGCCGGGGCATCCTTGGCCGCGGCAAGCTGCATCAGCAGATCACTTTTCCACTGGGCGCGCTGCAACTGCCACAGGCCCAGCCCCAAGAGGACAGGCATGGTTACGATCAGGAAAATTGTGGGGACAAGCGGCAGACGGCGCAGCATCACGATTTATGCTCGTCCCGCGGGGACGACGGGGCGTCAAGACGGCCTTCCTGCGCTTCGTGGCGATACTCCAGCGCCAGAAGCAGGGCCTTTGACAGCCTGAGCGAGACGATTGTGCCGACAATCACCAGCGGCGTCCACAGGATCACATGCACCCACCAGGCCGGGCGCACGCTGAGTTCAAGCCACATGGCAAGGCCGGTCACGATGGTGCCGATGATCAGCGTCAGGAATGCTGCAGGTCCGTCGCCGACATTGAAGCGGCTGAGATCAAGGCCGCAAGCAGAGCAACGGTCGGCAAAGCCGACCGCGCTCTTGAACAAGGCCCCGTGGCCGCACTGGGGACATTTGCCTGCCAGTGCGGCATGAACGGGGTTGACGCTCATCAGCCGTGTGCGCCGGGAACGACGGCTGCGCCGAAGTCCGAGCCCCAGACATAGATGGCGATGAACAGGAACAGCCACACAACGTCGACGAAGTGCCAGTACCAGGCAGCAGCTTCAAAGCCGAAGTGCTGCTTCGGCGTGAAGTCGCCCTTGTAGGCACGGATCAGGCAGACGATCAGGAAGATCGTGCCGACAGCCACGTGGAAGCCGTGGAAGCCGGTCGCCATGTAAAAGGCCGCGCTGTAGATGTTGCCGGCGAAGGCGAAGGTCGCGTGCTGATATTCATAGACCTGAACGGCGGAGAACAGCAGGCCGAGAATGACCGTCACCCACAGACCTTTCTTCAGGCCTTCGCGGTCGCCTTCGATCAGGGCGTGATGCGCCCAGGTCACCGTGGTGCC
>CAZWMK010000078.1:0-11472 GCA_964635065.1 uncultured Sphingomonadaceae bacterium | reverse complement strand
GAGGGCCGCCGCCGTCGGCTCGTTGATGATGCGCAGCACTTCAAGGCCCGCGATCTTGCCGGCGTCCTTGGTCGCCTGACGCTGGGCGTCGTTGAAGTAAGCCGGCACGGTGATGACGGCCTGTTCGACCTTTTCACCCAAATAGGCTTCGGCGGTTTCCTTCATCTTTTGCAGGATGAAGGCCGAGATTTCCGACGGGCTGTAATCCTTGCCGCCCGCCTGCACCCAGGCGTCGCCATTGCCGCCGCGCGTGATGTTGTAGGGAACGAGGCCCATGTCCTTCTGGGTCATCGGATCGTCGAAGCGGCGGCCGATCAGGCGCTTGACCGCAAACACGGTGTTTTCGGGGTTGGTCACCGCCTGGCGCTTGGCCGGCTGACCGATCAGACGTTCGCCATCCTTGGCGAAAGCAACCATCGAAGGCGTCGTGCGCGCGCCTTCAGCGTTCTCGATAACCTTCGGCTGGCTGCCTTCCATGACGGCGACGCAGCTGTTCGTGGTGCCGAGGTCGATACCAATGACCTTTGCCATATTTATCCTCTTGTCTACCCCCAGACGGAACGATGGCGGACCTGCCCTGCCGCCTTCATCAAGCACGGCGGCAAGCCCGTTCGAGAAGCCATGTAGGTAGGGCGATCAGCGGCTGCAAGGCATTGACGAACCGGCTCGTGGCATTTGCCATCAGATTTCCGGACAAAGTGCCGCAGGCCATGGACGCAATCAGGCCGAGCCACTAGGTTTGTCCTGACATTTTTATCTAGCCGGGAACAAATTCATGGCACTTCGCCGTTATGGTTATGCAGGCATTGGCGCAGCCATGCTGCTTCTGGCGCTGGCACTGATCTCTGGCACCCGCGCGCAGGCACAGCCGGTCACGCCACCTGCGGTCAGTCAGGCGTGGATCAAGCTGCCGGCCGTCGCGGGTCGTCCAGCCGCCGCCTATTTCACCATCACCGGCGGCCAAGCAGCCGATCGGCTTTTGCGTGTCGAAACGCCGCTGGCCAGCCGGGTCGAACTGCATGAATCGCGCATGGAAGGCGGCGCGATGCGGATGATGCCGGTCCCGGTCCTCGATGTCGCCCCGCGTTCGACGGTCAGGCTCGCGCCCGGTGGAAAACACGTCATGCTGTTCGGACTTGCGCCTTCAGTCACGCCGGGCATGACGGTGAAGCTGACGCTGGTATTCGCCAACGCGGGCAAGGTAAGCGTGAATGCGCAGGCGCGCAGCGTCACCGATACAGCCCCCAGCCCCGCCGCACAGAATGCCGCCCCCAGCATGGAAGGCCACGACCACGGCCACCATCACTGAGCCAAACGCCAGCCGCTGCCTGACAGCGGGTGAGCGGCGGCTGGCGGAATCCGTTTTCGGACCAGCACTCGATTGCAGCCGCATTCGCCTGCATCGCGCAAAATTCTGGGGTTTTCAGCCCGCGTGGATCGTGATGGCGCCTGACGGCCATCTCTGGTTTCATCCCAACGGCCATGACTGGTCCGAGGATTTCAGCAAGGAATCGCTCGCAACGCGCGGGTTGTTCATCCACGAACTCACCCACGTCTGGCAACATCAGGCCGGACGCAACCTTCTGCGCGAGCGCGGACTGTGGGCGCGCTATGATTATGTGCTGGAGCCGGGCAAGCCTTTTTCCGCCTATGGCATCGAACAACAGGCGGAAATCATGCGCCACGCATACGAGCAGCGTGAAGGCCGGGCACGCCCTGCCCTGCCGCCGCTTGGCGTCTATGCCGCGCTGCTGCCGTTCAGCCCGTGGACCGGCCCGACAGACATGACACCAGACTTGGCAAGGGCCTGAACCGCCAAACCGCGCTTCAGGCCCTTTCTGACATTGTCGATCAGCCCTTCGCTTTGGCGACGCTGACCAGTGCCGGACGCAGCAGGCGGTCCTTGATCAGATAACCAGCCTGAAGTTCCTGCACGATGACACCTGCGTCATGCTCGTCGCTTTCGACTTCCAGCATCGCCTGATGACGATGGGGGTCAAGCATCTGGCCCACCGCCTCGACACGGGTGATGCCATGGCGCGACAGCATCGAGAACAGTTCCTTCTCGGTCATTTCGACGCCGGTCACGATCGGCTTCACCACATCGCTTTCGCGGGATTCGGCGGGAATAGCGGCAACCGCACGGGCCAGATTGTCGGCAACGCCCAGAAGATCACGGGCAAAAGCGGTCACGGCATAGGCCGAAGCGTCGGTCTTTTCGCGTTCCAGCCGGCGGCGGACATTTTCGGTTTCGGCAAAGGCGCGCTTCAGCTTGTCCTCAAGCTCGGCGATCTTCGCATCGCGTTCAGCGACCGGATCGGCGGCAGGCGCTTCGGCGGCGGCATTTTCGCCGGCTTCGGTTTCGGGAATGTCGTTTTCAATCGTTTCAGTCATGAGATCAATCTGCTCAATGCTTTGGCGGTGTAGTCCACCATGGGGACGACGCGCGCATAGTTCAAGCGTGTCGGGCCAATCACCCCGATCACGCCAACCACCCGGTCGCCGCTGCCACGATAAGGGGCCGCGATAACCGATGAACCCGAAAGCGAGAAGAGCTTGTTCTCGGAACCGATGAATATCTTCATCGAATCCGCTGCCCTGGCCAGATCGAGAACGCGCACCAGATCCTCTTTGCCATCCAGGTCGGCAAGGAGAGAGCGCACGCGCTCCAGATCTTCAAGCGCGGTGGTATCGTCGAGCAAGTGCGAACTGCCGCGCACGATCAGAACGGGACGCTTTTCGCCGTCCTGCGTCCAGAGCGCCAGTCCGCGCTCGACCACATTGCGCGCCAGCGCATCAAGCATGTCGCGTTCGCTGGCGATTTCCGCTTGCAACCGCTGCACTGCTTCGGTCAGCGAAAGGCCGGACAGCCGCGCGTTGATGTAATTTGCGGCCTGGATCAGCACCGACGACGGCAAGCCGTGCGGCATTTCGATCATGCGATTTTCGACAGTGCCGTCCGATCCCACCAGTACCGCCAACGTGCGATCAGGCGACAGCGGCACAAAACTGACCTGCCGCAGCACAAGTTCGGTTTTTGGCGCCAGCACGATGCCCGCACAGGCCGACAAGCCCGACAGCACCGAGGTCGCGCGGGCCAGAATCTCTTCGAGACTACCGGCCATCCCTCCCGCAAGCTGGCTGTCGATCGCCGCGCGCTCGTCCATCGCCGGTTCGCTGACCTGCATCATGCCATCGACGAACAGTCTGAGCCCGAGTTCGGTCGGCAGACGCCCGGCAGAGACATGCGGCGCGGCCAGAAGCCCCAGTTCCTCAAGATCCTGCATCACGTTCCGGATGGATGCCGCCGACAGGCCGAGCGCCCCCAATTTAGACAGGGTGCGCGAGCCGACCGGGGTTCCGGTGGCAAGATAGGCCTCGACAGTCGCGCGAAAAATATCGCGGGCCCGTTCGGTCAATTCGTTGAGCGGCGGCGGTTGCATTGCTGCCAATGTAGGAAAGCACTTGGGCTGGCTCAACTGTCTCGCTATGCGAAGCGCAATTGAATGTCACAGGAGAAGACCATGCGCCCCAGCGGCCGCGCCCCCGATCAGATGCGCCCCATCGAAATGACAACCGGCGTCTCGCGCCATGCCGAAGGCTCATGCCTTGTCAAATTCGGCGATACGCATGTGCTCGTCACCGCCAGCGTCGAAGAACGTCTGCCGCCATGGCTGCGCGGTCAGGGACGCGGCTGGGTGACGGCGGAATATGGCATGTTGCCGCGCGCTACCCACACGCGTGGCAGCCGCGAAGCCGCCAAGGGCAAGCAGTCGGGCCGCACGCAGGAAATCCAGCGCCTGATTGGCCGCTCGCTGCGCGCGGTCGTCGATCTCGAACTGTTGGGTGAACGCCAGATCACGCTTGATTGCGATGTCTTGCAGGCCGATGGCGGCACGCGGACGGCGGCAATTTCCGGCGCGTGGGTCGCGCTGCGGCTGGCGGTCGACAGCATCATGGCGAAAAATGATCTGAAGCAGGATCCGATCATCGATCAGGTCGCAGCCGTCAGCAGCGGCGTCTATGAAGGCACGGCGGTTCTCGACCTGGACTATCCGGAAGATTCGGCCGCGCACACCGATGGCAATTTCGTGATGACCGCAACAGGCGGCATCGTCGAAGTTCAGGCGACCGCCGAAGCCCGCGCCTATGACGAGGAAATGCTGCTGCGCCTGCTGCGCCTCGCCCGTATCGGCTGCACCGACATCTTCGTCGCCCAGCGGAAAGCGGTCGGTCGATGAGCGGACATCGCAAGCTCCAGCCCGGCAAGCTGGTGGTCGCCAGCCACAATCCCGGCAAAGTGCTCGAAATCGGCGACCTGCTCGGGCCATATGGCATCGAACCCGTCTCGGCGGGCGAACTTGGTCTGCCCGAACCGGAAGAAACCGGCCTGACCTTTCGGGCCAATGCCGAACTGAAGGCGCTGGCAGCGGCGCAGGAATCCGGCCTGCCCGCACTGGCCGATGATTCGGGCCTGTGCGTGGATGCCCTGGATGGCGCCCCTGGCATCTATTCGGCGCGCTGGGCGGGACCGACCAAGGATTTCACCATCGCCATGGAGCGCGTGCATGATGAAATGACGGTGCGCGGCGGACCCGACAGCGCGCATTTCATCTGCGCCCTGTCTCTGGCCTGGCCCGATGGCCATGTCGAGACCTTCGAGGGCCGCATCGACGGCAACCTCGTCTGGCCGCCGCGCGGCAGCATGGGCTTTGGCTATGATCCGATGTTCATCGCCGAACGCCAGAAGATCACTTTTGGCGAGATGGAGCCCGCCTTCAAACATGCCATGAGCCATCGCGCCCGTGCCTTCAAGCAGCTGGTCGATGCCTGTTTCTGACGCCACGACGAACGGCCTTGCCCTTTATGTGCACTGGCCGTTCTGCGTCTCGAAATGCCCCTATTGCGATTTCAACAGCCATGTTCGTGCCGATCATGGCGAAAGCGGCTGGCGCGATGCGCTGCTTGCAGAACTGCGCTTCGAAGCTGCGCTCACCCCCGGACGGCGGCTGACAAGCCTGTTCTTCGGCGGCGGCACCCCGTCGCTGATGCAGCCAGCAACAGTTGCCGCCATCATCGACGAAGCCGCCCGGCTGTGGGGGTTCGCCGATCAGCCGGAAATCACACTCGAAGCCAATCCCACCAGCGTCGAGGCGGATCGCTTCGCGGGTTTTGCCGCCGCTGGCGTCAACCGCGTCAGCCTCGGACTTCAAGCGCTCGACGACAAGGCGCTCAAACGGCTGGGACGGCCGCATGATCTGGCCGAAGGGCTGGCAGCACTTGATGTCGCGCAGTGTCATTTCGGGCGGGTCAGTTTCGACCTGATCTACGCCCGCGAAGATCAGAGCCTGTCCGCCTGGCAGGCTGAACTCGCGCGCGCACTGGCTTTCGGCACCGAACATCTCTCGCTCTATCAGTTGACGATCGAGCCGAACACACGCTTCCAGACGCTGCACCGGCTCGGCCAGCTTCGCCTGCCCGACGAGGATCTGGCGACCGAAATGTACGAACTGACGCAGGCAATGACCGAAGCATCCGGCCTGCCCGCCTATGAAATCAGCAACCACGCACGCCCCGGCGCGGAAAGCCGGCACAATCTGCAATATTGGGCCTATGGCGATTATGTCGGCGTCGGCCCCGGCGCGCATGGACGGCGCAACGCGACCGCAACTGTCAGGCTGGCACGCCCTGAAAGCTGGCTTGCGGCCGTATCCGCCCACGGCCATGGCCTTGAAAGCGAACAATCGCTCGACGAGGACATCCGGGCCGAAGAAGCCCTGATGATGGGGCTGCGCCTGCGCGACGGCATTGATGCGGGCCTGTTTTCTGCCCGCACAGGGCGGACGCTGGCAGCCATCATCGACCCTGCCCGCGCGGATGCGCTGATCGCCCAGGGCCTGTTGACCAATGACGGCGCGCGATTAGCCGCGACCGCCAAAGGGCGGCCCCTGACCAACGCGCTGATCGCCGCCCTTCTTGCCTGAAGCGTCAACGCGCCGGAAAGCGACGCGGCGCGGGCGATATGGTCACGAAACTGGATGCGCCCACTTCCTGCACTTCCAGACCGCGCTCGGCAATGCCAGTGCCGTTGAAACGGAACACGCCGTCAACACCGGCAAAGCCATCAGGACCGGTCAGGGCCGCCCGCGGAAAGGCAGAGCCAACTGGCCATTTTCCGGCAAGGCTATTGACCAGAAGCACGGCATCATAGCCAAGGCTGGCAAGGCGCGACGGACGCGCCCCGAACTTGGCGCGATAGCGTGATGCCATCTGTTCGAAGCGATTGTCGGGAACGCTGGCGAACCATGCGCCACGCATGGCGGGCGCGCGCGACAGGCCTGGTTCGCTCGCCCACAGTTCATTGCCCAGCAGACGCACGCCCGTCACGCCGAAACGCGCAAGAGTCGGCGCAAGCGCGGCCGCAACGCTTCCGGTATCAGCGATCAGCAAGGCCTGAAAACCGACAGGCGCCAGACGCTCCTGCACCGGAGCGACCGTACCGTCAGCGCGGACGATCCCGCCCTGGCTCGCGCGGGCAACGCGCGCTTCATAGTCGGTCACGCGCCGAACCGAGGCGATGAGCCGTTTCTGATCGCGCGGAAAGGTCTCCATCGCCACCACCCGGCCTCCTGTATCGCGCACGGCCTTCACGAAGGCGTTCGAGGCGCGCTGGCCGTAAA
Organism: uncultured Sphingomonadaceae bacterium; assembly: GCA_964635065.1. Lineage (GTDB taxonomy): Bacteria > Pseudomonadota > Alphaproteobacteria > Sphingomonadales > Sphingomonadaceae > CAZWMK01. Next base: position 4,792 of record CAZWMK010000078.1, on the reverse strand, counting down.
CGCCAGCGGGAACAAGAGCGGCGAAACGTTCAATACCTTGCGCGCGCGCATAGCTGACGATTCGCGCCATCGACTGTCCGGGCTGGAAACCCAGCACATAGGTGCCGTTGCCGCCGAGATCGGCATCGTTCGAAAATGTCATGAGTGGAATATTGCCGCCGCGTGCAATCGGCTGCACGGCGCGCACGTCATCCGCCAGAAGAGGTCCAAGGAACAGCTTGTTGCCATCCGAAAGCGCCCGCTGCGCGGCGGCGGCAGCCCCACCGGCGGTGTTGTAGACGGTCAGCTTGATGTTCTGGCTGCCAAGATCAAGCATGGCAAGATTGGCCGCGTTGGCGATTGACTGGCCGACAGCGGCGTTATTGCCCGTTGTCGGCACAAGAAGGGCGACGCGATTCTTGGGCGCCTCGACCGGAATGGTCGGAGCAGCCACAACATCCGGAGCGCTGGGCGGCGGCGGCGGGGCCTGTTTTACGCTTGGCGTGGCGCAGGCGGCAACGAACAGCCCCAGCGCCAGCCCGCCGCCCTGCGACAACCGTTTGCGCAGCCTCGTGGCGCTTTCGCAAAATCTGTCCACGATAAATGGTTGCCGAATGCTGTTGATCACACCCATAAACGCCTCATGCCCAATGGCCTGACATCAGATGACGCGCCAAGCCCTGAACCAGGGCTTTACATCGTCGCCACACCGATCGGCAACCTCGGCGACCTGACGCCGCGCGCAGCCTTGCTCCTGCGTGAAGCCGCCCTCATCGCGGCCGAGGACACCCGCCAGACATCAAAGCTTCTGCAACACATTGGTTCCACCGTGCCAATGACGCCCTATCACGAGCATAATGCCGATCAGGTCCGTCCCCGGCTGCTTGACCGTGCGCGTCATGCCGCTGTTGCCCTTGTTTCGGATGCCGGCACACCGTTGATTTCCGACCCCGGTTACAAGCTGGTGCGCGATGCGCGCGCCATGGGCATTGCGGTGCATACGCTGCCCGGTCCGTGCGCGGCGATTGCGGCACTGACGCTTGCCGGTCTGCCGACCGACCGTTTCCTGTTCATGGGCTTTCTGCCTGCCAAGGCCGGGGCCCGCGACACGGCGATTGCCGAAGTTGCCGGCTTGCGCGCCACCCTCATCTTCTACGAAGCAGCGAACCGGCTCGATGCGACACTGGCCGCACTCGAAAAGGGACTGGGCGACCGTCCGGCGGCCATCGCGCGCGAGATCACCAAGAAGTTCGAGGAAGTGCTGGAAGGCACGCTGTCCACGCTGGCTGCCCGGCTTGCGGCCCAGCCAGTCAGGGGCGAGGCCGTCATCATCGTCGGCCCGCCTGACAAATCTGCCCTGCCCGATGCCGCCGACCTCGACCGCGCCTTGACCGACGCGCTGTCGCGCCAGCCGCTGAAGAGTGCTGTGGCCGAAGTCGCGGAAGTGCTCGGCCTGCCGCGCAAGCAGGTCTATGCCCGTGCGCTGGAAATGAAGCGGCACGATGACGCGCCAGACGGCTGAACGACGCGGCCGCAGCGCTGAAATCTGGGCCGCGCTCTGGCTGCGCCTCAAGGGCTATGCAGTTCTCGCGCGGCGCGTGCGGACACCCGTGGGCGAGATTGATCTCGTCGTGCGTCGCGGGCGAACCCTTGCCTTTGTCGAGGTAAAGGCCCGTCCGGCCCGCACCGATGCCGCGATCGCCCTGTCGCCTGCGGCGCTTGTGCGTGTGCGTCATGCATCCAATTACCTTCTTGCGCGTTATGCTGCCGACTGCGATTCTGTGCGCATCGACGCCGTGCTGATTGTGCCGGGCAACCTGCCCCACCACATAGAAGGCGTCTGCGAAGGAGATTGGCGATGAACGCACTGCGCGAGATCGGCCTCATGGAAGACGAGGCGATCGACCTTGTCGAGGCGGCGCTGTTGCTGGCAGCACTCGATCACCCCGAACGTAACCCATCCGTCGATCAGGAACGCATATTCAATCTTTTGCCACAGCTTGTGGAACGCTGCCCGCATGGCGCCAAGCCGTCCGCGCAGGCCCTCGCCCTCTCCGACCTCCTTCACGACGAACATGGCTTTACCGGCGACCTCGACGATTATGATGCGCCGGCCAATGCCGATCTCATGCAGATGCTCGACCGCAAGCGCGGCCTGCCGATCGCGCTATCGATTCTCTACGTCGCCCTTGCTCGTCATGCCGGCTGGCACGCGGACATTCTGAACGTGCCGGGCCATGTCGTCGTGCGCGTCGGCCAGCCGCCCGACAGCGTCATGATCGATCCGTTCCACGCCGGGCGCGGTATCGACGAATCTGGCATACGTACGTTGCTCACCCGCATGTCCGGCCATGCGCCGCAACTAACGTCTGCGGACCTGTCGCCCATGTCCAACCGCGCCATCCTTGTGCGACTTTTGTCCAATCAGGCCAACCGCGCCGTCAAGGCCGACGACCTGACGCGCGGCCTCGTGCTTTATGAACGCATGACCGCACTGGCTCCTGCCTTTACCGCATTGTGGTGGGAACGCGCGCGCATCGAACAACTGCTCGGTTATCGCAAGGCCGCGCGCATGTCGCTGGCTGCCATGCAGGAAACGACGCATGATTCGGACATCGGCGCGCGTATCCATGCCGCGCTCGACGCCCTGACGCGCTCGACCCACTGACCATCAGGCGCAAATGATGAAAAAGGCTTGCGTCGCGCCCGCCCGCGCCGCACGAAGCCTGCAACTACCTGCATCGGTTCAGACAGCACGGGACGGATCAATCATGAACTTGCGTGTCGCGGTCCAGATGGACCCGATTGAAACGATCAATCTTGCGGGCGATTCGACCTTCGCCCTGATGCTGGCGGCGCAAAGCCGGGGCCATCGCCTGTGGCATTACCTGCCCGCCGATCTCAGCTATCGCGCCGGACAGGTCATTGCCCGCGCGCGACCGGTCACCGTGCAGCGGGTGATCGGCGATCATTTCACGTTCGGTGACTGGTGCGAAATCGACCTGGCCGCCGATGCCGACGCTGTGCTGATGCGGCAGGACCCGCCATTCGACATGGCCTATATCACGGCCACGCATCTCCTCGAAATGGTGTCCGACCGCACGGTTATCGTGAACGACCCGCGCGAAGTACGCAATGCGCCGGAAAAGCTGTTTGTCACCCGCTTTCCCGACCTGATGCCCGAAACCATCATCACCCGCCGCCTCGACGAGGCCATGGCGCTGCGCGACCGTTGCGGCGAAATCGTGGTGAAGCCACTTTACGGCAATGCCGGGGCTGCCGTGTTCCATATCGGCCGCAATGACGCGAACCTGCCCGCGCTGGTCGAACTCTTCGGCCATGTCTGGCGCGAACCCTTCATGGTTCAGCAATTCCTGCCCGATGTATCTCTGGGCGACAAACGCATCGTCCTTGTCGACGGCCAGCCGACAGGTGCGATCAACCGCCTGCCGAAATCAGGGGAAATCCGTTCGAACCTCGCTGCGGGCGGCCGGGCGGAAGCCACCGCGCTGACGCCGCGCGAGCAGGAAATCTGCAGCCGCGCCCTGCGCCGCATTGCCGCCGACCTGGCCGGCCACACCGCCGAAGGTTATGCCTACCGCGTGGATTTCCGCCTGCGCCCTTACGGGTCCGCCGGGCAGCTGGTGTACCCTCTGCCGGCGCTCCTGGAGTACTACCGCCGGAAAGCCGCGCTCTGGGAAGTGCAGGCGCTGCTGAAAGCCCGCCCGGTGGCCGGCGACCTGGCGCTCGGCCAGGCCTTCCGCGAGGGCGCCGGCGAAATTCTCCGGCTGCCGCGCGTGCCCGCACAGGTTATCGCCTCCATCCGGCGCCTGCGCGCCATGGCCTGCACGAAGATCGCCGCCGCCGGCGGTTGTCCGCAACGCGACTTGAAAAACGGGCCGGGCGGCATCCGCGATCTGGAATTCCTGGTCCAGGGCCTGCAGTTGATCCACGCCGGCGGACGGCCGGAGTTGCTGAACGGCAACACCCTCGCCAGCCTGGCCCTGCTGGCCGGCGCGGGCATTCTGACCGAAGCGGCGGCCGCCTCATTGCGGACGGATTACATCCTGCTGCGCCGGGTGGAACACTGCCTGCAGCTTTTTGAAGACCGCCAGGTTTATGTCATCCCCCAGGATCCACACGCCCTGGCCGCCCTGGCCCGGCGCGCGATCGGGGGCGATTGCTCCGCCGCCGCCTTCGCCGCCCTGCTCGACCAATGCCGGCAACGCGTCCAGCGCGCCGCCGCGCTGCCGGTGTAAATCCGGCCGTTCGGCGGAAATGCACCGGGCGGCGGCTCAATCGAGCTTCAGCACAAGATAGCCGTAATCGCCGGCAACACTCAGGGAAATACCCCCGGCGGGCACGGCGCCCGCAGTGTGCAGGGTGACCGACGGGGTCCGCTCCAAAACCTCGATCTGCTTGCCCGCCATGTAATCCGGCAGAACGATGCATTTCTCGGTCAAAGATTTATGAAAATCGAGATAGACCACGTCGGAATTCCGCTGGCGATGGAAATAAAATGCCGTGGCATCCGGCTCGCGCCGCGGATCGAAATACTGGCGGTAGGCCAGCACTTCCCGGACATCGCCCTGCGCGCAGTTTTTGACGGTGATACAATAAGGATACATTTTTTTCGTCCGGTAAAAATGATAGATTGTTTCTCGATCCGCGGCTTTCCGGCTCTTTGCGGTCACGCCATCAAACAGGGAATGCCCGAGCGCCACGCCGATTTCGCGGCCCTGATCGCCTGCCAGACGAATGAACCGGTCGGGCGGGTCTTCCGGGTCCAGGCAATCGCTTTTGACGATATTAT
>CAZWMK010000077.1:6421-11904 GCA_964635065.1 uncultured Sphingomonadaceae bacterium | reverse complement strand
GCAGCTTCTCGCGCCATGATGGCAAGGAAACGCTGGCGCGCACCGGCATCGTCGATCGCGCCATCCTGCAATGTTTCGATGAAGCCGATCAGCGTGGCCAGCGGCGTTCGCAATTCGTGGCTGGCATTGGCGACAAAATCGACGCGCATGCGCTCGGCCAGCCGCGTCTGGCTGACATCGCGGAAAACGAGAATGTAGCGTTGATCCTCAAGCTGCTGGACGCGCAGGCGATATTCGCCATGACCAGCACCGAAATCCGCAAGATCGCGCTCGATGGCCGCGCCACGCACCTGTCGCGCCTCGGCGATGGCTTCCAGAATTGCAGGCTGGCGAAAGACGATGCGCAGATCCTCACCATCGACAGGGCCGTTGGCCAGTGCCCTCACCGATGCACTGGCCGCAACAATCCGCCCGTCGCGGCCAACGATGACCACCGGATCGGCAAGAGCTTCAATGGCGATCATCCGTTCAAGCATGGGCACTGTGGCCGACATGGCCTGGGGCAAGCGCGCACTGACCCCGGGCAATGCCGGCTGCGATTGCAGCATGCTCTGCCGTGCCATCAAAAGACAAAGGCCCGCGAACAGCACGGCGACGATGACGGCCGGAACGTCATCATAATGCACCGCCCAGAGCACGGCAGATCCCGCCAATGCGGCCGTCGCCACCAGACCAGCCAGCCACGCCTTCAACGTCATGCACACCCCCTGCAACCGCCGCGTCACCCGGCCTGCGACCATTCTTTATCGTGTCAGCATATTGCACTTGTGTTGCAGCGACAAAACATTGCCAAACTGTCGGTATTTTTTACAGTCATGGGGCAAAAAGCGGCACCCAAATCAAGTAACATGTTGTTTTCATGCGTATGGCCTGTAATTTGCACAATGTTAATTCAACCGGGGCGATATTGGTCCCATCGTCATTTTTCCTGTCGCAAGGGCGAATGACGCGTTATTGTTGCAAAGGTTGGCAAAGGGTTAGGCGATGACGGACATGCACAAGGAAGACCAGGTAACGCAAAAAAGCGGTGCTGCGACACGCCGTGCCATGCTGCGTCTGGGCGCAGTCGCACTTCCCGCCGCCCTCACCGTCAAGCCTGCGCTTGCCCAGACGCTGACCTCGACCATCAACTGCACCATTCCGATCCCGGACAGGATCACCGACGATGGCGACTTCGACCTGGAACGGGGCGAGAGCATCTATTATGCCCCTCCCTCGGGCGACGGCTACACCGGCCAGCAGATCAAGGATTACAATCCCGATCTCGGCACGCCGGTGCCATTGAACGCCGACTCGCCAGCGCAGTTCAAGGCGCACTATAACTACGTCACCACGAACCTGAACAATCGCGACGGCATGACCTGTTTCGTGTCGATCCTGAACAGCCGTAGCTGACGGGAGCGCGAGCACCATAGCATCCCGCCTGCCCGCCCGGTTTGACTGTCATCTGTCGCGCGATTTTTCCATTCGCGTGGCCGATGGCATGTATCTGGTCTATCATCGACCATCCGGCGCCACCCATGTTCTGTTGCCCGATATCATGGCCGTGCTTGAAGCTGCGCAGGGCTGTGGCAACGATTCTGTGTCGGTTCTGACCCGACTCCAGGCCCAATATGATCTCAGCGCCGAAGACGGCGCGGATCCCGCCGATGTCGTGATGCAGCGCCTTGAAGAACTGTGGCGGCTTGGCCTGATCGAACGCAGCGCATGATCGGCCGCTGGCATGAACATGGCCTGAGGGTCGGCCCAGTCGATTTCCTGCTGCGCTCTCCCCTTGCCCGACCCATTGCGGATGTTCGCCGCCTTTATCGCGGCTATCCGGCGCTCGGACCTGACAGTATTTACGACTACACGGTCGCGGTTGTGCCAGATGGCGGTCTGCGCCGTCTGTTCCGGCCGCGTCTGCATTTGCGTTGCGACGTTGAAATGCCGGGCATGGTGCCGATTCCGCCGCATCTTGGGCTGCTGGCGCTGGAAATGGGCATGAACCTGCAAATCGCGGTTGCCGCCCGGCGCAGGCTGGTCCTGCACGCCGGCAGCGTTGCGCGCGGACCGGACGGCCTGATCCTGATCGGCGATTCGGGTGCGGGTAAAAGCACGCTCTCGGCCTCGCTTGGCTGGACACCCGACCGCTGGCGTTTCATGGGTGACGAGTTTGCCCTGCTTGCGCTCGACAGCCACCAGTTGCAGCCTTTCCCGCGCCCGATCTCGCTCAAGAACCAGTCGATCGCTGTCATGGAAGCGCGCGTGGCCGAGGAGCATTTCGGCCCGGTCCAGCGCGAGACGGTGAAAGGCACCATCCGTCACCTGCGCCCTCCGCAAAGCGCCATCGATACCATGAACGAAACCGCCTGCCCGCGCCTGCTGATCGCGCCGCGCTTTGAAGCAGGCGCAGCCCCCGCTGTGCGGCGCATGGGCGCTGCCGAAAGTTTTGCGCGGCTGACGACCTCGTCGCCCAATTATGTCGCGTTGGGTGAGGCAGGATTCGACGCCCTGACCCGCCTTGTCAATGAAGCGCCGGGCTATGACATCCGCTATGGTTCGACCGAAGACGGCCTTGCGCTCGTCGAACAATTATGGGGCGACCATGTCGGCACCTGATGCGCGCTTGCTGACACAGGCGCTTGCCGATCCGGCAACGGCGCTGCAACTGGATGCAGACGGGTGGAATGCGCTGCTCAGGATGGCGCGCAGTCAGATGCTGCTGTCATCGCTTGCCGCCCGTTTGCGTGCGGCAGACTTGTGGCCGCTTGTTCCGTCCAAAGCCCGCGCTGTCATGATGGAGCATGAGGCTGAGGTTGCCGACATTCACGTCAAGGCCCGGTTCGAAACCGCACAGGTTACAGCGATCCTGCGCGATCTTGCAGGGCCGGTCGTTTTGCTGAAGGGCAGCGCTTATCTTGTCGCAGGCCTGTCGCCTGCGGCTGGTCGCCAGATCGGCGACCTCGACCTGCTGCTGCCGCGCGACCAGTTGGAATCCGCCGAGGCCCTGTTGCTCGATCATGGCTGGACCGGGATCAAGACCAGTGCCTATGACGATGCCTATTACCGCCAGCACATGCACGAACTACCGCCGCTCGCCCATGCGGGACGCGGCACAGTGGTCGATCTGCATCACAGCATCCTGCCGCTGACCGCCCGCATCCGGCCCGATGCGGGGGCGCTTCTTGCCGCCGCGCAACCTACCGCCGTGCCGGGTGCATTCATGCTCGCCCCGGCCGATATGTTGCTGCACAGCGTGGCGCATCTTTTTTACGATGGCGATTTTCAGGGCGGGTTGCGCAACCTTTGGGACATTGCCTGCCTGATCGAGGATTTCAGGAAAACACCCGGATTCTGGCAGGATCTTGCAGCACGCGCGCGCCTGCATCAGTTGGAGATACCCCTTGGCCGTGCATTGCGCCATGCGCGCACCTTGTTCAACAGCAGGGTCGACCCTGCACTGGCCGGGCAGCGCGACTGGCTCGACCCGCTGATCGCCCAGCGGCTGTGCGGCCTTGACGCTTATGGCCAGACAGCAGCACCGCTTGCCGCGCGACTGCTTTACATCCGCTCACACTGGCTGCGGATGCCGCCCCTGATGCTGGCACGGCACCTGTTCACGAAATGGCGTATGAAAAACGCCTGAGCACGGGCAGAAGCCCGTCATAATGATCGATCAGGGCATCGGCCCCCAATTGTTGCACTGGACGGTCGCTGTAACCGAAGCTGACAGCGACAACAGGCATTCCGGCAGCTTTCGCGGCTTCGACGTCAACGATGGAATCGCCGACAAACGCGGCATGCCCGACATGGCCACCGGCAGCATCGAGCGTTGCCAGCACATGCGCCGGATCGGGTTTGCGGACTGCCAGTGAATCGCCGCCAAGATTGGCGACAAAACGCCCTTCCCACCCGAGCGCCGACACCAGTGCCGCCGACAGGGCCGCCGGTTTGTTGGTGCAGATTGCCAACCGCGAACCTGCCGCCAGAAGCGCATCGAGCGCGGCCTCGACACCCGGCCAGGGCTGCGAGGCATCGGCGACATGTTCGGCATAATATTCCAGAAACACCGGCACACCATCATCGACCATGGCATCCGATCCGCCGCCGGTCAGCGCCAGCCCGCGCTCGATCGTCCGGCGCGCACCATGGCCAACCATGTCGCGGACGGCATCGATGCTGACTGCCGCGCGACCAAAGTGGGCAAGGACGTGATTCATGGCGCCAGCAAGATCGGGCGCGGTATCGACGAGCGTTCCGTCGAGGTCGAAAACAATGGTTTGCGGCAAAATCATGGGCTCTATTTGGCGCAATGTATGGAAATAGCAATAACTCTATGTCAAAGCCGGAATCATTGCTGTTGAACCAGAGGTTTCAATGAATCGTCGACCCGTGGCTGCCATCATTCTTGCCGCTGGCAAAGGCACCCGCATGAAATCCGATCTGCACAAGGTGCTTCACCCGATTGCCGGGCGTTCGATGCTGCTCCACCTCATGGCCAGTGTCGATGCCCTGTCGCCCAGCCGGAAGGTTGTGGTGGTCGGCGCCAACCGGGCGCAGGTCGAACAGGCGGTCGCAGGACGCGCCGCCGTCGTCGCACAGGAACCGCAGCTTGGCACCGCGCATGCCGTGCAACAGGCCGAACCCGCGCTGTCCGGCTTCGATGGCGATATCCTGATCCTTTATGGCGATGTCCCACTTGTGCCGACACACGCGATGCAGGCGATGCTGGATGCGCTCGCGGCACCCGATGCGCCTGCCGCCGTCGTGCTTGGTTTCCGCCCCGATGATGCCGCCGCTTATGGCCGCGTGATTGCCGACAGCAATGGCCGCATCGAAAAGATGGTCGAATACAAGGACGCCAGCGAGGCAGAACGCGCCGTGCGCCTGTGCAACAGCGGCCTGATGGCCGTGCGCAGCGCCGATTTGTGGCCGCTTCTTGCCCGCGTTGGCAACGACAATGCCGCGGGTGAATATTATCTGCCCGACATCGTGATGCTGGCGAAAGCCGATGGCCGTATCAGCCGCGTCGTTGAAACGGCGGCCGACCATGTCGCGGGCGTCAATTCCCGTGCCGAACTCGCGGGCGTCGAAGTCATGTGGCAGCGCCAGCGCCGTGCGCAGGCCATGACCGATGGCGCGACCCTGATCGCCCCTGACACAGTGTGGTTCGCGCACGACACGGTCATTGGCCGCGATGTCGTGATTGAACCGCATGTTGTGTTCGGCCCCGGCGTGTCCGTCGCCGATGGCGCCACGATCCGGGCCTTTTCGCACCTTGAAGGCGCGACCATCGGCACCGGCTGCGAGGTCGGCCCCTATGCCCGCCTGCGCCCCGGCGCAGTGCTGGACGCCAAAGCAAAAGTCGGCAATTTCGTCGAAATCAAGAAGTCGCATGTCGGCCCCGGCGCCAAGGTCAATCACCTGACCTATATCGGTGACGCCGAAATCGGCGCGAAGGCCAATGTCGGCGCAGGCACCATCACGTGCAACTACGATGG
>CAZWMK010000077.1:0-6321 GCA_964635065.1 uncultured Sphingomonadaceae bacterium | reverse complement strand
GCCGACCGGCTCGTCGATGGCCTCAAGCGCCTCGAATATCGTGGATATGATTCGGCTGGCGTCTGCACCATCGTCGATGGTCGGCTGGAGCGCCGCCGCGCCGAAGGCAAGCTGATCAACCTGTCGCGCAAGCTCGCGCTTGAACCGCTGCCCGGCACTGTCGGCATCGCCCACACGCGCTGGGCAACGCATGGCGCGCCGACCGAAAACAACGCCCACCCGCATGCGACCGATGAGGTCGCGCTGGTGCACAACGGCATCATCGAAAATTTCAAACCGCTTCGCGATGCGCTGATAGCGCGCGGCCGCCATTTTGAATCGCAGACAGACAGCGAAGTCGTCGCGCATCTGATTTCGGAAAAGGTCGAAGCCGGCGTCGATCCCGTCGAGGCCGTGCGGACCAGCCTGAAAGAACTGCACGGCGCCTTTGCGCTCGCCATCATGTTCCGCCAGCATCCCGATCTTCTGATCGGCGCGCGCCTCGGTTCGCCGCTTGTCGTTGGCTATGGTGACGGCGAGACCTATCTTGGATCGGACGCGCTGGCACTGGCTCCCCTCACCCAGAATATTGTCTATCTCGAAGAAGGCGACTGGGTCGTCATCCGCCGCGACAGTGTGCAGATTTTTGACAAAGCCGACCAGCCGGTCGAACGCCCCGTCACCATTTCGGGTGTGACAGGCGCGCTGATCGACAAGGGCAACCACCGGCACTTCATGCAGAAGGAAATCTTCGAGCAGCCGATCGTGGTCGCCCAGACGCTCGGCGCCTATCTCCGGCCGCTGGATGGCAGCATCGCACTGCCCGCAACGCCCTTCGACCTCGCCAGCATCCGCCGCATCGCCATCGTCGCCTGCGGCACCAGCTATTATGCCGGCATGGTCGCGAAATACTGGATCGAACAGATGGCGCGCGTGCCGGTCGAACTCGATATCGCGTCCGAATTCCGTTACCGCGACCCGGTGCTCGAAGATGGCGGGCTGGCGCTGTTCATCAGCCAGTCGGGAGAAACCGCCGATACGCTCGCCGCACTCCGTCACAGCAAGGCCAATGGCCAGCATACAGCGGTTGTCGTCAATGTCGCGACGTCCTCGATGGCGCGCGAGGCCGACCTTGTGCTGCCGACCCATGCCGGCCCGGAAATCGGCGTCGCCTCAACCAAGGCCTTCACCTGCCAACTGGCTGTGCTTGCCGCCTTCGCGGCTGCGCTGGCCCGCGCCAAGGGCAGCATCGACGCAGCCCGCGAAGCGCAGCTGGTGCAACATCTGACTGAAGTGCCCGCCGCGATGAACGCAGCCCTCGCTCATGACGCCGACATTGCCGAGATGGCCCACACGCTGGCGAAGGCGCAGGACATTCTCTACATGGGCCGCGGGCAGGATTATCCGCTGGCGATGGAAGGCGCGTTGAAGCTGAAGGAAATCAGCTACATCCATGCCGAAGGCTATGCAGCCGGCGAACTGAAGCACGGCCCCATCGCCTTGATCGACGAAAATGTGCCGGTGATTGTTATCGCCTCGTCGGGTCCGCTGTTTGAAAAGACCGTGTCGAACATGCAGGAAGTGCAGGCGCGCGGCGGTCAGGTCGTGCTGATTTCCGACAAGGACGGCCTGGCGCTGCAGGGCGGCGACCGCCTGGCGGGGCTGGAAATGCCGAACGTCGATCCGTTCATCGCGCCCTTGATCTACGCCATTCCGGCGCAGCTTCTCGCCTATCACGTCGCCGTGCTCAAGGGCACCGACGTCGACCAGCCGCGCAATCTGGCAAAGTCGGTAACGGTGGAGTGATCTCCACCGTCATCCTGACTGCGCTCAGTCCAGCTTGAAAATCACGCCGGCGTAAAACAATAAGCGCACAGCTTGTTGCCGAATGGATCGCGCGCATAGGCGCCATAGGCATTCGGGTCGAACGCCCGCGGTCCCGGCGGGCCGTCGCAGGTGCCGCCATTGGCCAAAGCCGCAGCATGAAAAGCATCGACTGCGGTCCGGTTGGGTGCGGCAAAACCGATGGTGCCGCCATTGGCATGCGTTGCCGGTTCACCATTGGCCGGCTTGGTAACGATGAATTCCCATTTTTCATCGCCATAAAGCGTGGCGCGATCAGGGATACCGCCCAGATTCTTGAGACCAAGCGGCGCCAGTGCCGCATCATAAAAAGCCGTCGATTTTTCAAGGTCGTTGGTGCCGACCGTAACATGCGTGAACGCCATGGTTCCTCCTCTAGCTGTTTGTGCGGATCGTTGCATCACTGGCCCCTTGGCGCAAGCACGACAATGATGCATAGTTATCCGCAAGTGGCACAAAGCCAACTTGGGGAGAATTGACATGACCAACGGCCTTCGCCGTTTCAGCCGCGATGAACTGTCGCCCGATCTTCAGGAAAAATGGGACTGGGTTCAAGACATGACCGGTCAGGCGGCCTTCATCGAAGGTGGCGCCAACGCGCCTGAATTGATCGACTTCACGCTCAACGACTTCTACGGCAAGATTTTTTACAAGGGCCGTGTGGAACGCCGTTTCAAGGAACTGGCACGTCTGCGCATGAGCCTTGGCCATGGCTGTCGCAGCTGCAACCTCGGCAACAGTCTTGGCGCGCGCGAAGTTGGCTATACCCCAGACCAGCTCGAAGCCATCGAAGGCGACCGCAGCTGCTTTGATGCGGCCGAACAGGCGGTACTGGCCCTTGCAGACGAATTCCTGATGCAAAACCATCAGGGACACATGTCGCCCGCGCTCTATCAGCGCCTTCACGCGCATTTCGACGATGCCCAGATCCTCGAACTGGGAACAGTGATGAGCTATCTCAGCGGCCTTGCGAAGATGCTGTTCGTCTTCGATCTCGCCGAAAAGGAAGAATATTGCCAGTTCCGACCGGGCGGTGCGAAGGTTCCGCTTGCGGCGGAATAACCCTGGATGAAATGACCAAAAGGGCGCTGCGCCTATCATCGCGCAGCGCCCTTTTTCATGGTCGGATCACAGGTGACGCGCCGCCATATGTCCCTCGCGGATAGCGATCTGGAGATAACGCGGACTTTTCACATCGCCCACGGCAATCACCTGGCCACTGAAATCCTGCAATTCATCGAGCAACTCTCGATTCGGCAGATTGTGCGAGATGAACACAACCGTATCCGCCTCGACCTCGACCGGCTTTCCGCCATAACGATAGCCGACGGTTGCGCAGTCCTTCGCGACCGACACCAGCTTGGCGCGCGTCATCACGCGAAAATCGCCCTTGGCCAGCCGTTCAAGCGCGGGATCGACCGAAAGGCTCGGCTCCAGCTTCGGCGCGACCGAGATATGGCCCGTGGCATAAGTCACCGACAGCCCCTGCTCGATCAGATATTCGGCTGCCGCCAATCCTTCATAATGGCCGGCATCGTCATAGACGAGCGCACGCGTCCCCCAGTTGCGGTTACTGCCTTCCAGCAGCAGGTCATGGCTGGAGACGACATGCGGCAGGTCAATGCCGGTGGCTGTCTCGCCCGGGACGAACAACTGCCGTCCATCCATGCGCGGGAAGCTGCCGGTCGCGACGATCACAACATCAGGCGCAATCGCCCGCACGTCATCGGCCTGCACATAGGTGCTGAGCCGCACATCGACGCCAAGGCGATAGATTTCACGCTGCAACCAGTCGGTGATGTCGGCAATGCCCATGCGGCGTGGCGCGCGCTTGGCAATATTGATCGAACCGCCCAGATCGTTGGTCGCTTCGGCGAGGATCACGCGATGCCCCCTCAGCGCGGCAATCCGGGCTGCTTCCATCCCGCCCGGCCCGCCGCCGACAACGAGTACCGTCTTTGGCGCATCGGTTTTGGTGATCAGATCTTCGGCCATGCTGCGTTCGGCGCCGATCGCGACATTGACCGTGCAACCGATGCGATAGGCGGACACCAGCCCGCCGATGCAGCCGTGATTGCAGCCAAGACAGGGGCGGATTTCATCCTCGCGCCCTTCCACTGTCTTTTTCACGATATCGGGATCAGCGATATGCGCACGGGTCATCGCGACCATATCGGCCTCGCCCGCGATCAGCACTTGATCGGCTTCTTCCAGCGTGCGGAAACGGCCCGTGACGATCACCGGCAAGCGCACCGCCTTTTTCACGGGCACATCGGCGGGCAATTCATAACCCGCCGGTTCGTGCATCGCGCCGATGATCTTGTGTGCGTTGTAATCGGTTCCTGTCGTGAGATTGATATAATCAATGAGGCCGAGCGCATCGAAATGATTGGCGACCGCCGTCACTTCATCCGGCCCCATGCCGCCGGTCAGAAGTTCCGACCCCAGCCGCACACCGACGACGAAATCGGATGAAACGGCGGCGCAGATGCGCGTCAGGATTTCGGTTGGAAGGCGCACGCGATTTTCAAAGCTGCCGCCATATTCATCGGTACGGAAATTGTACAAGGGCGACAGAAACTGCTGCATCAGATAGCCATGCGCACAGTGGAACTCGACACCGTGCAGACCGCCTTTCTCGGCATTGACCGCCGCCGACACATAGCCTTCGATCAACTCCGCGATCTGCGCCTTGGTAATCGCCTGCGACGGGATGCCGACGAACGCGCCGACCGTGTCCGACGACGACCACGGCGGCGAGCCATCCGACGGCGGGATCTCGTTACCACCATGGTAAAGCTGCTGGAACACGCGCATGCCATAGGGCCGCACTTCGTCCATCAGTTTGCGATACCCCTCGACAAGGCCCGGCGCATCGGCATTCAGGAAGGCGTGGGCCGATGGATGTACCGACAGCGCTTCGATGATCGTCAGGCCAACGCCGCCTTTGGCACGCGCGACATGATAGGCGATCAAGTCATCATTCATCGTACCAAGGCCGATGCCCGTGCCATGGGCGGTGCGCACCACACGGTTGGGCACAGACAGCTTGCCCAGCTGGATCGGTGTCAGAACTATGCGCAGCGCCATCATCATCTCCCCTGAATCATTACTCCATCAATATGGCTTGCCTTTGCCGCTGTCAGCCTGTCCAATCCACGAGGCGAAGAAATCCAGGACACAGGAATGGAGGGGCAATGGGTCGGATCGACGGCAAGGTAGCGCTGGTCACAGGGGGAGCATCGGGCATCGGCGAAGCCGTCGTGCGTCGTTTCGTCCGCGAGGGGGCACGCGTCATCCTTGCCGATATCAACAAAGAGGCCGGCCCGCGCATTGCAGCAGACAGCGGCGCACAGTTTGTACCGCTCGACGTGACAAACGAGACCAGCTGGGCGGATGCCATGGCCACGATCAAGGCCCGTTTCGGGCGCCTCGATATCCTGATGAACAATGCCGGCGTGATCGCGAACAAAAGCATAGAGGAGACCACGCTCGACGACTGGAACCGGGTGATCGGCATCAACCTGACCGGCATGATGCTGGGCTGCCGCTTTGCCATCGCCGCGATGAAGGCCAATCCCGGCGGACCGGACGGCGCGATCATCAATGTAGGTTCTACAACCTCATACCTCGGCCTTGCCAACGACGCCGCCTACACGACCTCGAAAGCCGGGGTGATCGGCCTCACCCGTTCGATCGCCGCCCATTGTGCCAAGGCCCGGCTCAACATCCGCTGCAACAGCATTCATCCGGGCGCGACGCTGACCGCCATTCTGCAAAGTCACATCGACAAACATCCCGAACTGCGCGATGTGTTCAACAACATGTCTCCTGTCGGGCGCATGGGGCAACCTGAGGAAATCGCCAGCATGGCGCTCTATCTCGCATCCGACGACGCCAGTTTCTCGACCGGCGCACAATTCGTGGTCGACGGTGGATTGAGCAGCACGCACCCGGCGATGTAAAACCGTCTCCGGCCGCCGCGCCCCCGCCCCGCTTGTCGTCAAAGGCCTCGTCATGTCCCTGTCGTCCGATATCCAATCGAAATTTGCGCGCGTCCTGTCGCCGGGTGGCCGGACCTTATCTCCTGAACTGTTGGCCTTCGATCCGGCAGCACGCACAGTCACCCTCGCCTTTACCGCCCGGCCTGATTTCACCAATATTCTGGGCAACATCCATGGCGGCTATGTCGCGGCCATGCTTGACGAGGCCTCGGGCATGGCGGCCAAGCTCAGCCTGCCGGAAGACAAGGCTGTGCCGACGATGGATTTCAACACCAGCTTTCTGGCCCCCGCAAAGGTCGGACGACTGATCGGACGCGGCCGGGTCCTGCGCCTCGGCCGTCGCGCCGCATTCCTCGAAGCCACGCTGCACGCCTCCGACGACGACAGCCTGCTCGCCCGCATGACCCTGACCGCGCTGGTCGTCGATATCAACCCGACCAGAGTCAACAGCGCACGCGGCTAAGCACGATTGCCC
>CAZWMK010000076.1:0-11944 GCA_964635065.1 uncultured Sphingomonadaceae bacterium | reverse complement strand
CGTTCGGACCGCGGAATACGACAGGGCAGCGCATTTGTCCGCCCGACATGTAGTTGGTCTTGGCTGCTGAATTGACGATATGATCGATCGCCTGCATGGCGAAGTTGAAGGTCATGAATTCGACAATCGGTTTCAGTCCGCCCATGGCCGCCCCGGCACCGACGCCGGAAAAACCATATTCGGTGATCGGCGTGTCGATCACGCGTGCCGAGCCGAATTCTTCCCAAAGCCCCTGCGTGACCTTGTAGGCGCCCTGATATTGCGCGACCTCCTCGCCCATCACAAAAACAGTGGAATCAGCCCGCATCTCTTCGGCCATGGCATCGCGCAGCGCCTCGCGCACCGTCAGCTTGATCATGCCCGCAGCGGCTTGCGGCGGTGCTGAATCATTGACTGAAGGTGTGGCCTCTTTTGGTGCCACAGCCTCGTCCGATACAGGTGCCGGCGTAGCGGGCCGTGCAGGCGTGGCTGTCGCTGATTCCGGTTGCGCGGCTTCCGCAATGGTTTCGCCATTTTCCGCGATCAGAGCAATCACAGTGCCGACCGGGATGTCATCGCTGCCACCTGCAACGACGATCCGCGCGATGGTGCCTTCATCGTCGCATTCCAGTTCCATCGTCGCCTTATCGGTTTCGATTTCCGCCAGAATATCGCCCGGTTTCACCGCGTCGCCTTCCTTGACCAGCCAGCGCGCAACGGTGCCCATTTCCATGGTTGGCGACATGGCGGGCAACTTGATTTCGATCGGCATCAGTAAGCTCCCACCAGGACATCGGTGTAAAGCGCATCAAGCGGCGGTTCAGGGGCCTGTTCGGCAAAGTCCGCAGCTTCGTTGACGATGGCACGGATCTCTTTTTCCATATCCTTCAATGCGGCCTCGGTCACGCCAAACGCCAGAAGGTCACGCTTGGCATGTTCGATGGGGTCGGACTTTTCACGCACCGCCTGAACTTCTTCACGCGAACGATATTTTGCCGGGTCAGACATGGAATGGCCGCGATAACGATAGGTCTTCATCTCAAGCAGGACCGGCCCCTTGCCGCTGCGCACCCAGTCAAGCGCCACCTCGGCGGCGCCGCGCACTTCGAGCACGTCCATGCCGTCGACCTGGATGCCGGGGATGCGGAAACTCTCGCCGCGGCGATAGAGCTGATCTTCGGACGAGGCGCGGTTGACGCTGGTCCCCATCGCATATTGATTGTTTTCAATGATATAGACAATCGGCAGTTTCCAGAGCTCGGCCATGTTGAAGGCCTCGTACACCTGCCCCTGGTTCGATGCGCCATCGCCGAAATAGGCGAGGCAGACACCGTCATCCTGTTTATATTTGTGGGCAAAGGCCAGCCCGGTTCCAAGCGGCACCTGTGCGCCGACAATGCCATGGCCGCCGTAAAAGCCATGTTCGACCGAGAACATGTGCATCGATCCACCCTTGCCGCGCGATATGCCCGCCGCGCGTCCGGTCAGTTCGGCCATGACAACCTTGCTGTCGATACCACAGGCCAGCATGTGGCCATGATCGCGATAGCCGGTAATCACGCTGTCCTTGGCGGTAATCGCGGATTGCATGCCGACGACAACCGCTTCCTGCCCGATGTAAAGATGGCAAAAACCGCCGATCAGCCCAAGGCCATAAAGCTGGCCAGCCTTTTCCTCGAACCGGCGAATCAAAAGCATCTGCCGATAATATTCGAGCAGTTCATCCCGGCCGGGCTTGAACCGCACGGGTTCGTCAGGGCGCGGAAAGTCTCCGCAACGGGACATGGCGGGCGCGGAGTCCAGCGATTCAGCCTTTGCCATAGCAGTAAACCTTCCCCGTCTTTACAGCTTTTACAAACTATATGGGGCGAAGGGCGATCTGGATCAATTGCCTTTTGAAAGAGGCAGGACAACTTCGTCGGGCCGGACAAGGCCGAGATTCTGGCGCACCAGTTCATCGGCCAGATCGGGGTCAGCTCCCTGACGGGCAAGAAGATGAACCTTGCGTTCCAGTACAGCACGGCGTTCGGCAACAGAAGCGGCCGTTACTGACAGACGCTTCTGTTCCGCACGATAGCCGGACAACGACATGAGGCCGCTGTTACCCGCCAGGGCATGATAGCCAAAGTAAGCCATTGCGGCGATGCACGCGGCTGGCAGCAGGGCCGCGCGCATCAATGATAGTGGGTGCAGGACTTCAGCTCTCATAAACCATACATCACCACGAAAAAGTGATGGCTTCAAGCCCTGTTGCAGCCATTTCAGCGCAGAATGGAGCGACCCGCATAGACGGCGGCATCACCCAGTTCCTCCTCGATGCGGATGAGCTGGTTATACTTCGCCAACCGGTCCGAGCGCGCAAGGCTGCCCGTCTTGATCTGGCCGCAGTTGGTGGCGACAGCGAGGTCGGCGATCGTCGAATCTTCGGTTTCACCCGAACGGTGCGACATGACCGACGTGTAACGCGCCCGGTGCGCAGTATCGACGGCCTCCAGCGTTTCGGACAAGGTGCCGATCTGGTTCACCTTGATCAGGATCGAGTTGCCGACACCGCGCTTGATACCATCACGCAGGCGTACCGGATTGGTCACGAACAGATCGTCGCCGACGAGCTGGACACGGTTGCCAAGCACATCGGTCAGCGTCTTCCAGCCATCCCAATCGTCTTCCGACATGCCGTCTTCGATCGACAGGATCGGATAGCGGTCACACAGCTGCGCAAGATAGGCCGCCATTTCATCCGAAGACAGGCTGCGCCCCTCGCCTTCCAGTTCATAACGGCCATTCTTGTAAAATTCGGTCGCTGCGCAATCGAGGGCGATCATCACATCGTCACCCGGCTTGTAGCCAGCGGTTTCGATGGACTTCATGATGAAGTCGAGCGCATCGGTCGCCGACGCGAGATTCGGCGCAAAACCACCTTCGTCACCGACTGCGGTCGCCAGACCCTTGTCATGCAGCGCCTTTTTCAGCGTGTGGAAAATTTCGGCTCCAACGCGCACGGCATCGGCGATGCTGTCCGCACCGACCGGCATGATCATGAATTCCTGAAAATCAATGGGATTGTCGGCATGTGCCCCACCGTTGATGATATTCATCATCGGTACGGGCAGCGTGCGTGCCGCGACGCCCCCGACATAGCGGTAAAGCGGCAGGCCCCGCGCTTCGGCCGCCGCGCGCGCGGTGGCCAGGCTGACGCCGAGGATGGCGTTTGCGCCAAGGCGCGCCTTGTTCGGTGTGCCGTCCAGTGAGATGAGTGCGCGGTCGAGGTCGTCCTGATCCTCGGCGTCCATGCCGAGGATGGCGTCCTGAATTTCCGAGTTGACGGCATCGACCGCCAGGGTCACCCCTTTGCCCAGATAGCGGCTTTTGTCGCCATCGCGCTTTTCGACGGCTTCATGCGCCCCGGTCGATGCGCCCGAGGGCACTGCGGCACGACCAAAGCTGCCATCTTCGAGCAACACATCGACTTCGACAGTGGGGTTGCCGCGGCTGTCGAGGATCTGGCGGGCGTGGACGTCAACGATCGCAGTCATGTCGTGGGTTCCTGTGCTGATGACGGAATGTGATGACCCGCCTCTTAGACACTCGGCTGCATCGTCGCAACGCTTTGCCGTCACAACATGCCGTTCTGTCGATGACTGGCCGCGTGTGCCGGAACCCCGATAACATCTCGACGTTGTAACCATGCCAAGAAATGCATAGATTTCCGCATTGAAAGGAACCGTTATGTCCAGCACGCCCCCCCAAGAGAATTCCACTGTCAACAGTGTCGCCGAATCGGCCGCCGCGCAGATCGGTGCCTTGCGCGAGAAGGCCCAGACTCTGGGCGCAAACGCCACGCAGGCGGCATCCGAGCAACTATCCAAGGTGCGCGAACAGGCAAGCCGCGTTACGACTCAGGCGGCAGAAAAAGCGCGCGACATCGGTCGTCAGGGTCTGGACAAGACCAGCAGCGTCATCAGCGATATTGCCCATGCCGCCCATGATCTCGGCGAGAAGGCAAGCCACAGCGAAGCGGGCGCCAAGGTCGGTCAGCTTGCCCACCGCGCTGGCGAGCGGCTTGATCAATATGCCAGCCGCATCCGTTCAACCGACGTCGATGATCTGATCTCTGATGCACGGGCCGTCATCCGGCGCCATCCGGCCATCGCGGTTGGCGTGGCCGTCGCAGGTGGGTTCCTGCTGGCCCGGCTCCTGCGCAACAGTGCCGCCACCCGCCCGGCGGAAACCGACGAGGACGATTACGCTTGAACCCCGACCACGACCAGCCGGAACAGGACGCGCTGCATACCGACCTGTCGGTTGGGCAGATGATCAGCGCCATAGCCGATGATTTTGGCACCCTTTTGCGCGCCGAAATCAAACTGGCGGAAACCGAGATCAAGGGTAATGCCGCCTCCCTGCTTCCGGCTGCGCTCATGATTGCCACGGCCGCCTTGCTGTCGGTCGTGGCGCTCATATTACTGTGCTTTGGGCTCGCCTCGCTGCTGTATCCTTATCTGGGCGCGGGCTGGTCCGAGATCGTGGTCGCGCTGGCCATATTTGGTGCAGCCTTTCTGGCCATACGCGTGGGGATTGCACGGCTGCAAAGGATTGAACTCATGCCGCAACGCGCTGGAAAGGCGCTCCGGCGCTCACCCGATGCGCTGCGAGGGCGAGCCTGAATGCCGGGGCAGGAAGAATATCGCGCGCAGGCGCAGCAACTCGAACAGGAAGCTGATGCTGCACGACGCCGTATCGCAGCCAATGTCGACGCCCTTCACGCGCGGCTTCACCCACGCAAGCTGATGCACGACGCTTTTGATGCTGCAACCGCCCGCAGCAAAAAACTCCTGGTTCAGGCTGGCAATATGGCGCGGCGCGGCGGGGCGGGACTGGCTGGAGGGGCTGCAGTGGTGGGAATCGCAAAAGCGGTGACGGACGTGCTGGCAGAGCGGAAAGATACAAGAAACCCTGACATGACTGCCCATGATGAATATGCTTGGGCGGTTGACGATGATGGTGCGTCCGCAACAGGCCGCATCCAGCGGGCAAGTTCCGCATTCGCCAATCAGGCTGCAACAGTTCGTGCGCGTGCAACAACCGAGATCCGCGCCGCGCCCTTGACGAGCGTGCTGGCGGCAACCGCCGCTGGCGCCCTGCTTGCTACCCTTCTGCGGGGACGTGAACGTCCGCACGCGGACGATGTCCCACATGGCGGCCTCAGCGACTATGATGAATTGCCATCCCCAGAGGGGCGCGCCAAGGAAGCGCTTCCTGCGCAGGCTGAAAAGCCGGCCTCTGGCGGCGCGGGCAGCCCGCTTGCCAGTCTGGGCTGGGAAGTGGCGAAGCTTGCACTGGTCATAGCCCAGCCTCGCCTCATCAACTTTGCACTGGATCTGCTGAGCGCCCCTCCAGCCGCCCAGAAAGGCCAGTCCGCAGATGGGCCATCCGTCGCCATGATGCCGGAAGTCGGGGTGGAAAGACCGATCTCCATGCAGCATCAGGAGGTCGGATCAGCAGCGCGCGCAACAGGGTCAGAGGCGGCTTATAAGGCGGGTCAACTCTAGAGCTTGCGCCCCCTTCATGCCCGCGCGCGTCAAAAGCGCCGTCTGCTCAGCCTGATTGCCGTGGAAAAGACGGCCATGAACCGCAGGCATCGCCATACCGCTCAAACGAGCGACAATGGCGGACGCCATGATCCGGTCACCTTGTTCCAGCGCCCGTGTCAGCATGGTGGCTGACAGCTGACGACTGCGGTGCAAACGCTCGACAAGCGCAAGCACATCCAGCGCATCGCTCGATGGGTCGACAAGCAGCAAGGCGGCATGAGCCGCAGCCTTGCTGTCATCGAGTGCGGGCAAGGCCGTCTGCCGTCCTTCACGCAACAGTCGTTCGCGCAATTTCTCGCTGACTTTTGCGACAAGACGTTCGGCTACCGATAATGGCAGCTGGTCACGTTCCGAAAGAGGGGCGTTGACCCGGTCGTCCGCGCCATGTCGCTCCACCACCTTATGCAGGACAGGTTCGGCAATCTCGGCACCGTCATTGGCCACCAGCCTTGCGATCACGCGCGGATCATCACGCGCCACCAGCGCTTCAGACACCGGCGCCCGCACATGGCGCCGCGCCGCTATTGCCATCTGATGCGCGGCTCCATGGCGGGCAATCACGTCAAGCAAGTCCTCGACATCAAGCAACATGCTGTCTGTCAGGATCGGTTGCGCGACAGCGGCGATATCGTGCGCCAGTGTCACCGCAACGTCGCGCGGAACCCGCATCGACATGGCGACACTGCGCGACAGGGCTTGGCGCACCGCGACTTCGAAGTCGCGGGCCAATGTCCGCAGCAGCTGGTCGGCAATGTCACGCTCTTGCGTCGACCAGCCATGATCATAGCGCGCAACCAGCTTGGCGGCGATGACTTCACGGTTTTGGGCCGAAGGATCGGCGGCCAGTCGCTCGACATCGGCCATCGTCAGGGCCTGTGACAATTGCTGCTCTTGCATCGCCCCCCCAGCTTATGACATGCGCGTGCACCAGATAAGTGCATTAAGTCACAGTTCAGCCGTGTCCGCCTAAATATCGGATACGACACGAGGAGGAAATATGAAGAGCCTGGTTACGCTTGCTGCTTTTGCTGCCATCGCCCTGCCCGCTTCGGCGGCATCTGCGCAGGCCCTCGATGGACAGAAAATCTACATGCAATCCTGTGCCATGTGCCATTATCCTGTCGACAAGGCTGACGATCAACCGCGCATGGGACCGTCCCTGAAGAATGTCATGGGGCGCAAGGCCGGGTCGTTGGCCGGTTACACGCGCTTCTCGCCGGCCATGAAGAAATATGGCAAGGTCTGGAATGAACAGACGCTTGACGCATTCCTTGCCGCGCCGCGAACGGAAGTGCCCGGCACCATGATGGGTTTCGCAGGCATCAATGACGCTGCAAAGCGCAAGGCGTTGATCGCCTTCCTGAAAAATCCTGCCGGCAAGTAAACGGATAAAGCCATGACCATGTCACTTACCGGACGCCTTGCACTGGCGCTGGCCTGCGCAACCCCTGTCGCTCTGTTTCCGATGGCGCCCGCCACTGCAACGGCGCAGCCTGCATCGGCCAGTGACGCCAGGGTGGCTGGCCAGTTCATTGATGGACTGGCCGACAAGGCCTTCGCCATCCTGCGTGACAAATCACTGACCAGAAATGATGCGCGGGCTCGCTTCCGTGACATGCTGCGCGAGAATTTCGCCGTTCAGGAAATCGGCGTAAAACTGATCCGCCGTCACCTGCCGCCCAATATCACCCCGGCCCAGTATCGTCAGTATCAGGCTGTATTCCCTGATTATGTGGTCGGCACTTATGCAGACCGTCTATACGACTATGCCAATGCCGACCTCCGGGTGCTGCGCACGCGCCCACGTGGCACGCGTGGTGATATCGACGTCACGACGCGGATCACCACCCCCGATGGCGCCCAGCCTATCGAAACCATCTGGACATTACGCAAGACGGCCGATGGCAAGCTGAAAATCACCAATCTGACGGTCGCCGGCGTCAATCTGACGTTGACACAGGAAGCGGATTTCGATTCCTACATTCGCAAGAATGGCTTTGACGCCCTTGTCAGGTTCATGAAGGAAATCGGTACGCGCTCATGAGTTCGATCATTGACCAGACGAATGCCGCCTTTGTTCACCCGTCAGCCCAGCTTTACGGCCGGGTCCGTATCGGCGAAGGCAGTTCCGTCTGGTGCAATGTCGTGATGCGGTCGGAATCGGAACGTATCGATATCGGATGCTTCACGAACATTCAGGATTTCGTGATGGTGCACACAGATCCGGGTCAGCCTGTGTCGATCGGCGATTATTGCTCGATCACGCACCACGCCACGATCCACAGCTGCATCATCGGCCATAATGTTCTGGTCGGTGTCAATGCCACCATTTTCAATGGTGCGGTGATCGGCGACAACAGCATCATCGGCCAGCATGCCTATGTGAAGGATGGCACGGTTGTGCCGGCCAATTCGATTGTCGTCGGCTCTCCGGGCAAGGTGATCCGCATGCATAATGCGTGGGTTGCCAATCGCATGAATGCGCTGAACTACCACCGCAACGCGCTGGCCTATGCCCGTGGCGACCATCGCGCCTGGGATGGGGCGGATTATGAACGCTGGGCGGAAGAAACGCTGGCCGACCTGCATCGCCAGTTTGAAGCCCTGCCGCAGCACGCCTGAATACGTCTTCAGATGCCCGGCTATGCTATTTCAAGCGTAACCGGGCATAGAGCGGAATGAGCACAAGGCCGGTGATGAAACCGCCGATATGCGCCCATATGGCAATCCCCCCGTCCGGGCCGTTGAATGCAAGTGCGGTGGCAAGTTGCAGGCCGATCCACACCAGCGCCAATTGAAGGGCGTTGATCAGCCCGCCCGATAAATGAAACCCCATCACCCGCTGCGGCTGCGCCCGACGCCGCGCAAAAAGCGTTGCATAGGCCGCAAAAACAGCCGCCACAGCACCACTTGCACCGATAACAGGCACTGTGGACTCTGGCCGTGTCACGGCCTCGCCCAAACCACCCACCACACCGCCGGCCAGATAGAGCAGGACAAGGCGCCGCGGCCCCAGAACCCATTCGACCTGCTGGCCGACAAAAGCCAGAAACATCATGTTGAACAAAAGATGCATCCAGCCAGCGTGCACAAACAGGCTGGTCAACAGCGTCAACACCGGAGGAAGGCCGGTGTTGACCTGATCCCCGGCCGAAAAAAGCGCGGCGGGCACAACGCCCGCCATGGCGATCAGTGCAGACTGGAGGGGCTGCCCCGCAAGCACGGCAAGGAGATGCACGGCACAGCATGCAAGAATGAGCGCTCGCGTCACGCGCGGCTGAACAGGAGGCCGGAAGGGAGTCACTCCATACAGCTAGTCGCTTCGCAGCAGCTGTTCAATGGGCTGACGCCGAACGCCTCATTTCGGAAAGCTGTTCAGGCTGCTTCACGGTCGTCCTGACGGACCCGCGCAAGAAACTGTGCGACTTCGCTCCGCAGCACATCCGCCTGCCCGGCCAACTGGGCGGCACGCCGAAAGGCGCTGTCGGCGGCCATGCCGGTTGCCTCGGCGCCTTGCCGTACCTGGATCAGTGTCGAGGCGACATCCTGCGTTCCACCGGCGGCCTGATGCGTATTGCGCGAAATTTCCTGTGTCGTGATTGCCTGCTGTTCGACAGCCGCGGCGATGCTGGTTGAAATATTGCTGATTTCGTGGATGATCGCCTGAATGTCGGAAATCGCGGCAACGCTGTTTTGCGACACGGCCTGCATGGCCCCGATACGTTCGGCGATATTGGCTGTTGCCTTGGCAGTCTGTGCGGCCAGCGACTTCACTTCGCCGGCAACCACGGCAAAGCCCCGCCCCGCCTCTCCCGCCCGTGCGGCCTCGATGGTGGCGTTCAGCGCGAGAAGATTGGTCTGTTCGGCAATCGACCGGATCAGTTCCACAACCTCGCCAATCGTCACCGCATCGCGCGCGAGGCTGGCAATGACCTGATCGGCATCACGGGCGCGTTCAACGGCTGCCTGCGCGATCTGCGTCGAAGAAGATACCTGCCGTGACACCTCGGCAATGGAACTCGCCATCTCCTCGGTCGCACTTGCCACCGTCGAGACACTGACGCTTGCCTGGCTGGCAGCAGAGGCCGCACTCGCACTGGCACCGCTGTTATCCTCCGCAGCACGCGATACCAGCTGCGCTACCTGTTCAAATTCGGCGGCAGCCTGCGCCACCTCGCCGGCAATTTGCGCAATCGACTTTTCAAAGCTGCTGGCGATGGCCGCAATCATCTGCTGTTCCTTCGCCTTGATCTCCTGTTCCCGCGCCCGCAGCGCCTGATTTTCCGACAGGGACTGGCGCAACACCACCACACCGCGCGCCATCTCGCCCAGTTCATCGGCACGCCGGGTTTCCGCAAGACGCATCACCGAATCGGCATTGTCGACAGAGCGCATGGCATGCGCCACCGCATCGATCGGAACGGCAATCCAGCGATAGAGCAGACGCATCATCAAGGCGACGCCGACAACGGCGAAAATCGAAAACAGCGCAAGAAACAGGTTCAGTCGCGACGTGCGCTCTGCCGACCGTTCCAGTGTCAGAACATTGTTTTTCTGGGCCGTGGCGATGATGGCATTCAATGCCGCCTGAAACGTCACATTCTCAGAGGCGATGATATTTTCGCGCTGCGCCGCGCCCTGTCCGTCTGTGGCTGCGACCCGCATGGACGCCCAGCTTGCGCGATAGCTGCGCAGTGCCGCATCCAGTTCCTGCCCGGCTTGTTTCAGTTCCGTTTTCTGGTTGTCCGCCCCCGCAAGCATGATCGTGGCTGTCTGCATGCGCCTCAGGGCATCGGCAACGGCGGCATAAGCAGAGGAGTCGCCGGTTGCGATAAAGCGTGTCTGCGCATTTTGCAGTTCAGCATGATCGCGTGCGACGGCAGTGACGGCTTGCGTCCATTGCGCTTGCGCCGCCGCGCTTTTGAAATCGCGCGACAGAATGGTGAAGCCGAATGCCGTGGA
This sequence comes from uncultured Sphingomonadaceae bacterium, assembly GCA_964635065.1. Classification (GTDB taxonomy): domain Bacteria; phylum Pseudomonadota; class Alphaproteobacteria; order Sphingomonadales; family Sphingomonadaceae; genus CAZWMK01. Next base: position 1,409 of record CAZWMK010000076.1, on the reverse strand, counting down.
CCCAAGTGCAGCAAGGATGAGGATGGCGATGACGCCAAAGCCCAGAAGAAACTTCCGGGCAATCGGCATGTCATGGAAGATATTGCCGCGCTGGCGTGCCCTGCGTCGTGCCATTCCCCGATCAACCTCTCCAGTGGCCATGCTGCTCCCCGCATGAAAACAAGCTCTGCGGAGGTTATGGCCGTGAAGTGGTTAACGTCAGGGAAATGGCCGGGGTATGCCGGACACGCCCGGCGGTTTATTGAAAGGTGACGGAGTCGATCGCATAATAGCGGTCGCCACCCGGTGTCTGCACTTCGACTTCATCGCCGACACTGCGGCCAATCAGCGCGCGACCCAGCGGTGACGTATAGGATATGCGGCCTTCCTTGATGTCGGCCTCATAGGCACCGACAATCTGATATGTGACCGGCTTGTCGTCTTCGTCGAACAGCTTGACGGTGGCGCCAAACAGCACCTTGTCGCCTGAGAGCGTTGTCGGGTCGATCACCTGCGCGCGCGACAGCCGGTCTTCCAGCTCTGCGATCTGCGCTTCGACCTGCCCCTGACGTTCCTTGGCCGCGTGATATTCGGCATTTTCCGAGAGATCGCCGTGTGCACGCGCTTCCTCGATGTCTTCGACGATCTTCGGGCGTTCGACGGATTTCAGATGCTGGAGTTCCGACTGCATCCGGTTGTAACCGGAAGCGAGCATGGGAACTTTTTCAACCGTCGCCATATTCTTCATTCTCCTACCCCCTAAGATACAATGACAGCGCGGGCGGAATACCCGCCGCACGCTGTCATCAGTATCCCGGAGGACTAAATAGCAAGCGCCTCATAGTAGGATTGAAGCGAACGGACTTCAAGACGCTGCCGTTTCAGGGCCGCGATCGCGCGGACAGCCGCCGTCGAAGCCGCTGCCGTCGTGAAATAGGGCACCTTGCCATAAAGCGCCGACGTGCGGATCGAATGACTGTCTTTCAGCGATTGCACGCCTTCCGTCGTATTGATGATCATCGCCACTTCGCCATCCTTGATGCGGTCGACGATATGCGGACGCCCCTGCTGCACCTTGTTGACAAGGGCAACATCCAGTCCCTCGCCTTTCAGATAATCAGCGGTGCCGCTGGTAGCGATCACCTTGAAACCAAGGTCGAGCAGGCCGCGCACGGCCTCGCGGATCACCGGCTTGTCGCTGTCCTTGACCGAGACGAAAACCGTGCCGCCCATTGGCAGAACCGTACCGGCGCCAAGCTGGCTTTTCGCGAAAGCAGTCGCAAAATCGCTGTCGATACCCATGACTTCGCCGGTCGACTTCATTTCCGGGCCAAGCACCGGATCGACGCCGGGGAAGCGTGCGAACGGGAATACGGCTTCCTTGACCGCGATGTGCGGCAGCGTCGGACGCTGGAAACCGAAATCGGCCA
>CAZWMK010000075.1:0-12520 GCA_964635065.1 uncultured Sphingomonadaceae bacterium | reverse complement strand
TCCGGGGCTTTTCGCTTGCGTTGTCCGCGCAAAATGTTGCGCGCTCTTCCCAGATGCGCTGCCAGCGGCCGTCGGCGACCTTCGGGTTGAACCGGCTCAAAGCAACCTCTTTTATGTTCTGACGCTGTATCGGATCGGGCGGGGTGTCGTTGCGGCTTATTCGCCGATCTGGCCGCGGCGGATGTCGCGGGCGCGGGACAGGATCGCTTCTTCAAGCTTCTGCACTGTTCCGGCGCGGACGGCGACGTCGGTCCAGCCTGCGGTGCCGGCCTGCTGGCGGCTGGCGGAAACGCGGACGGCATCGGCGCGGAGGGTGCGGTCGAGAATGGTGACAGTGACCTTCACCCGTTCGTTCGGTGTCTGCGGATGGCTATACCAGTCGGTGATGATGACGCCGCCGTTCGAATCGACCTGAGCAATCGGCATGAACGACAGGGTTTCGAGGCTGGCGCGCCAGAGGTAACTGTTGACGCCGATCGTCGTCTGCGTGGCTGCGGCAAGATCGGCTTTCGGACGATCGGGCTTGCCGCCGCAAGCGGCGACGAGGGCGCATGTCATCACGAGACCAAAAGCGCGAAGCCGCATATCCACAATTCTCTCCACATCGAGTGAGCGCAATGGACGACCTTATAGGCAGGCTCTGGCGTTCGCGCAAAGGCGAAAGGCGAATGCCACTGTGTGACTCTTGCCACAGTTTCGCCCTGAATCGACGTCGCTTGTATTAAAACTGTCGTTCAAGGCTGGTAATGGCGCGGCACAATCCTATAAGGTTCTGAGAGAAATGGATGTGAGCGAGTCATGAAGTTCGCCAAGGTCATGAAGGGGGCACTGAGCAGCGCTGCGATTGCGGCGATGTTGCTCCTGCCTGTGACCGCCGTTTCGGCCGCCACGCAAGTTTCGGCACGCAAGGTAGAGCAGGTTCAGGCCAGGAAAAAGTCCGCCGCACAGGCTGCCCCTGCCACAGACCGTTTCAAGCCGGGCGCACTGGGGTCTTTCACGCCTGCCGTGATCGATCCGGCCCGCTCGCCCGCCCGCATGGGCGCACAGGTGCAGGAACGCAGTTTCCAGTTCACGCCTTCGGGCAAGGTCGGCGATCGCAAGGCGCTGGCCGTTGGTGTGACGACGCGTGTCGTACGTCCGGCAACCGAAGTCGCACAGCGCGGCACCGACGCCTTGCTGCCGACCGGTTATAATTTCGATCTGGCCGTCGGCTACAAGGGCTTCTCGGTTTCGGGTGGCTACAGCCGTCTCGAAAATGGCTTCCTGCCGGGCCGTGAAGGCATCGACCTTGGCCTGAGCTATCACGGTAACCGCTGGCAGACGACGCTGCAACTTGGCGCGACACATGACGCCGACGGCCGCCGTGATGCGCTGGGCCTTGGCAAGCATTATTCGGTCGAGCTTGGTGGCGCTTATGCCCTGACGCCGCGTCTGTCGCTTTCGGGCGGTGTGCGCTATCAGCTGATGCGCGACGACATGATGCCGCGCGGTCAGGGTGGTCGTCAGGGCGAAGATGGCGCTGTCTTCGTCGGTACGGCCTTCAGCTTCTGATCGCCTGATCTGCCGTTTCGCGCGCTTCTGCGGTCTGGCTTCAGCTTTTATGTTTTGAAAACGCGTCGATGGCGCCCCAGCCTGTTGCACCAAGCGGGCGCAGAGCACGATAGCGCCGTTCCGTGATGCCGCCCAGCGCTGCTGCCCTGCCCTGTGCCAGCCGGGCGAGACGGGCGAACCCCAAACGCCCCAGTACGGGAGCGCCGGGGTGGCTTCGGGTCGGGTGGACGGGCGAAATGAAAATCCGTCCGGCGCCCGCGCGCAGGGCATCACGCACTTCACGTCCGTTATGTGCGGCGGCTGTCCGCGGCACGTTCCTGCTCCCTGGGGGCATGGCGCGCGTCATGTGGCCGGGCAGATGCAAGCCGTCCGCCCCGATGCGCTGCACCAGCCGGATGTCGCCTGCCACGAACAGCCGCAAGCCGCGCGCCCGTGTGAGCATCCGCAAGCGGCGGGCAAGGGTGATTCGTTCCGGATGGTCATAATCGCGCAGGATGACACCCGCGCCGCGCGGCAGGCGATCAAGCGCGCGGATCAGGCCGTCGCCCAGACGGGGATCGGTAAACAGCCAGACTTCGGGCCAGTCCGCAGCCAAGGGGTGACGACGCGCCATGGCTTCGCCTATAGCACGTAACATGACAGAACACGCCAGCGCCGCCGACCGTCTTGCCGCGATTCACGATGGCATTGTCCAAGCTGCCCGCCATGCGGGCCGCGATGCTGCCGATGTCACGCTGATCGCCATATCAAAGACGCATGACGCCGCCGCGATCACGCCGTTGATCGAGGCCGGCCAGCGGGTGTTCGGCGAAAACCGCGTGCAGGAGGCCGAAGCCAAATGGCCCGCCCTGAAAGCGGCATGGCCGGATATCATCTTGCACCTTGTCGGTCAGTTGCAGTCGAACAAGGCCGAGGAGGCCGTGGCCTTGTTCGATGTCATCCATAGCGTCGACCGTCCGTCGCTGATTGCGGCGCTGGGCAAGGCGATGCACAAACTGGACCGCCGCCCGGCCTGTTTCGTGCAGGTCAACATCGGCGAGGAACCGCAAAAGGGTGGGTGTGCGCTGGCTGATCTGCCTGCCGTGCTCGACGCCGCGCGGGCCGCCGGGCTTCCGGTGATCGGTCTGATGGCAGTGCCGCCCGATGGCGAAGAACCTGCGCCTTATTTTGCGCTGCTGGCCAAGCTGGCGGCGCGCCATGGCCTGCCGGCGCTCAGCATGGGCATGTCGGGTGACTATGAGGTGGCGGTGACGCTGGGCGCCACGCATGTCCGTGTGGGCAGCGCCTTGTTCGGGCCGCGTCAGGCGATCTGAACGCTGTCACCGGGCGCGAACTGCGGCAGCAATTGTTCGAGTGTGGCGCGTTCAATGGCCACACAGCCTTCGGTCGGTTTGCTGTCGTTCCAGCAGTGCAGAAAAATCGCGCTGCCCATGCCGGGGACAGGCGGGGCATCATTGTGCCCAAGAACGAGAATCACGTCATACAGGCCGTCATCACGCCACAGCCTTTCCGCGCTGAACTGGTGCGGATGACTGATGGGGCGGTTGTAGGCGGGATCGCCTGCATCATCCGACCAGCCATCGGACGGCCGAATCCAGCGCCACGGCAGAGCGGTGGCCGGCGCGTGCACCCGGTCGGGGCGTAACAGCGCGGCGCGGAGGGGGTAGCAACCGAAAGGCGTCGCGCCATCGCCCTCGCGCTTGTCGGCAGCGGCTCGCGCGCCGCTGCGCCCGATGGCGCAGGGCCATGTCCGGTTTCCGATGGAGAGCGTGCGTGCGGCGGTGTCGACGATGATAATGGTCATGCTACATTCTAGCGCGGGGCGCGCTGCATGGCTTCATATTTGTCGAGATTGGCGCGCATGCGTGCGGCGACATCGCCATTGTCGCGGACCGTGGCATCGGTTGCAGCCTGACCGAAATTGGCAAGCAAGGTCGCGAATTGCGCGGCGCTGAGGTCGGTGGCGGCGGGGTGGGCCATGTCTTTTAGCGGTGCTGCGGCGGGTGTGACCGCCGCCGTCGCCACCGTCACCGCAGTCGAAGCGGCGGGCGCATCACCGTGTTGTGGTATGCTGGCAGGCAGCTTGATGACAATGTCCTCGGCCGGCGGCTTGCGCCCGCCGCCGAACAGGCGTTCGAGCAGGAACAGGCCAGCACCGGCAAGCGCGCCGACAGGGCCGGCGACAACCGCGCCCAGTGCGACATGGCCGCCAAGCTTCGCGCCATCGCTGATTTTGTCACCCGTGACGGCGCGATAGCCTGCCGATACGCCTGGAATATGCTGGAGCGGATTGGCGACATCCATGAGTGCGCCAAAGGCGGATGGCCTACCATCGACGACAATGGTGTCGTCACGACCGGCCCGGGCGCTGTGCGCGCCGGGCGGCAGTTGAACATCGATGCGCGTGATGGCGGACATGGGCAGGCTCCTTTGCAAGTCCAGAAAGCAAAGGGCGTGCCAGTGGCGATAATCCGGGGGCGATAGGGTGTGGCCCGGCAGGGGCTGCCTAGAGAATATGCCCGGTACGGTCGCGTTTTGCCGACAGATAGGCCGCGTTGTGCGGATTTGCGGGCAGACTGTGCGGTACGCGCTCGACCACATCGACCCCCAAAGCGGAAAGCCCCGCAACCTTGCCGGGATTGTTTGTCATCAGGCGAACCCGGGCGAAGCCAAGCTGGCGCAGCATTTCGGCGGCAAGGCCGAAATCGCGTTCATCGATTTCAAAACCCAGGCGCAGATTGGCATCGACCGTATCGAACCCCTGATCCTGAAGCGCATAGGCGCGCAGCTTGTTGATCAGGCCGATGCCCCGGCCTTCCTGTTGCAGATAGAGCAGAACACCGCCACCCTGCTTGACGATCGCCGCCAGGGCAGCGCGCAATTGCGGTCCGCAATCGCATTTCAGCGAACCCAGCACATCGCCGGTCAGGCAGGCGGAATGGATGCGCATCAGGACCGGGGCATGGCGTGGCGGATCGCCAATGACGAGCGCGAGATGTTCCGGTCCGCCAAATGCGCGAAACGCGACGACTTCGGTATCGGCGGCGACGTCGATCGGCAACCGTGCCCGTGTGACAAGGCGCAGCATATGTGCGTCGGTATAGGCGGCGACATCGGCAGCGCTGACAGTCAGCAAGCCACCGTCGGCAGGCGTCAGCGGCCGGATGAAGAGCGCAGGCAGCAATGCCGCGAGCTTTGCCAGTTTCAGCGCAGCAGCTGAGGTCGCAGCCCAATCGCCGGGCGCGCGCGTCGTGAACGGGCCTTTGAGCGGCGTGTCGAGATCGCGCACGGGGTCTGCAATGGCGACTGCGCCGGCAACGTCGTGCCAGCTTTGCCGGGTGATCCACACCGGATCGCCGCTGGCCCCGGCAATGCGGTTGCCAAGTTTCAGGATGGCGGCGCGTTCGGGCGTGATCAGCAGGCCGGTTTCATCCCCGGCGGCGGCAAAGGCGGCGAGGCTGTCGTCATTGGTCAGTTCAACTGCCAGCACGGCAAAACGTCCGTCGATTGCAACGGCTTCACCGCGTTTCAGTTCGTCGACGGCGCGCGCGCAGGCGCGGGGGGAGGTCACAGGTCAAACTCGGCAATCAGCGGGATATGGTCGGACGGCTTCATCCAGCCGCGGGCATGTTCCAGCACGCGATAACCGCTGATGTGCGGTACAAGCGACGGACTTGCCCAGATATGGTCGAGGCGGCGTCCACGGTTGGAAGCCTTCCAGTCGCGCGCGCGATAACTCCACCAGGTGTAGTGCGGCTGCGGCGCGGGGATGAGGCGGCGGCCGACGTCGATCCAGTTGTGGCTGGCTTCCAGTTGGCCAAGCCGTTCGCACTCGATCGGTGTGTGGCTGACGACATCAAGCAGCGCCTTGTGATCCCAGACGTCGCAGGCCATCGGGGCGATGTTGAAATCGCCAACGATCACCGTGTCGTCGCGCAGCGCCTCCGACCAGCGCGTCATGCGGTCGAGAAAGTCGAGCTTCTGGCCGAACTTCGGGTTGAGGTTGCGGTCAGGCACGTCGCCACCCGCCGGGATGTAGACATTTTCCAGCATCAGGCCGTTCGGCAGGCGCGCGCCGATGTGACGGGCCTCGCCATTGGCCTGCCAGTCGTGACGGCGTTCTTCGCGCAGCGGCAGTTTCGACAGGATCGCAACGCCATGATGCATCGGCATGCCGTTCAGCAGAAGATGATTATAGCCAAGCTGACGGAATATTCCTGCCGGGAACTGGTCGTTCACGACCTTGGTTTCCTGCAGGCACAAGACGTCCGGGCGCGCTTCGAGCAGGAATTTCTCGACGATATCGATCCGGGCGCGGACCGAATTGATGTTCCAGCTGGCAATGGTGATCTTTGACATTATTCACGCTTTACGAGGCCGCGCGCGTCACGGCAACGGGGCTGGTGCAATTTGGCCCCCGCTCCGGGGGCTTGGAACGGGGGCCGGTTTGCGCTCGTCACGCGTGCAGGTGATGCATTGGCCGACCGGGAAACAGGGGGCAAACCCGGTCCGCCGCACTGCCCTGCCAATCTGAATTAGGAAGCAGGCGGTGCGCTTTCAATGGCCGACCTCGCCGGTTGCGACGAACCGTGCGTTATCGGCCCGCCGGGCGACGTATGCGCGGGTCGCGGTACGTGAAGAGATTCTTGTCGACCGGCACGTTGAACCGGACATTTTCAAGCGTCACCTGCGTCACATTGCCTTGCGCATCAAGGACGCGCCAGGCCTCCAGCGCAAGACCGCCTGGTGCCGTCGCGCTGCGGGAGAAATAGATTGTGATCACGCCATATTCGGGGTGCTTGCGGTCGCGCGCTTCGACCGTCAGCGCCTGCGCGGTACTGGAAACGATGCGCGCATATTTCGCGAGGTCCGGATTGGCATCGAGCAGAACCGACAGCGGGGTCGAGCGAATAGGATATTTCGAGACTTGCGCCACTTCATAATCGATCATCGCGAGGCTGCCGCCATTGGCAACAACCAGCAGCGGCACGCCCTTTTCATACTGGAAGCGGACTTTGCCCGGTCGCGCCAGCGTCACTTTGCCACGCGCGACATTGCCATTGGCCGCTGTCTGGATGAAATCAGCGGTCATGGTGCGGGTTTCGGACAGGTGCCGCGACAGTTCCGGCAACGATGCGTGCGCCGGAAAGGCGCCGCCGAGCGTCAGGGCAAGTGCTGCAATGAACGAGCGGATAAGGCGCATGAATCCTGCTTTCCTGTTGAACATCGGCCTCATTACTAGCCCGCGCGGCTTGAACCCGGTCTGAATTGCCCCCTTCTAGAGCCGGTTGCCATCGGTGTCGATCAGCACCTCGCGGCGGCCGACATGGTCTGCGGCGCCTACCAGCCCTTCGCTTTCCATGCGTTCGATAAGCCGCGCGGCGCTGTTGTAACCGATGCGGAGTTGCCGCTGGATGTAGCTGGTCGATGCCTTCTGGCTTTGCGCCACGATCTGAACGGCACGCCGATAGACGTCGGTCTCGCCATCGTCGGCATCGAATGTCAGACCCAGCTGCTCGCTGCCTTCCGGCTCTTCGGTGACGGCCTGAATATAATCCGGCATGCCCTGTTCGCGCCAGTGATCGGCGACGGCTTCGACCTCCTCGTCCGAAACGAAGGGGCCGTGGATGCGCGCGGTCTGCTTGCCGCCCGGCATGAACAACATGTCGCCCTTGCCCAGCAACTGCTCGGCCCCCTGTTCGCCGAGGATGGTGCGACTGTCGATCTTCGAGGTGACCTGAAAGCTGATGCGCGTCGGTAGGTTGGCCTTGATGACACCGGTAATGACGTCGACCGACGGACGCTGGGTTGCCATGATGAGGTGGATGCCGGCCGCCCGCGCCTTTTGCGCCAGCCGCTGGATCAGGAATTCGACTTCCTTGCCTGCCGTCATCATGAGATCGGCCAGCTCGTCGACGATGACGACAATGAGCGGCAGCGTCTCGAATTCGAGATTCTCGCTCTCGTAGATCGGCTGGCCGCTTTCGGGGTCGTAGCCGGTATGGACCTTGCGCACGAACGGCTTGCCGGTCGCCTTTGATTCGCGCACCCGCTGGTTGAAGCCGCTGAGCGAGCGGACATTGATCGACGCCATCATGCGATAGCGGTCTTCCATCTGTTCGACAGCCCATTTGAGCGCACGGATCGCCTTGGCCGGTTCGGTGACGACAGGTGATAACAGATGCGGAATGCCGTCATAAACCGACAGTTCCAGCATCTTCGGGTCAATCATGATGAGCCGGCACTGGCTGGGCGTCAGGCGATAGAGCAGCGACAGGATCATGGCGTTCAGGCCGACCGATTTGCCCGAACCGGTCGTGCCTGCGATGAGCAGGTGCGGCATGGGCGCCAGATCGGCGATCACCGGATCACCGGCGATATTCTTGCCCAGTACCAGTGGCAGCGCGGCATTCTGATCCTCGAATGCCGAGGATGCCAGCAGTTCGGTCAGCGATACCATCTCGCGTTTCACGTTCGGCAATTCGATGCCGATGACGTTACGTCCCGGCACCACGGCGACACGGGCCGAAATGGCGGACATCGAGCGCGCAATATCATCGGCAAGGCCAATGACGCGGCTGGCCTTGATGCCCGGTGCCGGTTCCAGTTCATACATGGTGACGACGGGGCCGGGCCGGACTTCGACAATTTCGCCTTTGACCCCGAAATCCTCGAGCACCGATTCCAGAAGGCGCGCATTCTGTTCCAGTGCGGCCGGATCGATGCGCTGACCCTTTTCCTTTGGCACGGGCTTCAGGAGTGACAGGGCGGGCAGCTTGAAGCTGTCCTTGAGGTCAAGGCTGGCCTGCCGTTCGCTTGCCGCCCGTTTTGACGGGGTGGGCGCGGCCGCGCGTTCGCTGACGCGCGATTTGGGCGGCTCCGGCTCTTCGATGACTTCGACAAGGGGCGCATCCGCGGCACTCGTGTCCGTGTCGGCTGTCGCTTTCGCGCTGTTGCGCCGGTTGATCCCCCGGATATGGCCGCGCGACTGCTGGACCACGGCATCGCCGCGTTTCAGCCATAGCTGCCACGTCATCCGGTCGATGCCCATGCCCCAGATGGCAAAGACCAGCGCCGCGATCGCCAGAAAGCCGCCCAGGGTACCGGTGACGACAAGCGGCGGCATATGGGGCGGCAGCAGACCGGCTGCCGCTGTCGTCAGCGTGGACCCGGCAAGTCCGACCAGCCCGCCCGGTCCCGCAGGCAGGCTGGGCATGTCGAAGGCGGCAATGCCCAGCGCGCCGGCGAGGCAAAGAATGGCGGCAAATGTCGCCCACAGATAACGGCGGCGTGCCTCCATCGGCTGGCCGCGCCCGATGCGCACGCCGATGACAGCCATGGCGGGCAGGCCGATCCAGATACCAAGGCCGAAAAATTGCAGCAGAAGATCGGCGGCATAGGCGCCGGGCATGCCCAGCCAGTTTTCCGGTGGTCGGACCGTCGCGCGGTTGAGCGAGGGATCGAGCGCGTCATGGCTGAGCAGCGCGAGCGCCAGGGCCAGGGCCAGCATCACCAGAAGCGCTCCGCCGGTCACAACTGCCATGCGTTCGGCAAAACGAACCCAGGCAGACGGCAAAAGTGCCGGCCGACGCGCGGAAACAGAGCGAGCCATGTACATTCCCCCGAAACAGCAGGCGCCTGACCACCGATGCGCGCCGCCTTTCGCAGACCAAAGTGCCGACTGCACCCCGGTCAGGTCAAGCACGGAGCGCACTGCGTAAAAAAAGCGGCCGGAGATTTTGCCTCCGGCCGATAGTCAGAGCTGGTATCAGCCCGAGCGAGCGAGAACGCAACGCGCGTTCACTTCCCCCGCTATCCAAAGATCGTGCCAATTGCCTGACCACGGTTTTCTCTCGAATATCGGCCTGCGCCGTCCCTGATGTGATCATGAATTAATCAACATTGAAAATGTGCATAAAATTTAATCATTTTATCTGCGACGAATGGCGCCTTTGCCATCTGGCGCTGGGCGTAATAGGGAATGGCTATGAGCCAGACAGACGTGATCATCATCGGCGGCGGCCTTGTCGGCATGACGCTTGCGCTTGCGCTTGACGCACATGGCCTGACCTCGGCGGTTGTCGATAGTGCGCAACTCGAAACGACGCTGGCACCCAGCTTCGATGGGCGCACCTCGGCCATCTCCAGTGCATCGGCGCGCATGTTGCGTGTGATAGGCCTTGCGGATGCGCTTGATGGTCATGGCAGCCCGATTGAAATGATTCGCGTCATTGATCGTGATGCACCGCGCCATCTGCTGTTCGACACCCGTGACGAAAGCAGCGGCGGACAGGGTGGGCCGCTGGGCTACATGTTTGAAAACCGGCGGCTGCGGCTGGCGCTTTATGATGCGGGCCGCAAGGCGGCGGGCATCGCCCTTCATGCGCCAGCGCGGGCGGAGCATATCGTCCGTGACGATGCAGGCGTCACCGTGCACCTAGCCGATGGCCAGGAGTTGCGCGCCCCGCTGCTGATCGCCGCCGACGGCCGGCGCTCCGTCATCCGCGAACAGGCTGGCATCCGCATTGCCCACTGGCGTTACGAACAGACGGCAATCATCACGACGATCAGTCATGAACGCCCGCATGCCAATGTCGCGTTCGAGATTTTCTACGAAACCGGACCGTTCGCCATCCTGCCAATGACCGATGATGCCGATGGACGACACCGTTCGGCCATTGTCTGGACGGTCGAGGGCAAAAATGCCGAGGCCACGCTCAAGCTGTCGCCGCGCGCCATTAAGGCCGAAATCGAAAAGCGGATGCAAGACGCGTTGGGGGCCATCGAGCTGATTACGCCGCTGTCCTCCTATCCCCTTGGCTTCCACAACAGCCAGAGTTACATCGATCAGCGTCTTGTCCTTGTGGGCGATGCCGCGCATGGCATGCATCCGATCGCAGGTCAGGGCCTGAATCTCGGCTTGCGCGATGTCGCAGCCCTGACGCAGGTGCTGGCGGAAAGTGCCCGGCTGGGCCTTGATCTCGGCGACACCCAGGTGCTGGCGCGTTATGCGCGCTGGCGCGGGCTGGACAACATGATGGTGCTGGCAGCGACCGATATCTTGAATCGTGTCTTCGCCGTGCGTAATCCACTGTTTTCGCGCCTGCGACAGGCCGGGGTGGCGGCTGTCGAACGCATTACGCCGCTCAAGCGCTTTTTCATGGCCGAAGCACGCGGCGAAACTGGCGACCTGCCAGCCCTCTTGCGGGGCGAGCTGGCCTGAAGCGCGGGCCGTGTGCCCACGCCCAGAGCCGCGCTCCCACAGGCCAGTTGTCAGGGCACGACGTCTCGTGGCTCACTCGTCCAGCGCGCGCGCTTCTTCGGGCAGCATGATCGGGATGCCATCCCTGATCGGATAAGCCAGCCTGGCCGCTTCGCTGATCAGTTCCTGGCGAAGGCGGTCAAGGCGCAGCGGCGTATGCGTCACCGGACAAACGAGGATTTCAAGCAGGCGCGGGTCGATGTCGGCGGTCATGGGCCTGAACTCCTCAATGCATGGTCTGACCGTCATGCCCGTCATCGCCCGCGGCAAAGGACATGAGAGTCGTCAGGATGCTGGTGCGCTGATGCAGGTCGGGCGCTTCAAGCAGCGCCTGCTTCTCTGCGGCTTCGAAAGGGCAAACGCCGCACAGGGAATTGACCAGCGACTCATCGTCGGCAGTTGCGACGGCGTCCCAGTCGGCAGACATGTCCTGACTGTCGAGGTACCGGCGCAAGCCGTCTTCCAGTGCCGCGCGTTCGCCGTGCGAAAGCGGTGCGGGCTGCTGCCAGTCGTCTGCAAAATCAGCATAGCTTGCGACAACGGTGCGATAGGGCTGGTCCGTCTCCAGTTCGCGGGTGATGCGAAAACGGCAGATGCCTGTCAGAACGATCAGGAAGCGGCCATCCTCGCTTTCGGCGAACTGCGTGATCCGTCCAAGACCGCCGACCGCGTAGAGCGCGGGCGGATCGTCATCATTGCGCGGTTGCACCATGCCGATCAGCCGGTCCTTGGCGATCGCGTCGCGTACCATTGCCAGATAGCGCGGCTCGAAGATGTTGAGCGGCAGGCTGGCGCGCGGCAGCAGCAAGGCGCCGGTCAGCGGAAAAACCGGGATCGTGCCGGGCAGGCTGTCGGGACCGTGGCGCGGGGTCATGTGAACAGGACTGCCGACAGGCGGCGCCGCTGGCCGGAAACCCAGTTGTCTTCAAGGCCGACCGCTTCGAACAGCTTGAGCAGCCGCGCCCGCGCCGCGCCATCATTCCACGTTCGATCGCGGCGGATGATGTCGAGCAGTTGATCCGCCGCGCCGTCGCGGTCGCCCGTCGCCATCAGGCTGTTGGCAAGCTCGAAGCGGCTGGCATGATCGTCGGGCTGGGTGGCGATCTTTGCGCGCAGGGCGGCAATGTCGCCAACCGGCCCCGCTTCGCGTGCAAGCGCAATGGCGGCGCGGGCCTGAATGACCGTGGCATCATTCGCGTCGGCAGGCACATCTGCCAGCATCGCCTCGGCTTCGTCGATCCGGCCAAGCATCACAAGGCCGCGGGCGTGCAGCCCGGCCAGCTCGGTCCGTTCGGGCGCCATACTGCGCAACTGCGCGACGGCGGCCACCGCTTCTTCGGCATGCCCGGCATCAAGCGCGTCGCGCACAGCCGCGACATGGGCGTCGATATCGGGAGCGGTGTCGGCATTGGCGCCACCGATCGGCAGCTGAGCGAGAATCTGGTCGAGATAGGCCGAAAGCTCGCGCTCGGTGCGCGCGGGCGTCAGGTCGGCGATCGGCTGGCCCTGATAAACGGCATAGACCGTGGGTACCGACTGGATCCGGAATTGCGCGGCGATCGTCTGGTTCTGATCGACATCGATCTTGACGAGCTTGACTCCGCGGTCGGCATAGGCGGAGGCGACCTTGTCGAGCACTGGCCCCAGTTGTTTGCACGGCCCGCACCAGGTCGCCCAGAAATCGAGCAGCACCGGCTGTTCGGACTG
>CAZWMK010000074.1:0-12587 GCA_964635065.1 uncultured Sphingomonadaceae bacterium | reverse complement strand
GTCGATGGACCTTGATGAAACGCTATCGAAACGCGACGAAATCAACGCCCGCCTGCTGAATGTCGTCGATCTGGCGACAGCGGCATGGGGCGTCAAGATCACCCGCGTCGAGGTGAAGGACATCCGTCCTCCCAGCGACATCGTCAATGCCATGGCGCGCCAGATGAAGGCCGAGCGCGAAAAACGCGCCGCGATCCTCGAATCCGAAGGGATGCGTGCCTCTGAAATCTTGCGTGCCGAAGGACAGAAACAGGCACAGATCCTTGAAGCCGAAGGGCGCCGCGAGGCGGCCTTCCGCGACGCCGAAGCGCGCGAACGCGAAGCTGAAGCCGAAGCCAAGGCCACCCAGATGGTGTCGGATGCCATTTCTGGCGGCAATGCGCAGGCGATCAACTATTTCGTCGCGCAGAAATATGTCGAAGCCATGAGCCAGTTCGCCCAGTCGCCGCAGGCCAAGGTGATTTTCATGCCGCTTGAGACGACCAGTCTTGTCGGCACGGTCGGCGGCATTGCCGAACTGGTGAAAGCGGTGCGCAGCGACGATGGGTCTCCGCCCGGGGTGCGGCCATCCGTGCCGAACAGTGCGCCGCGTCGCCCCGGCCCCTTCGAACAGGCCTGATACCCCCCGAGAGGATGACAGGACATGATTGACGCCATGCCGGACATGCTGACCGACTGGGGCTGGATGGTGTTTGCCCTCATCCTCGCCGGGCTTGAAATCGTCATGCCCGGCGTATTCCTGATCTGGCTGGCAATGGCGGCTGCTCTGACGGGCCTTCTGACCTTTACATTCGGTCTGGGCTGGGAAACGCAGCTCATGGTCTTTGCCGTCCTTGCCGTGGCGGCCATTGTCACTGGCCGGGCCATTCTGAAACGCCACCCCATTCATTCCGACGACAATCTTCTCAATCGACGCGGCGCACGGCTGGTTGGTGAAACCGTCATCGTCAGTGAAGCGATCAGAAATGGCCAGGGGCGGGTCCAGATTGCCGACAGTCAGTGGACTGCGCGTGGCGCAGATGCCGATGCGGGCACCCAGGTCAGGATTGTTCGCGTCGATGGCGCTGTGGTTCACGTCGAACCCGCCTGATCGGCGGGGACAAGAATAATGCCAGAGGGTCTGTAAGCCGGGTTCTGTCCTGCGCGCACGCACGCATGGACGGCCATTCCTCTAGGACGGCTGTTGCCAGCCGCCTCAAGCAACCTACCCGGACGACGGGGCCGGATCAGGCCCATATGCCGTCCCTATTCGGTCTTGCTCCCGGTGGGGTTTGCCATGCCGTTTCCGTTACCGGACCCGCGGTGCGCTCTTACCGCACCCTTTCACCCTTGCCGGCGCGGACGCCGGCGGTCTGCTCTCTGTGGCACTTTCCCTAAGGTCACCCTCGCCGGGCGTTACCCGGCACCGTTGATCCGTGGAGCCCGGACTTTCCTCCCCGCCCGTCTTTCGACGCTTGGCGCGGCGGCCGTCCGACCCTCTGGCGTGACACACATATAACTGCCACATGACAATGCCAAGCCAGTAGCTTGCACGACAGGGACATGCTTGATGAAATTCCTCGCCACAACAGCACTCATTCTCGCCCTCGCCGGATGCAGTTCCGTCCGCGAGGGCATGGCCATCATCCAGCGCACCGCCGATGAGGGCATAGGCATCCGCTCGACCGCTCTGGCGGCCCAGGACGACGCGACACAATCCGAAGCAGACGCCGAAGCCGACGGGAACGGGCGCCTACCGGCCGGGCTGGTCGGCGATACGGAGAACCGTCGCTATACAACCGACGCGCCACCGGCCGACTGATCGAGTAAGGCGGCCAGCATGCCGCGCGTTTCGGCATCGACGACGCCATCGAAACGGGCGGGCCGGAATCGGCGCTGGAAAGCGGAAACGGCGGCCCTGCCATCGCTGACATCATAGCCAAAGCGGGCAAGCGCTGCATTCACCTGCCTGTCGTCCCAGCCCGGATCGGCCTTGGGTTCAGGGGCTGCCAGCGCCAGTCCATGACGGGCAAGGCTCGGCCAGTCGAACAATTCGCCCGGATCGGTCTTGCGCGCGGGCGCGACATCGCTGTGACCGACAACCATGTCCGGCGCGATACCATGCCGGGCGACGATATCCCGTAACAGCCCGATCAGGCTGTCCATTTGCGCCGCTGGAAACGGACGGTAGCCGAATTCATGGCCGGGGTTGACGATCTCGATCCCGATGCTGGCGGAATTGACATCCGTGACGCCGCGCCAGGACGATACGCCCGCATGCCATGCCCGCCTGTCTTCTGGCACCATGGCGATCACCGTGCCATCTTCGTCAATGACATAATGCGCCGATACCTGCGCTGCCGGGTCCGCCAGTCGGGCCAGCGCGGCTTCGGCACTTTCCATGCCTGTGTAGTGCAAGACCACCATCGTCACCGGCAGGCGACGTTCATTGTGGTTGGGAGACGGACGCAGGATCACGGCTGCATCTCCGGCACCGATCTGGCTTTTCCCGGCAGGGTGATGATGGCCATGCCGGCCATCGTCAGCAAACCGCCGATGATCATCTGTCCGGTCAGCGGCGTCTCGAAGACCAGAAGCGCAATACCGACCGCCATCAGCGGGATCGGCAATGTCAGCGGCGAAATCGTCGTCACCGGATATTTCTGCAACAACCAGGCCATGCCGATATGCCCGACCACGCTGGCGCCCAGTGCGGAAAAGCCGACCAGCGCATAGGTTTCAGCCTTCAGTGCATCGAGGCGGGCCAGTTCTCCCGGTTCGAACAGCAAGGACGCCCCTCCCAGAAGCGGCAGGCTGATCAGCGCCATCCATGCCTGGATGTTCATCGGCGACACCCCCTGCAAGCGGCGCAGCAACACGGTCGCCAGTCCCCAGAACAGCGAGGATCCAAGAATAAGGAACAGGCCGATGCGTTCGTGCACAATCGCCGGATCGAACACCAGCACCATCACGCCAAGTACAGCGAGACCGATGCCGGCCATGCGTGCAAGACTGATGCGTTCGCGGAAGAACAGAACGGCCAACAGCAGGCTGAACGGCACGCCCATCTGGCCGGCAATCGCCAGCGCCGATACATTGTCGGCAAGATGAAACCCAAGCCCTGCCAGTCCCATCGACAGGGCGCCCGCCGCCGTGCTCGCTGCGAACAGCAGCGGCATCCGCCCCGGCACCCAGCGCAGAAATGGCCAGCAGACAACCGCAACCATCAGATAGCGCAGGAACACCATCGCCAAGGGCTGCATGTCGGCAACCGCCAGCTTGATCGTGACAACATTGGCCGCCCACAACAGGTCGATCAGCAAAATGAAGGCAAGATGCAGCGGTGTCATATCGTGCCCCCGGCAGCGGCTTGCCATGATGCCTGCCAGGTGCCGCGCATGATCGCGCCATAAGCGGCATTGATGGCCGCCATGCGATCCTCGGCCACGCGGATGAAGGCGGCGGGCGTCCCTTCGGCCATGTGGCGATCGGGGTGGTGTTGCTTCACAAGCTGGCGATAGGCCTGGCGCACATCATCGCGCGAGGCGCCCGGGGCAAGGCCAAGCGTGACATAGGGGTCATCGGCATCCGTAGGCATGTAATGGGCGCGGATACGGGCATAGGCTGCGGCATCAATCCCCAGCTCCTCAGCGACGCGGTCCAGAAAATCAATTTCGTCGACATGCACACCGTCTGTCACGGCGATCAGAAGCAGGGCTTCGAGCAGATCCTCAAGCACGCCCGCGCCGTCGCCCAGCAACTGCCGCGCCTGCCGGGCATAGGCCTCAAAGCCGTCGGTCGATTGTTTGGCATACCGATAAAAGCGTTCGACATTGCCGCGCTCACGCTCCTCGACGTGAAAAAGGCGCTGAAAGGTCGCGAACTCGTCGTCAGACGCATGGCCATCGGCCTGCGCCATCTTGGCAGCCAGCGCGATCGCCGCCACTGAAAAAGCAACCTGCCGTCGCTGCTGCGCCATGGCGCGCACGGTATCGGGCAATTGGCGCCCGAAAACATCCCGCGCCAGAAGGCCGATCGGCCCGCCAAAGGCGAGCAGCGCGGCGGCAGCATGGGCAAGGTGGGTCCAGATCGACATGATGACAAACTGGTCTTTAAGCGAAAATCGGTCGGGATGAACCTTTTTTCGCTGTCTGCATCATCCATGTACTCAGGCCGCGCTGGCAGGTAACAGATGCAGCCACATGGGATTACCGGGTGCGCTGGCCAGGCCGCAATCAATGCCCATTACGCTTTCCGCCGCGCCCAGCAGCAGGACGCCATCGGCTCTGAGGCTGCGCGCCAAACGCCCGAGGAGAGTACGGCGGGCCGTCTGTTCCAGATAAAGCAGGACGTTGCGGCACAAGATGATGTCAAACGATCCCAGGTGCACAAAACTGTCATGCAGGTTTTGCGGCCGGTAGGCGACACGCGCGCGCAGGGCTGGCAAGATTTCCCAGCCATCGGCGCAAGGACTGAAATGGGCTTTCAGCCGTTCAGGCGACAGACCGCGCTGCACTTCGAAATGGCTGTAAACACCGCGCCGGGCGCGCGCCAGCGCGGTTTCGGATATGTCGGTGGCCACGATGTCGATCGTCCAGTCGTGCCACAAGTCCGGTGCCTCGGCAAAAAGCATGGCAAGCGAATACGCCTCCTGCCCCGTCGAGGCCGCAGCAGACCAGATTCTGAGGTGGCGTTCTCTCCCGCGCGCGCGCCGCAGCGCAGGCAAAATCTGCTGTTGCAGCAGGGTGAAGGGCAATACATCGCGGAAAAAAAAGGTTTCATGGTTGAGCAGGCAATACAGAACCGCATCCGCCATGGGACCAGCAGGAAATGCGGCAACGGACGCGACAAGCGCATTCGCGTCGGCAAACCCCTTGCGCCGCGCCAGTTCCTGCAACCGGCCCTCGATGTGAAAAAGCCGCGCGCCGTCAATGGCAAGGCCCGCGCGCTGGCGGGCAAAATGCGCGAGGCGTTCAATGCTTGGCGAAGCGAGGCTCATGAGGCCACCGGCTTCTGGCAGAATGGGCGCAGGCGCGCCGCTATATCATCAAGCGGCAGAACGTGACGGGCCACCCCTTCCCCGGCGACACTGCCCGGCATCCCCCACACCACGGATGTTTCGTGATCCTGCGCCACCACCTCGCCACCCGCAGCCGCAACAACACGCGCACCAGCCAAGCCATCGCTGCCCATACCGGTCAGCACGAGCGCCAGCAGACGGTCGCCCCACACATCCGCCGCCGAACGGAACAACGCATTGACCGATGGCCGGCAGAAATTGTCTGGTGGATCGTCAGTCAGATGGATGCGCGCGCCCCCTTCCGCCTGTTCGACTTCCATATGCCGGTCGCCGGGCGCCAGATGAAGGACGCCGGGCCGCAGCCTGTCCATGTCCTGCGCTTCCACCACCTTGTGCCGGGTGGTCCGCGCGAGTTGTTCGGCCAGTGCGCGGGTGAACTGCGCGGGGATATGCTGAGTGATCAGCACCGGCACGCACAAGGGCGCAGGCAATTGCTCGAACAGGCGGAACAAGGCACGCGGGCCGCCCGTTGATGCACCGATGACAATGGCAGACGCCTGGGCATCGCGCGGGTCATGCCAGGCCTTGGGCGGACCAATCCGCACCACACGGGCCTTGCCGTCCGTCTGACTGGGGATCCCAAGCGCCCGCACCTTGGCGCACAGATCGCTCCTGAAATCGGGGGCACCCGGTGCATTCCATCCTGCACGCGGCTTGGCAAGGGCATCGGCGGCGCCCAGTCGCAACGCCTCCAGCGTGATGCGCGCATGACGTTCCGTCAGCGCCGACGACATCAGGACGCGGACAGCGGGACGCAGCGCCAATAATTGCGGCAGTGCCGCCAGACCATCCATTTCGGGCATTTCGATATCCAGCACGATGACATCGATCGCAATCTGCGCCAGTGCAGACAGGGCCAAGCGGCCGTTGGCGACCGCCGCCACGACCTCGCCCGCCCCGTCTTCCTCTATCCAGCGCGTCATCAGCGCCCGAGCGACCGCGTTGTCATCGACCAGCATGACGCGCGGGCGGCTCTGCATCATGCCGGAGCGCATGGGATGAAGCCGCGCCAAGAGCTAGGCCAGACCCAAAAGACGCAATTTGCCGCCGATGACATCACTGTCGAACGGCTTGATGACATGATCGTCTGCGCCTGCAGCAAAAGCGGCGCGAATCTGGGCATCGTCTTTCTCGCCCGTACAAAAAAGGACCTTGGGACGCCGGTCGAGCGCGCGGACGGACAGTGCGTGCAGAAAATCAATGCCATTCATCCCCGGCATGTGGCAGTCGAGTAGAATGAGATCGGGCATGCCGGCCGCGCACTGCATCAGGGCAGCGCTGCCATCGGCGGCTTCACTGACCGTATAATCGAAGGATTCGACAATGCGGCGGGCAATCTTGCGAATCACCATCGAATCATCGACGATCAGGCAGGTTTTCATGCGCGCAACCGATCCTTTTTGTGCGCAGCTAGTCTAGCGGGAGAAGTTTTGCCGCAGTGTTAATGCCGTCAGGCGGCAAACACGTCGGCGCCGCATTCCGCAAATCCTTCAAGGTCGAGCAGCATCAGCAGTCTATCTTCCCACAGCGCCATGCCGCGCGACAAAAGTGCCGCCCGTTCGGGCATGGTCACAGGATTGGGCAGGATTGCGGCGGCTGGCAGGGTCACAATCTCGTCGATGGCATCGACAAGCAATGCCAGTGACACGCCCCCTGCCCTCGTCAGCACGGCATAACGCCGGTCGGGCAGTTCCCGGGCATGCGTCCCGTCCAGACTTGCGGCAAGATCGAGTGCAGGCACGATCCGGCCCCGCAGATTGATCAGCCCGCGCACCCAGGGGTCGGATAGAGGAACGGGCGTGATCGCCACCGGACGGGACAGTTCGGAAACATTTGCGACGGGAATGCCAAGCCAGCGCCCATCAACCCGCACCATGAGATAGCCAGCCGTATTCATGCCATGCGCCTGCGCAATGTCTGCTCAAGCGTTTCCAGCAGCGTGCGTTGCGATCCTCCCCCGCCCGGCGGCGATGCCTGTTCTGCGACCAGCATAGCCATGGCGAGCGGGTCGAGGATTCGCGTCATTTCGCCTGCGATCATCGCCATCCCCAGCAGATGCGGATCGTTTTCAGCCGGAAGCAGAGCCTCCGGCGCCGGCGCAGCGACGATATCCAGAACCTCTTCGACGATCAGTCCACCGGCCTTGCCATCCGCCTCGAACACCAGACAGGGCAGATAGCCCGCCTTCGACACCGGCACAGCTCCATCCGGCTCGATCAGCGGCAGCAAGGCGCCCCGGCAGGCCACAAAAGCACGGTCGTCGCCCAGACTGACCTGCGCGCAGTCGACCCGCTCGATCCGGGTAACATCCAGCAGGCGCACGGCATGGCGGCGGCGGGCGCGACACATGAACAGCAGCAGCGTCTCCGATGGCTCTGCGACAAGCGTGGGCGGCAAGGGCGGCGTCAACGCCTGCAAACTGTCGACGCCGGACAGGGCGCGGGTGGCCAGACCCGGAATGTCGATGATCATGCGGACAAGCCCATCGCCGAATATGGCGTTACCGGCATAGACCGCAGCATTGCCAAGAAGCGGCGGTACGGGTTTGACCACCACTTCCTCGCTGCCTGCCAGCGCATCGACCAACAGGCCGAACTGCCCCTCACCAGCCTGCACGACGACAACATGCCGCGCCCCTTCCTCCGCGTCCGATAATCCGAGCGTCTGGCCAAGGGCGACGAGCGGCAACAACTGATCGCGAAATCGCAAGACCGGCACGTCGCCGATTCGTTCGACCTGCGGACGTCCCGGACGTCCGACTTCGACGATTTCGCGGACACAGGCCTGCGGCAGCGCAAATTGATGTCCCTGTGTTACGACAATCAGCGTCGGCATGATCGCCAGCGTCAGCGGAATCCGCAGCCGGAAGCGCGTGCCCTGCCCGCTGCGGGATTCAAGATCGATAGTGCCACCGATGCGTTCGACATTGGCCTTGACGACATCCATGCCAACGCCGCGCCCCGAAATGCCGCTGACCTGCGCCGCCGTCGACAGGCCCGGCAGGAAGATCAGCCGTTCCAGTTGCGTCATCGTCATGCGATCGGCATCGGCAGCGTCAACGAGTCCGCGCTGAATCGCCCTGGTGCGCAACCGGTCGGTATCGATGCCGCCGCCATCGTCGGTCATCTCGATGACCACCTGTCCCGCCGCCTGATAGGCATCCAGCCTGATGCGGCCGGCTTGCGGCTTGCCGCGTGCCTGTCGCAATGCGGGGGTTTCGATGCCATGATCCACTGCATTGCGGATCATATGCGCAAGGGGATCCTTGATCAGTTCGATGACCTGCCGGTCAAGCTCGGTCTCGCCCCCCGCAAGGTCCAGTATCACCTGCTTTCCGGTCTCGGCGGCCAGATCCCGCACCATGCGCGGCAGGGCGCTCCACGCACTGGCGACGGGCTGCATCCGGCTGTGCAGCACGCAATCTTGCAAAATGCCGACCTGCGCCGACAGCCGTTCAACCGCCGGGCCATAGGCATCATCGGGATGATCGCGCGCAATCTGCAACAACTGATTGCGCGTCAACACCAGTTCGGACGCGGCATTGACCATCTGTTCCAGCAGGTCGACGGAAATCCGGATCGTCGCCCCCACCGCAGCCGACATAGCCGAAAGAGGCGGTGGCTGGGCCCGCGCCGGGGAAAACGGTGCCGCCCCGGCGGGGGCAGCATCCAGAAAAACATCCGCCGGCATGTCGGCCGCCGAATCGCAAAACATGTCGGTTGCCGTATCCTCCTCCGCCAGCTTGTGCAGCGCGGCGATGAGTGCGGCATGATCCTTGTCCGATTCACGTCCCGTGCGTCCCAGTGCGGCCAGTGCGCACTTGATGGCGTCGATTGTCTCGATGATGGCGACCACCACGGCGGGCGCGGGAATCCGCCCCTCGTCCCGCACGCGGCCCAGCACATTTTCCGCCGCATGTGTCAGGGCTTCCAACCGGGGCAGGTCAAGAAAGCCGCATGTGCCCTTGATAGTGTGCATCAGGCGGAAAATGTCATTGAGCAGGGCGCGGTCCGACGGATCGCGTTCCCAACCCAGCAGTCGGTCGTCGAGCATCTCGATATGCTCGGCACTTTCCGTCAGGAAATCGGACAGCAAATCGTCCATGGCCACCCCTTTCGGAGAGACCATGGCCTGATATTGGTTAACAGCGTCTAAGGATGCGCTCAGCGCGCCTCGGGCAGTTCAACCCCGAACACCAGCACGCCGTCCTGCGCGTCGGAAATCTGCATGGTCGCGCCCAGATCCTGCACCAGCGCACAGATGAGATACGCCACCGAAGCACGCGGGCTAAGCGATTCCAGTGGCGTGCCGCCGCCTAGCGCCGTGCGCAATTCGGCATCGAGCAACAGACGCGGGCCTTCGGCGCGAACGGCCAGTTCGATCCGTCCGCCCATGTCTTCGGCGGCAACGGACAGCTTGCCACCACGCAACAGTGCATCTCCCGCTACCATCGACAGGTTGAGCAGCAGCTTGACTGCATTTTTCGGCAACGCATGTGGGCCGACCATCCAGTCGACTTCCACCCGGCGATCGCCCGCGAACAGCCCCTCAAGCGCAGCCTGCGCCTCGCGGGTGTCGACTCTCTCGCCAAAACCGCCTGCCGATCCAAAGGCGAGGCGGAAGAATTTCAGCTTGTTGGCCGTCTGGCGCGCACTGTCAGACAATAGTTCAAGGCAGCGCGCACGCATTTCCGGGTCATTTTCATCGGCCAGCAGCTCGACGCCGTTGAACAGCGCCCCGACCGGCCCGACAAGGTCGTGGCACAGGCGTGAACATAACAGGCTGGCGAAATCAACGGCGCTCATGCCAACTCCATACAGGATAAAATCTTGCCATATCGTGCATGGATGAAAAAATCATCATGCAGCAGCATCTTCATCAACCAGACGCAGACCCAAGGCGGTGATCCGGCCATCCTGCAATTGTGTCAATTCAAACTCGACACGCTGGTTTTCATGCAGTTCACTCAACCCCGCACGCTGCAACGCGGAGACATGAACGAAAACATCCCGCGGACCGATATCTGGTGCGATGAAACCAAAGCCCTTGCGCCTGTTGAACCACTTGACCCTACCCGTCGCCATTTGCGCCTTTCGCCACGTTCGAGCGGTCAATCTAGCGTGATCAGGGACACGGGTGCAAATCGCCCGTGGATCGGACCATTTTCCTGAACGACAAAAGCCGCCAGCCCGTCGGTTCCGGCAATGAGCCAAAGCCAGCCAGGGTCATGCGCCTGTGCGGCATCAACAGCAGATGGCCAGGCCAGGCCCGAGGGATGGCTATGATAACAGCCGATGATCGCCGGCCCGCCTGTCCGGGCACCACGATGGGCGGAAAACAGCACCTGCGGATCGATCTCGAACAATCGTTCGGGAAACGGGGCCAGATTCGCCGCCGGTTGCAATGCGCGAATCTGGCGTCCCTGCCCCAGAAGCAGGCCGCAGGCCTCATGGGGCGCCGCCGCAGCCACCTCGGCACGCAGATCGTGCAAAACAATGCTTGCAATCTGAAAATCCATACCGACATGGCTAAACCATGGGGGAAAGCGCGTCGACCATAGAAGCCAGATTGCATTCCGACATGGCGGGCTGGCGGCTCGACCGTGCGCTGGCTGCCGTTGTCACCACCTTGTCGCGCGAGCGTTTGAAGGCGCTCATCAGTGCCGGCGCCGTCACCCGTGGCGGCATAGCCGTCCGCGATCCTGCCAGAAAGGTGGAAGGCAGCGAACACTTCCACGTTGCCATCCCCGCCCCGATCCCAGCCGAAGCCATCGCACAGGACATTCCCCTCGCCATCCTGTTCGAGGACGAACATCTTCTGGTTGTCGACAAGCCTGCGGGGCTGGTCGTCCATCCGGCGGCGGGCAATCTCGACGGCACGCTGGTCAATGCCCTGCTGCACCATTGCGCCGGACGCCTGTCGGGCATCGGCGGTGTCGCCCGGCCCGGCATCGTCCACCGTATCGACAAGGATACATCCGGCCTGCTGGTCGTCGCCAAAACCGACCGCGCACATGAAGGCCTGGCCCGGCAGTTTGCCGACCACAGCATCGACCGCCGTTATCTGGCTGTCGTCAACGAAATCCCGGTGCCGCCTGCAGGCCGCATCGAAGGCGCGCTGGCCCGTTCCAGCGCCAACCGCCAGAAGATGGCGATTGTTGCCGACGGGCGCGGCAAATGGGCAGTGACCCGTTACCGCATGACGCAACCGCTGGCCCATGCCGCTGTCGTCGAATGCAAGCTGGAAACCGGTCGCACCCATCAGGTGCGCGTCCACATGGCGTCCATCGGTCACAGCCTGCTTGGCGATCCGGCCTACAGCATCAAGGCGCAACGACATAAACCGCTGCTCGACCGCATCGGCTTTCACCGGCAAGCGCTGCATGCGCGCACGCTTGGCTTCATTCATCCTGTGACAAACGAGAAAATGGACTTTTCCAGTCCGATTCCTGACGACATTCATGAACTGATCAGCTTGCTGTCCGTATAAGGACATGAAACATGGAAGGCGCAGTTGCGTCTTCAGGGAGTTCAGGGACCGATCATGAGCAGCAACAGCAACCTTCCGGCGACGATTCCGGCCTTGGGCGGCGAGGCTTCGCTGAACCGCTATCTGGCGGAAATCCGCAAATTTCCCCTGCTGGCGCCGGAAGAAGAATATATGCTCGCCAAGCGCTGGGCCGAGCATCAGGACACCAAGGCCGCGCACAAGCTGGTCACCAGCCACCTGCGCCTCGTCGCCAAGATCGCCATGGGCTATCGCGGCTATGGCCTGCCGGTGTCCGAGCTGATTTCCGAAGGCAATATCGGCCTGATGCAGGGCGTGAAAAAATTCGACCCCGAAAAAGGGTTCCGGCTGGCGACCTATGCCATGTGGTGGATCCGCGCTTCGATCCAGGAATTCATTCTGCGATCATGGAGCTTGGTGAAAATCGGCACGACCGCTGCCCAGAAAAAGCTGTTTTTCAACCTGCGGCGCATCAAGGGCCAGATCAATGCGCTTGAGGAAGGTGATCTGCACCCCGATGTCGTGAAAAAAATCGCGACCGATCTGGGCGTCGAGGAAAGCGAAGTCATCAGCATGAACCGCCGCATGGCGATGGGGGGCGATACCAGCCTCAACATCCCCCTGCGCGAGGATGGCGAAGGCGAGTGGCAGGACTGGCTGTCGGATGAAGGCCCGATTCAGGACGAAATCGTCGCCGAAGCCGAGGAAAGCGACATCCGCCACGCCCTTCTCCTCAAGGCAATGGAGGAACTGAACGAGCGGGAACGCGACATCCTGACCGAACGCCGCCTGCGCGACGAACCGCAGACACTGGAAGAACTGAGCCAGCATTATGGCATCAGCCGCGAGCGCGTGCGCCAGATCGAGGTGCGCGCCTTCGACAAGCTGCAAAAAGCGATGCGCAAAGCAGCCATCGAACAGCGGCTGCTGATCGAAGCCTGACCAGGTCCCCTCTTGACGCCCCCCGTCCCGACTTGGCAAGCGCGTCAGGCATGGGCGGGGTATGTGCATGACATTGGCT
>CAZWMK010000073.1:0-12598 GCA_964635065.1 uncultured Sphingomonadaceae bacterium | reverse complement strand
TCGAAATGCATGAAGGTAGCTTCCGCCTGCTGTCGACGCCCGGAAAAGGCACGCGGGCGCTCGTTATTCTGCCGACGGGCCGTGTTGTTGTGCCTCTCGGTCAGGCCGGGCAGGGCGCGTTCGCCTTTCGCCGGATCCGGGGCGATATCTACAGCGCCTGATCAGTGCCTTGCATGAAAATTACATGACGGCGGCATCGTTAACCATATTTTGATTTTCTGTTTGCCAATGTCGCCTTGCTCGTTCGCGAAGGAAGGTGAGCAGATGGGACATGCAAAGAGATACGAAGAGCGGTCTTTCGATCATCGGGTGGCGGCTGCGGCCAGCGGCGACCCTCAGGCCTGCTATGAACTCGGCCTTGCCTATTCCCTGGGCAATAATGGTTGCGAGGTGAATCTGGTCGAGGCACACAAATGGTTCAATCTCGCCGCCCTGGCCGGTTTGCGCAGTGCCCAGCAGTGCCGCGCCGAAATCGCATCCGAAATGGCCGCGTGGGAAATTGCCGAAGCGCAGCGCGCGGCCCGCGCATGGATGCAGGGCGTGCGCGGATGATCCAAGCGATCCGGATCAGTCCACTGTCCTGAATGGGCTTTCGGCCATGAGTGCCGCCACCTCGCGTGCGACGGCGGCCCGTTCCTGTATCAGAAATCCGCGTACAGCCTGTTCCAGCCTGGAATCGGAGATCCAGTGCGCCGAGCTTGTCACCACGGGCAGATAGCCCCGCGCGAGCTTGTGCAGCCCCTGCGCGCCTGCCTCAACGCGCTTCAGGCCATGGGCGATCGCAAAATCGATTGCCTGATGATAGCATAGTTCGAAATGCAGATAGGGTATGTCTTCGGTGCAACCCCAGTAGCGGCCATATAGCGCATCAGCACCGACGAAATTCAGCGCGCCCGCAATGGGGCGGTCGCCGCGCAAGGCCAGAATCAGCAGGACCCGGTCGCCCATATGGGCACCGATCAGCGAAAAAAAGGCGCGTGTCAGATAGGGGCGTCCCCATTTGCGCGCGCTGGTATCCTGATAGAAATGCCAGAAGGCATCCCAATGCGCCTCGGTGATGGCGGCGCCCTGAAGCCAGACGATGGACAGACCATCTGCCCGCGCCGCCGTCCGCTCCTTGCGCAACGCCTTGCGTTTCCGCGAAGACAGTGCCGACAGGAAGGCCTCGTAACTGTCATACCCCTGATTGGACCAGTGAAACTGAATGTCGTGGCGGCAAAGCCAGCCGGCGTCGGTGAAGGTATCGATCTGGGATGGCGTGATGAAGGTTGCATGTGCCGATGACAGGTCATGGGCACGGCACAGGGCTTCCGCACTGGCGATCAGTGGCCCGGCCGCAGCTGGATCGGCCAGCAGCAGGCGCGGACCCGTCGCCGGCGTAAAGGGCACGGAGAGCTGCAGTTTGGGATAATAAGCGCCCCCGGCCTGTTGATAGGCGCGCGCCCAATTCTGATCGAAGACATATTCGCCATAGGAATGGCTTTTGACATAGGCGGGCAGCAGGCCGGACGGCTGGCCATCCGGGCCACGGTGGACAAGATGGGCGGCCTGCCATCCCGTTTCAGCTGTCGCACTGCCGGATTGCTCCAGTGCCTGAAAAAAGGCGTGGCAAACAAAAGGATTGTCTGTGCCTGCGCAGGCATCCCATGCGTCTGGTGACAGGGTGCTGGCGCTATCGATGATCTCGATTGCCGCGCTGCCGGTCATGCCCTCTCGGTACGGCTGGTTGTCTCGTAAATGATCTGGTCGGCGTGAAGGGCGGCATGGGCGCGCTCGCTGTCGCTCCGAACCGTCCATGTCAGGACCGGAAGTCCCTTCTGCCGTGCCGTCTGCGACATGGCGGACGGCAGAGAGCGGATGTCATAGGCCAGAAATTGCGGGCGCGCGCGCGCCATCGAGACAATCTGTTCAACACGTCGCCGCAGGGTCGAGAGGCGGCCCGTGTTCCGGCTTTCATCGGTGACCACCAGACCACGCACAATACGACTGGAATGGCGTGCGAACCAGCGCACCAGATTGGGGTTGAAGGACATTACGGCCATGGGGCCACGATATCCCTCAAGCGCGCGACGCACGGCAAAGCACAGGGGCAGATGTGCAGCTGTCGGTGTCTTGACCTCGATCAGGACCGGGACACGACCGTTGATATAATGCAGCACGGCATGCAGCGTATGCAGCGTCTCGCTGGTGCCGCGCAGTCGCACATTTTCCAGTTGCGCCCGCGACAGACTCGCGACCGGTCCAGTGCGTTCGGTCAGGCGATCAAGCGTGGTGTCGTGAAAGACAATCACATCGCCATCCAGGGTTAGCTGGACATCCAGTTCGATCCCGTGACCGGCGGCAATCGCCCTGTCAAAGGCGGCAATGCTGTTTTCAATTACGCCGTCTCCGTGCAGGCCGCGGTGCGCGAAGGGCTGGGCGGTCAGGAAGGACGGGACGTTTGTCGTTTGGGCCCGGACGGATGTCACTCAGCTAGCCTTTACCTGGACGATGGCATCAATTTCGACCGCAACGCCAAGTGGTAGTGCCGGGACACCAACGGCACTGCGCGCATGACGGCCGGCATCCCCGAAAATTTCCACCATGAGATCGGATGCGCCATTGGCCACCTTGGGCTGGTCGATGAAATCGGGGGTGGAGTTCACGAAAACGCCCAGCTTGACGATGCGCGCAACACGTTCGAGATCGCCGAGTGCCGCCTGAACCTGTGCCAGAATACCGATACCGCAAAGGCGGGCGATTGCTTGACCGTCCTCGACCGAGACATCTTCCCCCAGACGTCCCTTGGCCAGTGTGCCATCAGTACGGAAGGGAATCTGACCCGCGACATGCAAGAGATCGCCGGCCAGAACATAAGATACATAGTTCGCAGCGGGTGCGGCAGGGGTCGGGAGCGTGATACCTGCGGCCTGCAAGCGGTGGGCGATGGTCATGATGTTGTCTGTCCGTTCATGGCGGAGTGCGTCATGTTACTTGCGCGTAATCCGACAAAGTTCAAGAGCGAGTGTGCGTCAACCAATGCGTTCGATGATCCATGGCAGGGCGTCTGGCCAGCGGTCGATGCGGGCGTCAGCGTCATCCGCAGTCGGGACAATGCGATGCAGTTCCGGTTCGGCGACCATGTGCAGCCTGTGGACATGCGGGGCATGGACTTTGACCGAACTGTGATGCGGTGGCAGATCATCAACAAAAAGCGCACGTGCCGGTTTGCGTTCGTCAAGCAGACGGCGCACCGCAGGCCCTTTTGGTCCCTGGTTGGTGTAAACGGTCAGCGGCAGGCCAAGCCCTGCCAGCTGCGCAGTCCGCATGGTGCGCAGATCATCCGTAAGGTTGGTCAGGACCACGATATCCGCGGTTTTCGCCACCTCTTCCAGCGCGGGGCGCACGCCCGGCACCAGTGTCTGCGTTGGCATGTGATGGCGGAAAAACTGATCCAGCAGTTCAGGCAGGCGGTGGGCTTCGACGGCATCGCCCGATGCGCGGTGGCGGACATTGCCGTGGAGGGCAAAACTGTCAAACCGCAGTTCAAGGTCGTGAACATCGGACAGGAAGCCCCTGAAGGGCGTGGTGAAGTGCAAAAGCACCTCATCGCAGTCACAGATCAGCAAGGGGCGTGTCATGTCGTTTCAACCATGAATGGGCCTCGATCAAGGCGGCGGGTGACATATCAAGAGCCTGTGCGCAGGCATGAAGGCTGGGCTCGTGCGCTTCGAGATAAGCCAGTGTCGCGGCAAGCAGAGGGATCGTGTTGGCTTGCGCGCGCAGCGTCGTTGCGTCAAGCCCGGTCAGCGCAAGAAAGCGCTGCCGCTGCGTTTCGTCACCGATGATCCATGCCAGCGCCTGCAATGCCGTGGCGGTGGGTTCATCTTGTCTCGTTATGGTGCAATCGTAAGACATTCTTAATTCTATATGGGTATTAACCATATTCAGGTTAAACTTTTTTGGTTGATGCCAGTTCAATCTCGTGGACGGCAAGAGGGGAGCCGGGCCTGAATGAAAAAAACAGTTCTTGTGGTCGAAGATAACGATCTGAATATGAAACTGTTTTGCGATTTGCTCGAGGCTCATGGCTATCGTACGCTTCAGTTGCGTGATGGCCGCAATGTCCTGGAAACGGTTCGCAGCGAAGCGCCAGACCTGATATTGATGGACATTCAGCTCCCGGAGGTTTCAGGTCTTGATGTCATTCGCTGGCTGAAACAGGATGTGGCACTGGCCAGCACGCCTGTGATCGCCGTTACGGCCTTCGCCATGAAAGGCGATGAGGCGCGGATCCGGGCGGGGGGGTGCGAAGCCTATATCGCCAAGCCGATTTCGGTGCATAAGTTTATGGAAACCGTGCGTTCGTTCATCTGACGTACGCGGGAAAGGCCGGAGGGGAGGCAGTATGACTGGACGGGTGCTCATTGTCGATGACACGCTGCCCAATCTTTTATTGCTGGAACGTCAGCTCTCTGATGAATTTTTCGATGTTCTGACCGCCAGATCAGGCACACAGGCGCTGGAAATCGCTGCACGCGAGCGCCCGGATATCATTCTTCTCGATGTGATGATGCCCGGAATGGATGGCTTTGAAGTCTGTCGCTCACTCAAGGCTGACCGCGCGCTTCGGCATATCCCGGTTGTCATGGTCACGGCGCTTGACCAGCCGACTGCCCGTACACAGGCACTGGACGCTGGAGCCGACGATTTCCTCATCAAACCGATCCGCGATATCGAACTTTTTGCGCGCGTCCGTTCACTCGTCCGGTTGAAGATGCTGTTCGATGAGTTACATGCGCGGGAACTGACCGATGATCTGATCGGTCTTGATTCCGCCGACGACATGAGAACCGCTCAACCGGTCGTCGCTGTTGTCGATGACGGCAGCCTGGCGATTGCGGAAGTCATGACGCATTTGCGACAGCAGGTCAGCCTAATCCCTCTTGCTCCCGAACAGGCGCGCAGTCGTCTGGCCAATCTGCCCTGCGATCTGGTTATTCTCGGCCTTGAAAGCGGGAGAGTGGACGGTTTTCGGCTGGTTGCCCAGTTGCGCTCGTCCCGTGATCTGCGCTCCGTACCGTTGCTGTCGGTCGTGGATTGTGAAGATCTGCAACCGCTTGTGCGCGGTTTCGAATTGGGGATCAGCGACTGTATCAAATATCCGACGGACAGTCTGGAAATCATGACCCGCGTGCGGACCTTGCTGCGCCGGAAGCGTCTGAGCGACCAGTTGCGCGCCAATGTCCATCTGTCGATGCGCCTTGCGATCACAGATGCCGTCACCGGCGTCTATAATCGCCATTACATGACCAATCACCTCGATACGCTCGTCAAGCGCGCGCGGGTCGAGGGTCGGACGCTGTCTGTCCTGATGATCGACATTGATCACTTCAAACGGATGAACGACATACACGGACACGCAGCGGGCGACGCTGCCTTGCGTGCGGTGGCGCAGCGCATTGCCTGCAATATCAGGGGCGTCGACATGTGCGCGCGCTATGGCGGCGAAGAATTTGTTGTCACCATGCCTGATACCGACGCCGCCCAAGCGCGCGATGTGGCAGAACGTATCCGCTCCATCATTGCAGAGACGCCATTTCCTGTCACGGAAATGATCAGCGAGCAGCTGACCGTCAGCATGGGTGTGGCCAGCATGGACGGGCGTGCGTCCGACAAGGAGGACGGGTATCAGCTGATCGCCCGCGCGGATGCCATGCTGTACGCGGCCAAGCGCGGCGGGCGCAACCAGATCATGGTCGATACGACGCGGGCAGCTGCCTGATTCGGCGCTGCGTGTCCGCTCATCAGGATGGGCGGGTGCGTCGGTGGGGGCTATTCAGACATGCAGTCAAAATGCAAACGGCCGCCATATGGCGGCCGTTGAATAACGCAGGAATGCGGGATCTTACTTGATCTTCGCTTCCTTGAATTCGACGTGCTTGCGCACAACCGGATCATATTTGCGGAACGACAGCTTTTCCGTCTGCGTGCGCGGATTCTTCTTGGTGACATAGAAGAAGCCCGTGTCGGCGGTGCTGACGAGCTTGATCTTGACGGTGGTCGGCTTTGCCATGACTCGGACGTCCCTGAAACTGCTGTAAAAAAGACTGTGAGCGGCGCTGTACGCACCGCGATCGGTCGCGGCATTGCATCAATCCGCCGCAATAGTCAAGGCGGCTTGCCAATTTAACGGAACTGAAAGGCGGTTGCGGCATTCCGGAGACCAGACAGAAGCGTGCAGGGAGGAATGCGTGATTGAAGCTGAAGAGCGGTCGCTGGCGCGGCAGGAATTGTCGGAGCGGCTTTATCTCATGGAATCGCGCCTGTCCGTCACCCCGCGTGAAGACTTCCTGCGGCAGGTGCATTCGCTCAAGGGCGTGGCCCGCGCCTATGGTTTCGAAGGCGTCGCGGCCCTCGCCCATGCGCTGGAGGACGAAATCAGCGCCTTTGCCGGTGCGGCGGCCATCACTCTTTTTCTCGATCGCATGCACGATGCGCTGGACCTGCCCGAACATCCGCATCCAACCCTGATCGAGCCGTTATTTGCGACGATTCGCGCGCGCCTGACCGCCGCCTGAGCGGCCCCGACCGGGCGGAAGGTTGCCCCCTGCGCCGCGCCGCAACATCCTGTCGCGCCGTGTGCGCTGGGGCAGTTCGGCCATCTCGGCCAGTTCGAAGCGCAAGGTGCCAGTGATCGAATCGGCTTCGGCCAGCCTGAGATCAAGCTTCATGCCCGGTGTGTAGCGCGTGCCGGTTTCGACGCCTTCCAGGGCCTGTGCGCCTTCATCGAAGGTGAAGCGTTCGGCACCCAGGTGCGACACTGGCACCAGCCCGTCGCCGCCAATGCCATCGACAGTTGCAAAAAAGCCGAAGCGGGCGACGCCGGTGATGCGCGCCGGTAAAACCTCTCCGACCTTTTCCGACAGATAGGCGGCAACATAACGGTCGATGGTGTCGCGTTCGGCCTCCATCGCGCGCCTTTCGGTCTGCGAAATATGCTCGCCTGTGCGGGCAAGGCCGGCCAGTTCGGCATCGGTCAGCCCGCCATCCCCAAGACCATAGCCGCGCACCAGCGCGCGATGAACGACCAGATCGGCATAGCGGCGGATGGGCGAGGTGAAATGGGCGTAAGACGTCAGCGCCAGCCCGAAGTGACCGCGATTTTCCGGCGCATAATAGGCCTGTGTCTGTGTGCGCAGCACCTGTTCTTGCACCTGCGGACCATGGGCTTCCTCGCGCACGCCTTCCAGCATGCGGTTGAACAATCTCGGCGTAATCACCTGCCCCAGCGCAAGCGCAATGCCGAAAGTGTCGAGATAATCTTTCAGCGCCACCAGCTTTTCGCGGCTGGGCGGTTCGTGGACGCGATACATCGGCGACAGCTTCTTCGCCTCGATCGCGCGCGCGGCGGCGACATTTCCGGCGATCATATAATCTTCGATCAGCCGGTGCGCGTCCAACCGTTCGCGCTGGCGAATCTCGACGATGCGCCCGGCTTCATCAAGGATGACCCGCCGTTCGGGCAAATCAAGGTCAAGCGGCGCGCGCCGGTCGCGCGCCTTGGCCAAGGCGCCCCACGCACCCCACAGCGGCCTGAGCACGGGTTCGAGCAGCGGCTCGTCGCGCTTGCCGTCGATGGCGGCTTGCGCGTCCTCATAGGCGAGGTTGGCGGCACAGCGGATAACGGCGCGCGTGAAACGCTGGCCCTTCAGGCTGCCATCGGCGGCGATCTGGAGATGGCAGGCAATGACCGCGCGGTCGACATGTGCGACCAGCGAACAGACATCGGCTGACAAGAGTTCGGGCAGCATCGGCACGACCCGGTCAGGGAAATAGACCGAATTGCCGCGCTTGCGCGCCTCGCGGTCGAGATCGGAACCGGGACGGACATAAAAGCTGACATCGGCGATGGCGACGATGGCGCGCCAGCCGCCGGGATTGCCGGCATCGTCATCGGGCGCGGCCCAGACGGCATCGTCATGGTCGCGGGCATCGGCGGGATCGATAGTGATGATCGGCAGATCGCGTAAATCCTCGCGCGGGCCAAGGTCGCGCGCAGCAGTCGTTTTCGCCTCGTCCAGCACCTCGTCCGGAAAGACCGAGGGAATGCCCTTTTCGTGAATGGCAATCAGTGAGAAACTGCGCGGCGCGAAGGGGTCGCCCAGCACCTCGACGATCTTGGCGGTCGGGCTATGCGCCTTGCCGCCGGTTTCGGCCAGCACGAGATCGCCGGGCTGTGCATTGCCGAGATCGGTCAGCGCGAAATCGAGACGGTTGCGCTTGTCGACCGGCACCAGCCGCAAGCCGCCACTGACGTCGCGGCTGAGGACGCCGAGCACGGCTTCACGCCCGCCCGCCAGCTTCTTCATGATGTGCGCGCGATAGCCCTGACCGGCTTCTTCGATGCGCGCGAGTACGCGCTCGCCTGGCCCAAGCGCCGCCTGCCGCTTGCCCGGAACAATGCGAACGCGCGGCGGCGCACCTGCCTTGTTCCAGACATCGGGGACAGCGACCGTCTGGCCGTCCGCCACATCGACGACGCGCAGCACCGTAACCTTCGGCAAGCCGCCGCCCTTGTGGAAGGTGCGGCCCGGCCCGGCTTCGATCAGACCATCGTTTTCCATGTCGCGCAGCCGTGCCTTCAAGGCCACCTTGTCCTGACCCGAGAGCGCGAAGGCGCGGGAAATCTCGCGCTTGCCGACCGGCGTCGGGCTTTCGCTGATGAATTCGAGAATGCGTTCCTCCGACGGCAGGCCGGGGGCAGGGCGGCGGGGGCGGCTCATCGGATGTTCCAGTCGTCAAAGTTCAGGAAAGTCACGCATATGGCGCGGGGTGACTTTCGGGCAACAGGGCATGCCGCGCGTGTTACGCGATAATCAGGGGAAACAACAGGCCACGTCATTGTGACACCATGACAGATGCCCGCTGAATAGGACAGGATTTCGGTGTTTATCTGTCGGGTCAGGGGCGCGCTTGCATCGCCGTATCGAAAATCCGTTCTAGCCCGGCATGGATGCCGCGCATCCCGGCAATGACTTCTGCTGACCAATCAAAATAGGCCTGCCGTCGCTCAAGTGGCCAGTCATGTGGCGGCTGGGAGGCGATATCGCGCAGGTTGCAGCTTTTGTCTGCCAGCTTGACCAACTTGGCGCGGTTCGATTTCGATGCCGCCTTGACGATCTGAAGGCGCTTGCGCTCTTCGCGTTCCAGTGACGTGTCATCCGTCACTTCCGCGACGACATCAGCGATGTCGCGCCCGAACAAAGTCACAAGTTCGCCGTAGGTTGTTTCCGTGTCTTCGATCGTGTCGTGCAGGATGGCCGCGCACAGGACAACCGGATCACTGATCCCCGCTTCATTGGAGAGCAGATCGGCGAGGGCAATCGGGTGGTTGATGTAAGGTGATGCGTCTTTGTCCTTGCGGCGATCATTGCGGTGTTTGAAGGCCGCAAAGGACAACGCACGAAGGATCAGCCCGGTATCAGTCATATTGGATGTGTCTGACATGGCGGGCTGGTCCTTTCCTGTAGGGTAAACTTATTCGGAAGGCTTGGTGGCCTTCGTTGTTGTCTTTTTGGCGGCAGTCTTTTTTGCAGTCGCTTTTTTCGCGGGCGCAGTCTTTGCCGTCGCGCTCTTGGCAGTGGCAGCTTTCTTGGGCGCGGCTTTTTTCGCGGGCGCTTTCTTGGCCTTTGTCGACGGACCCTTGGCGATCTTGGCGTCGATCAGCGCGATGGCTTCTTCGAGCGTGACGGCCTTGGGGTCGGCGGATTTTGGGAGCGTCGCGTGTGTCGTGCCGTCCGAGACATAGGGACCGAAACGGCCTTCGAGCACTTTCAGCTCAAGCCCGCTTTCGGGATGCGCGCCAAGGACTGCGAGCGGTTCGGCGGCCTTGCGGGCGCGGCCACCACCGGCGGCGGCTTCGGCAAGGCGGACGACGGCGGCGTTCATGCCGGTGTCGAACACTTCGCGCCAGTCCGACAGGCGCGCATATTTGCCGTCATGCGCGAGATAGGGGCCATAGCGCCCGATACTGGCGGTGATCGGCTGGCCGGATTCGGGGTGGTTGCCGATGGTGCGCGGCAGCGACAGCAGTTTCATCGCCAGTTCAAGGTCGATGCTGTCGGCAGTTACGCCTTTCGGTAGCGAGGCGCGCGGCGGCTTGTCGCCTTCACCCCGCTGGACGAAGGGGCCAAAGCGCCCGACGCGCAGCGTGATCGGCTCGCCGGTCGCGTCATCAAGGCCGAGTTCGCGCGGGCCGGTATCGGCGCCATTGTCGCCATTCTCGCTCGCAAAACGACGCGTGTAGCGGCATTCGGGATAGTTGGAGCAGGCGATGAATGCCCCGAAACGGCCGGTTTTCAGGCTGAGCCGCCCAGCGTCGCAGACCGGGCAGGCGCGCGGGTCGGCATCCGGGTTCTTGGGGTCGCCGGGGAACAGCATCGGCGCGAGAAATTCGTCCAGAGCGACAGTGACGTCGCTCGGCTTCAGTTCGAGAATCTCGGCGGTTTTCGGTTTGAAGTCGGCCCAGAAGGCGCGCAGCACTTCCTTCCAGTCGATATCGCCTGCCGAAATCTCGTCGAGCTGGTCTTCGAGATGCGCCGTGAAGTCGTAAGACACATAGCGTTCGAAGAAGCGTTCGAGGAAGGCGGTAACGAGCCGGCCCTTTTCCTCGGGGTGGAAACGGTTCTTTTCGACGCGGACATAGGCGCGGTCGCGCAGCGTTTGCAGCGTCGACGCATAGGTCGACGGACGGCCGATGCCGAGTTCTTCCAGCTTTTTCACAAGGCTGGCTTCCGAATAGCGCGGGGGCGGTTCGGTGAAATGCTGTTCGGCCTTGGCGTCGGATACCTTGATGTGATCGCCCTTGGCGAGTTTCGGCAGGCGGCGGCTGTCCTCGTCGTCGCTGTCCGGTTCGTCGGCAGTTTCCTGATAGAGCGCGAGGAAGCCGGGGAACAGCATCACCTGGCCCGAGGCGCGGAGCGCCGCGCGGCCATGCGCGTCGGTCAGGTCGACGGTCGTGCGCTCCATGCGGGCGCTCGCCATCTGGCTGGCGAGCGTGCGCTTCCAGATGAGATCATACAGGCGCGCGGCATCGCCCGACAGGCCGGCGCGCTTGGGATGCTTGCGCAGGTCGGTCGGGCGGATGGCTTCGTGCGCTTCCTGCGCGTTCTTCGCTTTGGTCTGATAGATGCGCGGCTTTTCGGGCACGTGATCGGCGCCGAATTCCTCGGCGATGACGTCGCGTGCGCTCGCAATCGCTTCGCCCGCGATCTGCACGCCGTCGGTACGCATGTAGGTGATGTGCCCGTCTTCATAGAGCGACTGGGCAAGGCGCATCGTGATGCTGGCGGTCAGTCCGAGCTTGCGTGCGGCTTCCTGTTGCAGCGTTGACGTGGTGAAGGGCGGCCAAGGGTTGCGCGTGACCGGCTTGGTTTCGACGCCCGACACGCGATAGTCGCCCGCCAGCACGTCGGCGCGGGCTTCGTTGGCAAGTGCGGCATTGGCGAGGTCGAACTTGTCGAGCTTGTTGCCCTGCCAGCCGACAAGGCGCGCCTGAAACGGCGTGCCCGACGGCGAGGCGGCATCGGCGACGACCGTCCAGTATTCGCGCGACAGAAAGGCTTCGATCTCGCGCTCGCGGTCGACGACAAGACGCAGCGCGACCGACTGCACTCGGCCCGCCGACTTTGCGCCGGGCAGCTTGCGCCACAGCACCGGCGACAGGGTGAAGCCGACAAGATAATCCAGCGCGCGACGGGCGAGATAGGCGTCGACCAGATCGGTGTCGAGCTGACGCGGCTGCGCCATCGCCTCGGTGACCGCAGTTTTGGTGATGGCGTTGAAGGTGACGCGTTCGACCGCTTTCGGTAGCGCCTTTTTCGCCTTCAGCCATTCATAGAGGTGCCAGCTGATCGCCTCGCCCTCGCGATCCGGGTCGGTCGCGAGGATCAGGCGGTCGGCGTTCTTGGCGGCGTCGGCAATGGCGCGCAGCTGCTTTGCCTTGTCGCCATAGACCTCCCACTGCATCGAGAAATCGGCGTCAGGATCGACCGAGCCGTCTTTTGGCGGCAGGTCGCGCACATGGCCATAGGACGCCAGCACCTGATAGGTGCTGCCGAGATATTTGTTGATCGTTTTCGCCTTGGCGGGCGATTCGACGATCACGAGATCCATGCGCTGCCATCCTTCGGGCCGGAGGAATATCCGGTCATTGGGCGCGAGGCTTTACAGGCAGATGACGGTCAAGGGAAGGGCGGGCCGTGACCCGCCCCTCGATCTCAGCCTGCGGCGTCCTGTGCGGCCAGCCATTGTTCCAGCCACTTGATCGAATAATCGCCATTGATGAACGACGGATCGGTCAACAGCGCCTGATGCAGGCGGATCGTCGTTTTCGGACCCTGGATGATATATTCCTCCAAAGCACGACGCAGGCGCATCAGGCAGTCGTTGCGGTTCGCGCCATAGACGATCAGCTTCGAAATCAGGCTGTCGTAGTGCGGCGGGATGCGGTAGCCGTCATAAAGCGCGCTGTCGACGCGGACATGCAGGCCGCCGGGCGCATGGTAATGCGTGACCGTGCCGGGCGACGGCGCGAAGGTGCGCGGGTCTTCGGCAT
>CAZWMK010000072.1:11795-12708 GCA_964635065.1 uncultured Sphingomonadaceae bacterium | reverse complement strand
AACCCGCGGCCCTCGGTTTTGGAGACCGATGCTCTACCAACTGAGCTACACTCCTCCGGGTCGAAGGCAGGGCTATAAGGGGGGGCGACGCATCGCGCAAGAGCAGAAAATGCATGAGAAGCATGGCCTGCCATCAAAGCGGCTGGAGCGGGTAACGGGGATCGAACCCGTATCACAAGCTTGGAAGGCTAGTGCTCTACCATTGAGCTATACCCGCTTGCATCAGCCGCGGCTTTCTACCGCCACTTCCGCCCTGGCGCAACAGCCTGGTCAAGGCCGCTGCCGTTCGGGAGAAGGTGGTGGTGGAGGTTGGATTTGAACCAACGTAGGGAAAACCCGGCAGATTTACAGTCTGCTGCCATTGACCGCTCGGCCACTCCACCACGGAGACTGCCTGATTCATGTCGAACCCGGCAATGCGGTCGCTTGATGCGATGGGCGCGGTAAATGACGAACCGCGCGGGTCCTGTCAACGCCTTCTTGTGACTTTTCACAACATTCCTGCCCCAACCCAGCCATCGCGTGCGCAGGGCTTCTGGACAACAACCGATCACCCGCCATCCATGCTGCGTGCGGGCTGTTCACAATGCCAAACACACGCTAGAAGCGCGCCATGGCACGTCGTCCCCACCCCCGCCACGCCCGTGAAGCCACGCAGCGCCAGCGTCTGCGTCTTTATGGCCGTCATGCCGTCCATGCAGCGCTCGACAATCCCGAGCGGCATTTGCGCAAACTCTATGCTACCCGCGAATGCGCGGACGAGCTGGTGATCCCGCAAGGCCTGCTGGTCGAAATCGGTGACGCCGCCGATCTTGCGCGCCTGGTCCCCAGCGACGCGCCGCACCAGGGGCTGGTGCTTGAATGCGATCCGCTCGAATCACCCTATCTTGGTGACATTCTTGCCGATCTCCCA
>CAZWMK010000072.1:0-11785 GCA_964635065.1 uncultured Sphingomonadaceae bacterium | reverse complement strand
GGCGAAGACGCGGTCCATCAGGGCGTGATGATCGAAGCCGAACCGCTGACGCCCAAGCGCCTCACCGCGCTTGGCGAGACGCAGCTGGTGCTGGTGCTTGATCAGGTGACCGACCCGCATAATGTCGGCGCGATCCTGCGATCAGCCGCAGCATTCGATGCCGTCGCCGTTGTCACGCAGGACCGTCATGCCCCTCCCGAAACTGGCGCCCTCGCCAAGGCGGCATCTGGTGCACTTGAAATCGTCCCCTGGGTGCGGGTCGTCAATCTCGCCCGCGCGCTCGATGAAATCGCCGAAGCCGGCTATTGGCGCATCGGACTGACAGGAGCCGCGAACAACACGCTCGGTCAGGCGCTGGGTGATACCCGTCCCGCGCTTGTGCTGGGCGCCGAAGGCGAAGGCATGCGACAACTGACAGCAGAACGCTGCGACGAACTCGCCCGTCTGCCCATTTCCGCGAAGATCGAAAGCCTGAACGTCTCGAACGCCGCGGCCATCGCATTATACGCAGCAGCAGCGCGCGGTTAGGCGCACCGCATCACGCTCAGAACAACTGCTGCAAGCGCCCCTGAAGCGCCCGTGCGGGGCTTTCGCCCCCCTGCTCGGCGCGCAATTGCTGGTCAAGGCGGCTGACACGGCCATAAAGATCGCGACTGGCAGCAGCGAGGCTCCGCGATCGCGCTGGCAATTCTGCGTGCAGCGTGCGGTCTTCAAGCAGGTCTGCGGCACGGCCCAGATGGCGGTCGGGCGCATTGGCCTCGGCTTCCGACATTTCGCCCGCCTGAATCGCCTTTCGCACCAGCAGCCAGGAAACAACGTGCATCAACCGCGTGGTCACCCTGAGCGATTCGCAGGAATAGGCAACACGCGTCAACGGATCGAGCGTTTCGCGTTCAGCCTGCCCCTCATGGTCGAAATAAGCACGCGCCTCATCGGCCAGCAGCATCGCCTCGGTATAAAGACCGTCCACCAGCTTGGGCGTGATGGGCATATGGGCTGCCGGTATCGTCATCTTTTCATCCATAGCAGAGGCATAGCCGCAGTGCATTGCCTCTATTGAAACAATTTGGGTTAATACCAAATTACATCTGCGGTCAGGTGATGCCCGGCTCAGGGGTTGCCCGCGCCGCGACCGCCCGTGCCATCCGGACGGGCGCAGTCATTGAACAATCGCTTGTGAAAGAGGATTCGACGATGCGTGCATTTGATCTTTCTCCCCTGCTCCGTTCCTCGGTCGGCTTTGAAAATCTCAACCGGCTCGTGGAATATGCCACACGCGGCGAGGGCGACAGCTATCCGCCCTACAACATCGAAA
The DNA here is from genome assembly GCA_964635065.1 of uncultured Sphingomonadaceae bacterium. GTDB lineage: Bacteria > Pseudomonadota > Alphaproteobacteria > Sphingomonadales > Sphingomonadaceae > CAZWMK01. The sequence goes on along the minus strand of CAZWMK010000072.1, from coordinate 10,470 downwards.
AGACCGGCGACGGCACCTACCGCATTTCCATGGCGGTTGCCGGATTCGCGCAGGACGAACTCGACATCACCGTCCAGGAAAACACGCTGGTCGTCACAGGCAAGGCTGGCGAACATGACAAGGAACCGCGCGAATTCCTGCATCGCGGCATCGCCAAGCGCGCTTTCGAGCGGCGCTTCCAGCTTGCCGATGTGATCAAGGTGACGGGTGCGGCCTATGAACATGGTCTTTTGAACATCGACCTCGTGCGCGAGGTGCCGGAACACAAAAAGCCGCGCAAGATCGCGATTGGCGAAGCCAGCGTGCCCATGCCTGCCATCGAGGGTCAGCGCCTCGCGGCCGAATAACATTTGACAGAAGCGGCCCCGGCACATGACCGGGGCCGGCCTTTCAGGATATTGCCGCAGCCACGCCTTCCGGCGGGCGTTTCGGGTCGGCATATTCCGGCAGCAGCCACTTCAGCAGGGCAGGCAACATGACAAAGCTTGTCACAAGGCTGAACAGGAAGATCAGCGCCACCATCTGCCCCAGCTTCGCAATGATGGCGAAGTCCGAGAGGCTGAGCAAAAGAAAGCCGAGAATCAGCGTGATACTGGCAATCCACAATTCCATGCCCACGCCCTGATAGGCCTTGCTGACAGCCTCTTCCGTCGACAGTCCGCCTTCCCGCCAGGCGCGGTGGAATTTCATCGTAAAATGGGTCACCGCATCAACAGTGAGCCCCAAAGAGCAGGAAATGACAAAGGCCGCATAAAGCCCCTGCTCGCCGACGATCAGTGCCCAGGCACCAAATGCCATCGCCACCGGCGCCAGCGCGGGTAAAAGGGCAATCATCCCCATGCGCGCGGACAAGAGCGCCATGCCGGTCACCACCGCGATGGTCAGGATCGCCATCAACGTGCCGCCGACCATGGCGCGCGTATTTTCCTGCGTCAGGGTTGCGAACATCAGCGATGTGCCCGTCGCCTTCGCCTGCATCACCGGCGGCACATGTTCGACCAGCCAGGCATCGGCACGCTGGCGCAGACTGACCATCTCTTCCGATGACACCGCCTTCATCGAAACGAAAAGCCGGCTGGCGCGCTTGTCGGGCGTGATCTGGTCCGACAGGTCCTTGCCTTGCGTCAGACTCATTTCATACAGGAGCAGATATTGCGCAGCGAGGTCGCGATTGTCAGGCAAACGCGCCCACGCCGGATCGTCGCCGTGCATGTTGCGGTTCAGCCGCTTCATGACATCGACCAGTGATGCGACGTCGGCCACTTCGGGCTGTTGTTCGAGCCAGTGCTGGAAGCGTTCGACACGTGCGAGATAGCCCGGATCGGCGATGCCGCCATCCTCGCCCGAATCCAGCACATAGGTCATGGCGTAAATACCGGGCAGGCGCTCGTTGATATATTCTGCGTCCTGCCGGAAGCTATGCGTGGGAGCGAGCCATTCCACGAAATTGTCGCGTGTGCGCAGCGTCGGCCACAAGGCGCCGAACGCAACCGTCAAAAGCAGAATCCCCGACAAGGCCAGGCGCGCATGCCGCATCGACCAGCGGGCAATCCGCGCCACATTATGCTCACGCTCCAAAAGTTCGCTCCGCACCGGAAAGCGCCACAGCGTCAGCAGGGCCGGCAGAAACATCATCGCATAGAAATAGGCGACCACCGCCCCCGCCGCGCAAAGGTTGCCAAGATCGCGAAAGGGCGGGGTGTCCGAGAAATTAAAGCTGAGAAAGCCGAAAACATCGGTCAGCGTCGTGATGAAGATCGCGGCATGATTGGCGCGCAACGACCCTTTGATTGCCTCTCTCCGCGACAAACCCGTGCGTTGCAGCGTCTGGACATGGCCGATGATGTGAATCGCCTCTGCCGTCGCGATGGTCAAAACGATAACCGGCGCTTGCGCACTGGCCGGCGACATGGCGACACCGAACGCTGCGGCCAGCCCGACAGTGACGAGGATCGCCAGCCCAAGTGTCGACATCGCCGCAAGGCTGGCGGGCAACGAACGGAAAAACAGCGCGATGGCCACCGCCAGCAGCAGGGACATCAGCGGCACCAACCGCGTCATGTCGCTCTGGGTCACGGTGTAGAAGCTGTGCGACAGCAAGACGACGCCCGACGTCGTGACCGTCAGTTCGGGATAGGCATAGGCAAGGCGTGACTTCATCCGCGCCGTTGCTTCACCAACCTTTGCCATGGCCGATGGATCATTGGATGGCAGCTGGATGGTCGCAACGATCTGGGCGGTGCGGCCATCCTTCGAGAGATAGCGCCCCTGGATCGCCGGATCTGTCAGCGCAATCGCCCGCACGGCGGCCAGTCCCGCAGCGTCAAGTGCCTGCGGTTCCTCGACAAGCGGCATGACGATCAGGTCATCGCCCTCCCCCCGGCTGTGCTGGTGGTTGGCGAGCGAATCGACCCGCGCCACATGCGGCAGTGCGCCCGCCGCCGCAGTGGCATCGGCAATCGCCTCAAGGCCATGGCGCGTAAACAAATCTCCCTGTTTAGCCGTCAGCACGAAAGTTACGCTGTCAGAACCGCTGAAACGTGCCTCGGCCTGTTCATGCGCCACGCGCTGCGGATCGTCGGCGTCAAAAAATACCCGGTAATCATTGGCAAAAATCAGACGGGTCAGGGCAAAAACCGCAACAAGACCGATCAGCAGACCCGCGCCCACCACAAGCCGTGCGTGGCGGATCGCAACATCTTCCATGCGCTGCGCGAACCGGTCGAGCCTTGCATATAAAGATCTCAACATAAGCTTTGCGCCCGAATCTGAAAATTACGCCGGAAAACAGAAAGCGGACCGATCACGACACCGCCATCAGGCAATGATATCGGGCAGCAGCATGTCGTTGAGCTTTATGATTTCATCCTTGAGACGAAGCTTGCGTTTTTTCAACCGGGCAAGCTGCAACTGATCGTGCGCGGTTTTTTCAACCAGCGCGAAAATTGCATCGTCCAGGTCGCGGTGTTCCTGCACGAGGGCGTCCAGACGCTCTTTCAGTTCATGTTCGTCCACGGCATTCCCGACTGATTGCAGCGACTCAATTGAGCGTCCGTAGCATGGCAGGCGCGCCAGGGTTAAGCGAAGACTGCTTGTCATGACGATTCGTCTGAAATTTTGCCACAATTAGCCATTCGCCTGAAATCCGGCACAAGGACTAGTCATGAATGATCCATGATCTGTCTAAGACGTGACAAACATGTGACAGCATGATTTACTCGCTCATCCAACGCGCACTTGATCCACAAGCGAAGGAGACGACGAAGATGGCTAACGCGCACACTGCCTCGCTCACCGCCAAGCACGCTCATCTCGAAGCCATGATCGCCCAGGAAGCACAACGTCCCCATCCCGACGACAAACTGCTGATGCAAATGAAAAAAGAGAAGCTGCGCCTCAAGGAAGAAATTTCCGGTCTGCGCAACTGACAGTCCGGCCACCGGCACGCCGCGCAGGCTTCAGGCTCGGATGTCGAGCCTCAACCCCTTGCGCGGCATACGGTTGCCGTTTGCCTCCGCTGCCAGCAATGGCCCGGACGGGCGAACGGCATCCGGTGCAGTTGCACCCGCTAGCGCAATATCGGCACGACTGACCCGCCGCACCGCCTCGGCCAAGCCGACAAATGCGGCAGCTTCTTCTGTGTGTGCCGACTGGTTCACGTTCAAAACAGCCGGACGCCCCTGCGCCACTTGCGTGCGCAAGACCGTAGCTTGCTGAAAAACCGGGTCGAGCGTGTTTGCCATGGCGCGATGATGCCCAACCATGGTTAACGCGGTGCTAATCCCTGTTCCGGCGCAACCGTGTGGCACCGCGTTCAAGCTCCGTCAGGCTCAGCGGCTCTCCGGTGTCGCCATTTCGGTGGGAAAACGTCCACCATCGACGCCCGCAGCCACCATCGCCTGCGCGCCACGGAGCAGACGATCCACCTGCGGCAACCATGGCGCATCCGCTGGGCTGCGCGCCTTCAGCGCTTCGAGCACGCGCATGGCTTCATCAGGTTCACCGGCTTGAATCCAGGCGAGCGCCAGAAAATAAGGCGGCGCGGGATGGTCGGGATCGATGGCGCTGGCGCGGTCGAAAGCCAGCCTGGCAGCGGGCGACACCATGCCCCCGCCATGCACAGTCAGCGTGTTGCCAAGGCCCACCCACAAATCCGGATTGTCGGGCATGGCACGGATGGCCAGTTCCAACCCCTCGACGGCATCGGCTCCCCGCCCCTGCCGGCTAAGCGCATCGGCAAAGCCAAGCCATGCAGCCGTGTCGCCCGCATTAGCCAAAAGGCGCTGCCGGGCATCTTCGAATTCAGGGGTCGCCACGGCATCATTGGCAGGTTTCGGCGCGGGCCTGCCGGGCAGCAACGGTTCACCAGCAAAGGCATAAGCCAAAAGTCCGCCAGCGAGCGTGACGCTGACAACAAGCCAGGTCGTGCGACTGCCGCCCTGTTTGCGCAACCACAGCAGCGCGACCAGCAGTGCCAGAAGAAGGATGGCAACAATCGTCATGCGCTGTCTCCTCGCCGGAACAGACGAAAGGCAAGAAAAGCGCCGATGAGGAGAAACAAGGCAGGCGCGGCCCACAACACTGCCGACCGCTCCGAGACCGGGGGCTTGAATGTCACCCAGTCACCATAACGGCTGATAAGATAGGCCTTGACCTCGGCCGGACTTTCTCCGGCGGCAATGCGTGTGCGAACCACCGCGCGCATGTCCCCTGCCATGTCGGCGTCCGAATCGGCAATCGACTGATTCTGACAGACAAGGCAGCGCAATTCGGTCATCAAGGCCCGCGCCTGCGCTTCCTGCGCCGGATCGGACAACGGCGTATCCGCCATGGGCGCGACCGGCATGGCAGCCATCAGCAACAGTGCCGCGAGGGGCGCAAATCCGCGAATCACGACTTGGCCTTCCCGATTTCGGCCAGCAGCACCGACACATGTTCGGGGCGGATTTCACCAATATGCTGATAACGGATTACGCCTTTGCCATCGACGACAAAGGTTTCCGGGACGCCCGACGAACCGAGCGCAATTTGCGTCTGTCCCGCCGGATCAAGACCGATACGGCGAAAGGGATTGCCGTGCTGCGCAAGAAATCGCCCGATCGCCGCGCTGCGATCGCGCACGGCAATACCATGGATGACAACGCCCTGCTCCGCCAGCGCCTGCAACTGCGGCGCTTCGGTCTGGCAGGGCAGGCACCAGCTGGCAAAGACATTGACGAGCGTGACCGTGCCGCGTTGCAGATCTTCAGTCGCCAGACCAGGATGCAGCGCGTCCAGCCCTTCAAGCGTGAATGTCGGCATCGGCTGGCCCACCATTTTCGAGGCGATCACCTGCTGCTGCGGGCGGCCAAGATTGAACATGGTGAAGGCCAGAAAAGCGATAAACAGCGCAAGTGGCACAAACAGTGCCAGCTTGCGGGCAAACGGCTGTGCGCCTTGAGGCGGCGTAACGGGCGCGTTCATGGATGTTCCCCCATCTTGTTGCGCGGGCCGCCAAAGGCAGCGACAAGGCCGCCGATCGCCATCAGCAGCGAGCCGATCCAGATCAGCCTGATGAAGGGATGCCATTGCAGGCGCACCTGCCAGCGCCCCTGCCCGTCCGGCTTGCCCAATGCAGCATAGACATCGCCATCCCACAGTGCCGCGATACCGGTTTCGGTCGTTTCCATCTGCGGAAAGGCATAGCTGCGCGACTGCGGTTCAAGCATGGCGACAGGCGCATTGCCATCGCGCACCCGGATTGTTCCCTCAAGCGCCGTGTAATTGCTGCCCGCTGTCGGCATGACATTGACCAGTGTCGCCGTAAAACGCCCGACCTGCGCCGATTCGCCCATAGCGAGATTGGCCAGTGTCTGCGCACCGAGCGCGCCATTGGCGGTCGCACCGGCGATGGAGACGGCAACCCCCAGATGCGCCAGCGCCAGCCCCCAGCGCGCCAGTCCGGCATGACGGCGCATGACGATGGCAACACTGGCCAGCGCCAACCCTGCCGCAACGCCAAAAGCGGTCACCGCCATAAACGACAGGCCAGACACAGCGGCCACTACGGCAGCAGCGGCAGTCAGCAGAATCGGCACGATCAGACGGCGGACGACCTTGGCGCCATCCGCGCGTTTCCATGCAAGAAACGGCCCCACAGCCATCAGCGCGGCCATCGGCAGCAAAATTGGCAGCACGGTCGCGTCGAAATAAGGTGCGCCGACCGAAATCTTCTCTCCCGTCGCAGCCTCGAGGATCAGCGGATAGAGTGTGCCAAGGAAAATCACGCCCAGCATCGCCGACAGCAGCAGATTATTGACCACCAGTCCGCCCTCGCGGCTGAAGGCGGCAAAGCCGCGCCCGACCTCCACCGTATGCGCCCTCAATGCGTAAAGCGTCAGCGCCCCGCCGATATAAAGCGCAAGCAATACCAGCAGGAATGCGCCGCGCGTCGGATCAACGGCAAAGGCATGCACGCTGGTCAGCAAGCCCGAACGCACGATGAAGGTGCCGATCATCGAAAAACTGAAGGCCGCGACAGCAAGGAGCATCGTCCAGTTCCTGAGCGCGTCGCGCGTCGCCAGAACGCTGATCGAGTGCAAAAGCGCCGTCGCGGCAAGCCATGGCATCAGCGAGGCATTTTCAACCGGATCCCAGAACCACCAGCCGCCCCAGCCCAGTTCATAATAGGCCCAGTAAGAACCAAGCGCGATGCCAGCGGTCAGAAAGGACCAGGCGACCAGTACCCAGGGCCGCACCATGCGCGCCCATTCGGGACCGACCTTGCGGTCGAGCATGGCGGCAACCGCAAAAGCGAAGGCGACCGACATGCCAACATAACCGGCGTAAAGCAGCGGGGGATGGAAGGCGAGACCCGGATCCTGCAACAGCGGGTTGAGGCCCGACCCTTCGACCGGCGCGGGATCAATCCGGGTGAAGGGGTTGGACGCAAGCAGCAGGAAGGCAAAGAAACCAAGCGCAATCAACGCCTGGACCGACAGCACCCGCGCCTGAAATGCCGTGCCAAGATTGCGTCCGAACAACGCGACCGCTGCCCCCGCCAGAGCGAGGACCATCGCCCATAGCAGCATCGAGCCTTCATGGTTCGCCCAGACGCCGCTGATCTTGTAGAGCGCGGGCTTCATCGTGTGGCTGTTCGACGATACCAGCGCCACTGAAAAATCCGAAACCCAGAAACACCATGTCAAGGCAGCAAAGGACAGGATCGTCAACCCCGCCTGTGTCAGGGCAGCCGGCACCGCCATATGGATCGCCTGTGCATCGCCGCGTGCCAGCCCCATGGCCGGCCACACCGCCTGCAACAGGGCAAACGCCGCAGCCAGCCACAAGGCCGCATGTCCAAGTTCAGCCATCATATCCCGGCCTTCTCGCGTGCCTTGGCCTCGCCCTTGCGCATGGCCTCGGCCACCTCTGGCGGCATGTATTTCTCATCATGCTTGGCGAGAAGCGTATCGGCCACGAAGGTACCGCTGGCATCGAACCGCCCTTCGGCGACAACGCCCGAACCCTCGCGAAAAAGATCGGGAACAAGGCCGCGATAGGTGACAGGTACACTTGCCGCCGTGTCGGTGACACGAAACGTCAGCGTCAGACCATCCGGCGTGCGCCCGACCGATCCCGCCTCGACCAGCCCGCCCAGCCGGAACGCTTGCCCGGGGACCTTGTCCTGTGCATCGCTGGGCGCGACGAAGAATGCCGCCTTGTCCTGAAGCGCAGGAATTGCGAGAGCGCCAGCCCCAAGAATGGCGACAAGCGCCAGCCCTGCCAGCCACAGCCGCTGCCGTTTCGGCGTCATCGTCCTTCCTCCCGCATGACGTCGACCGCCCGTTCGGCGCGCCGCATCGACAGCCAGCTCCACAGCAAAAGCCCGCCTACGCCGCCCAGGACCACGCAATAGGCGCCGATGATGAAGGGCGTATGGTCCAAGGTCATCGATGGGTTCCTGCAAGGCGTTGGGCACGGGCCGCAAGACGTTGTTCAGCGATCAGCGCACGCATCCGCATGAGAACCGCCGCGCCGAACAGACAGGCAAAACCGAACGCTGCGACATAAAGCGGGTGGCGCATCGCGACATCGATGGTCGATCCGCTGACCCTGAAACTCGCAGGCTGGTGCAGCGTCTGCCACCATTCGACCGAAAATTTGATGATCGGCAGGTTGATCAGACCCAGCAGCGACAGGATACCCGCCGCGCGGTCGCCGCGGTCGCGGCTGTCATAGGCGCCCGAAAGCGCAATCACCCCGAAATAGAGAAACAGCAAGATCAGCATCGAGGTCAGGCGGCCATCCCATTCCCACCAGGTGCCCCATGTCGGACGGCCCCAGATAGAGCCGGTCGCAAGGCATACAGCGGCAAAAACCGCACCGACGGGCGCCATCGCACGGCTGGCAAGCCAGGCCAGCGGATGTTTCCAGATGAAACCCACAAGTGCTGCAATCGCCATGCCCGCATAACCGCCCATGCCCAGCCAGGCGGCAGGTACATGCACATACATGATGCGCACGCTCTCGCCTTGCAGATAGTCGGGCGGCGCGATGAACAGGCCCCAGTAAAGACCGACGCCGGTCAGCAGCAGGCCGACGACAACGAGCACCGGCGTCAAAGGCCGGGCGATCCCAAGAAATCGGGCAGGATTGGCAAAACGATGCATCAGGGGCCACTCATTGCAACAAAGTCCGCCGCGCGCCAAGCCTTCAACCGCTGATCGCGCTGCGCAGCGCGGCCCCTGCGGCAAAAGGCCCCGCAGCCAGCGCGATCAAACTTGATGCCGCGAGCAACCGGAGCGCGCTGTCGGCGTCGGCCATCGGATCGAGCATCCCCGCCCCGAAGATCAGCACCGGCACCAGCAGCGGCAACATGATCAGACCCGCAAGTCCGCCGCCCTTCAGTCCTGCTGTCAGCGCCGCCGCTGCCGCCCCAAGCGCCGCCAGTGCGGGCGTGCCCAGCGCCAGCCCCAGAATCGCCCGCGCCAGAAGATCGGCCGGCAATTTCAGGAGCACACTGCCGATCAGTGCCGCCACCATCAACGCAGGCGCAAAGCCGAGCCAGTGAGCGCAGATTCGCGCTGTCGCCACCAGTTCCATCGACAGGCCGCGACTCGCCAGCTGATCCAGCGTGCCATCGGCGCGGTCCCCCTCGAACAATGTCTCGACCGGCAGCAGGGCGGCAAGCGCCGCCGCCACCCACAGCACACCGCCCGCCGTGCGCGCCAGAAGCCGCGCATCGGGACCAATGGCGAAAGGAAAGAGGATGCAGGCCAGCAGAAAGAACATCACTGGCATCAAAAGCGTCGCCGGGCGACTGAAACCCAGCGCCAGATCGCGGCGAACAAGTTTCAGGAATGTCATGCGTCCACCGCCCTGCCCAGCTGCAACGAAACGGCATCGACAAGGCCAAGATCGACATGTGTTGCCGCCACCACGGCACCACCGCCGGCCCGGTGCGCTGCCATCAACGCCGCCAGCCGCGCGACGCTGGCAGCGTCGAGGCCGACCGTCGGTTCGTCGAGCAGCCAGAGATCGGCGCCTGCCTGCCACATCCGCGCCAGGGCAGCGCGCCGCCGCTGTCCGCTCGACAAGACCCGGACCGGAAGCGCCGCCAGAGGCGCAAGGTCAAACTGATCAAGCGCCGCGGCGACCCGTGCGGCGGGCGCACCGTCCAGCGCTGCCCACCAGCGCAATTCGCTATCCAGCCGGCGATGTTCTTTCAGCGCATTGTCATGCCCAAGCCATACCACGCGCCCTTCACAGGCGATGCTGCCCGCAGCTGGCGGCAACAGGCCGGCGAGCGCGCGCATCAGGCTCGATTTTCCTGCGCCATTCGGTCCGGTCAGCAAAAGCGCGCCGCCTTTCGGCACGGCAAAGGACAGGCCGCTGAACAGCATCCGCCCGCCGCGCTGGCAGGCAAGATTGGTGACAGTCAGGAGCGCGGAGGCGGTCATGGCGTCTCCATAGCAGGACGCGCGCGGCTTGAAACGACAAAGCGACAGCATCGCCTGACAGATTTTACAGCCATCAGCACTTCACAGACTCGGTGTTTTTCGCGTATGCGCGCGCTCAGAATAGATTTCTGCCGCATCAGCGAAGGAGTGTAGATCATGACAGCCGTGGGCCATGACAGCCTGAAGACTCGCAGCACGCTCAACGTCGGAGGCCGCACCTTCGCTTATTATTCGCTGAAGAAAGCGGCGGACAAATATGGCGATGTGTCGCGTCTGCCCTTCTCGATGAAGGTGCTGCTCGAAAACCTTCTGCGCTTCGAAGATGGCGGCTTTACCGTCTCGACCGACGACGTCAAGGCGCTGATCGACTGGCAGAAGAACCCGACGGAGTCACAGAACGAAATCCAGTATCGCCCGGCGCGCGTGCTGCTTCAGGACTTCACGGGCGTGCCCTGCGTCGTCGATCTGGCCGCGATGCGCGACGCCATTGCCACGCTGGGCGGCGATACCAGCAAGATCAACCCGCTGG
>CAZWMK010000071.1:0-12785 GCA_964635065.1 uncultured Sphingomonadaceae bacterium | reverse complement strand
GCTGATGTATGGCGACAATCAGGAAGAGGTTTTCCTGGGTCACAGCGTCACACGGACGCAGAACATGTCGGAACAGACGGCGCAGCTGATCGATAGCGAAGTCAAGCACATCGTCACCGGCGGCTATGACCGGGCACGGACCATCCTGACCGAGAATATCGACCAACTGCATGGTCTTGCCCACGCGCTTTTGGAATATGAAACGCTGAGCGGCGATGAAATCCGCAAGGTACTGGCGGGTGAACGAATCGAACGTGGCGGCACCAGCGCGCCGCCGCCGTCATCCGGCGCTAGCGGCGCCACGTCGATCCCGAAAGCGGGTCGGCGCAGTGGTGGCTGGGATGGGGAGACAGCCCCTCAGTCCTGACCATCTGGCCTGTCCGAAATGAAGCATAGGGCCGCACCTCTTGGGATGCGGCCCTTTTTTCATGGAAAAGCAGAGCTGGAATAGTGATTTTGAAAGTCATTATTAATATCTGATATCATTGTCAAAATCGATCAGTCAGCGCGAAAAAATCGGCTTTTAATTTAAGTACGACTTCCTAAGCTGCATGGGGGCAGAGTCTCTGGCCATCTTTGCAGGAGGGAGAATATCATGTCGCTCAAAGGCACCCGTACCGAAGAAAATCTGAAGGCCGCTTTCGCAGGTGAAAGCCAGGCCAACCGCCGTTATCTGTATTTCGCACAGAAGGCCGACATTGAAGGCTACAACGATGTCGCCGCAGTATTCCGTTCGACCGCCGAAGGTGAAACGGGCCATGCGCACGGACACCTTGAATTTCTTGAAGAAGTCGGTGACCCGGCTACCGGCGAACCGATCGGCGACACCATGCTGAACCTCAAGGCGTCGATCGCCGGCGAAACGCACGAATATACCGACATGTATCCAGGCATGGCGCGTGCGGCCCGCGAAGAAGGCTTCGATGAAATCGCAGACTGGTTCGAAACGCTGGCCAAGGCGGAAAAGAGCCACGCTGGCCGTTTCCAGAAGGCCCTTGACTCACTGGCCTGACACGACGGCGTTCTGACACGGGGGCCGGAAGTCTCCGGTTCCCGTGTCTTGTCGTCCGACCGGATGGCAGCGGATCTGGCCGTTATAAAGCAACAAAAAGAATCAGGGGAACATCCATGCGCGAAGGCAGCCTAGAAGCACCCACCCGCCATCCGATCGACTGGCAGAGCGATGCTTTTTACGATGAGGCGGCACTGGATGCCGAACTGCGCCGGGTGTTCGATATCTGTCATGGCTGTCGCCGTTGTTTCAACCTGTGTGACAGTTTTCCAAAGTTGTTCGACCTGATCGACGAGGCGCCGAGCGGCGAACTCGATACGGTTGCGTCTGCCGATTTCAAGCCGGTCATCGATGCCTGCACATTGTGCGACATGTGCTTCATGACCAAATGCCCCTATGTGCCGCCGCATGAATTCGATCTCGATTTTCCCCATTTGATGCTGCGCGCAAAGGCTGTCGAATTCCGGAACGGCGAACGCACGCTGGCTGATCGCGAACTCGCCGAAACCGACCGTAACGGCAAGCTGGCCAGTCTGGTTGCGCCTGCCGCGAACTGGGCGACCGGGACAGGCAATGTCCTGACTCGGCCATTGATGGAAAAGGTCACGGGCATTGATCGCCGGGCGGAACTGCCGCCTTTTACGGCACGAACGCTGGTCGAGGAGGCTGGCCTCGATGCCCGCCGTCCGAACCCCGATGCGCCGGCCCATGGCCGCAAGGTCGCGCTTTATGCGACCTGCTATGTCAATTTCAACACGCCGGGCATTGGCCGGTCTGCCATGGATGTGCTGTTGCACAATGGTGTCGAGACGACGGTGATGCACCCCGGTTGTTGCGGCATGCCCAAGCTGGAAAATGGCGATCTTGCTGCCGTTGCCGCACAGGCGCGACTGGTGGCGGCGGCCTTTGCGCCGCTCATCGACGAGGGTTATGACATCGTTGCGCTGACCCCGTCCTGTGCGCTCATGATCAAGTTCGAATGGCCGCTGATCCTGCCGGATGATCCGCTGGTGAAAAAGTTGTCGGAGGCGAGCTTCGACATTCCGGAATATATCATGGACATTGCGAAGAACGAGGGTCTGGCGGCCGGCCTCCGTCCGTTGCAAGGGCCGGTGGCGATGCACTTCGCCTGTCATTCGCGAGCGCAGAACATGGGGCCGAAGGCCGCCGATATGCTTCGCCTGATCCCCGAGGCCAAGGTCAGCGTGGTGGAACGCTGTTCGGGTCATGGCGGCAAATGGGGCATGTTCACGAAGAACTTCGATGTGGCGATCAAGGTTGGAACACCCGCCGGGCGCGCGCTGGTGAAGGAGGCGCCCGCGCATGTCGTGTCGGAATGCCCGCTTGCGGGACCGCACCTGAAGCAGGTGATCGAAACCTTGCCTAATGCGCCGGTGCCGGAACGCGTCGGTCACCCGATCGAACTGTTCGCCAAGGCCTATGGTTTCTGATTTCAACACATCATATTGATTTATCGGGGTAAATTGAATGTCCGCAACTGAGCGCAAGATTACGCCGAACGATATCCTGCCGATGACAACCTATGCCCGCGAGCGCAAGGCGCTGCGGGCGGCGCACGTGGCGCGCAAGGCGAACCGCCGCCTGTCTGTCGGGCCGCATGCCACGGTATTTTTCGAATGCTATGATTCGATGTGGTTGCAGGTGCAGGAAATGCTCTTCATCGAAAAAGGCGGCGACGAACAACTGGTCGATGAACTGGCGGCCTATAACCCGATGATCCCGCAAGGCCGCGAACTGACCGCAACCATGATGCTGGAAGTCGACGACCCCGACAAGCGCGCCCGCTTTCTCAGCGGCCTTGGTGGTGTGGAAGATCATATCTTCGTGCGCTTCGGCCCGCACCGGGTGAAAGCAGTCGCGGAGGATGATGTCGAACGCACCAATGCGGCGGGAAAGACATCGGCGGTGCATTTCCTGCATTTTCCGTTCACCGACGAACAGGTCGCGGCCTTTGTTTCGGGGCCGGATCAGCCGATGTTCGAGATCTCGCACCCGGCTTATGGTCACATCGCCATCATGAACGACGCCATGCGGGCTGAACTGGCGCGCGATTTTGCCTGAACGCGCGTCTCCCGCCCGTCACTGGCTGGCGGGACTGGCCATTGCCATGACGGCCTTGCTGTTGTGGACTTTGCGCGATCTGCTGATCGTCATTTTCGCGGCAACGCTTCTGGCTGTCATCCTCGAATCTGGTGCAAGGGCCACGGCCCAGCGGCTGGCGATTGGCTATCTGCAGGGACTGATACTGGTTGTTACTGCCGTGGTCGCGGCGCTGGCCGGGATGGTCTGGCAATTCGGTCATGAACTGTCGTCGCAGATCGGCGATCTGTCTGACCGTGTGCCGGAGGCGTGGGAGGTTATCCGCAGCCAGATCGTCCGTATCACGGGGACAAGCGACCTGATCCCGCTGTTTCAGTCGCTGCTGCCTGACGGGGCGCGCATCGTCGATAGCCTCGGGGCCATGGTGCGCGGTATCAGCGGCGCGCTTGCCGGGCTGGTGCTGGCGCTGGTTGGCGGTGTGTATCTGGCCGCGCAACCGTCGCTTTACCGCAACGGTGTGCTGCATCTGGTGCCACACCGTTGGCGCGGCCTGGTGCAAAAGGGCATGGACAGCGGCGGTCATGCTCTCAAGCTCTGGTTGAAGGGGCAGCTGGTGGCGATGCTTCTGGTCGGATTGCTGACCGGCTGCGGCGCCTGGCTGATCGGCTTGCCATCGCCCCTCGCGCTCGGCATGATCGCGGGCCTGTTGGAGTTTGTACCCTATTTCGGGCCGTTTGCCGCAGCAGTCCCTGCCATATTGATCGCGCTGACGGCAGGGCCGGACATGGTCCTTCTGACCATCGGGCTTTATCTGGTGGTGCAGCAGCTGGAAGGCAATGTGATCACGCCTGTCGTGCAGCAGCGCGTCGTGCATCTTCCGGCCGCGCTGACCATGTTTTCACAGGTTGCCTTTGCCTTGTTGTTCGGCATTTCGGGCGTGATGCTGGCCGCACCGATGACGGTGCTGATTTATGTGCTGGTCAACCGGCTTTACGTGCAGGATTATCTGGGACGGCAGGCCGCCATCCCGGATAATCGTGACCCTGCCGACAAGGGCGGGGATCAGGCCGCCTGATCACGCCGCGCGGTCTGCGCTGCCGTCCAGACTTTTTCCAGCGTGGCCGGCATTTCGATCTGCTGGCCGTCAAGCGCATCGATGATGGCGTTCATCACCGACGGCATGGCGCCAATCGTCCCGGCCTCGCCACAGCCTTTGACGCCCAGCGGGTTGGTGGGCGACAGCGTAGGCAAGGTATCAAAGCCGATGGCATCGGGCATGTCGTCGGCGCGGGGGATGCCGTAATCCATCAGGCTGCCGGTCAGAAGCTGGCCGCTGTCGTCATAGACGACATTTTCCAAAAGCAACTGCCCGAGACCCTGCGCCACGCCGCCATGAACCTGGCCAAGCACGAGCATCGGATTCATCAGCGTGCCAAAATCGTCGCAAACCGTATAGCGCGCTACCTGCACCTGGCCGGTGTCAGGATTGATTTCGACTTCGGCGACATGACAGCCATTGGGGAAGGTCGGCCGCGGACTTTCCGGAGCGTAGCGGGTACGTCCACCGAGTTTGCCGCCATGCTGCGCCGCGAGTTCGGCAAGGCTCATCGTCCGGTTCGAGGCGCGATCGCGGAAGACGCCATCAGCATAATCGATGGCGGCGCTGCCGAAATCGGCGGCGACCAGCACCTTGCCCTGTTCGATCAACTGGTCGGCTGCGATCACACAGGCACCGCCGCCCCACGCCATCGAGCGTGAGCCGCCAGTGCCGCCACCCTGTTCCAGCCGGTCGGTATCGCCCTGGACGATGCGGATGCGGCTGATGTCGATGCCCAGCCGATCAGCCAGCACCTGCGCATAGGCGGTTTCATGGCCTTGCCCGTTCGATTGCGTGCCAACAGCCGCTTCGATGATGCCGTTTTCAAGGATGCGCAGATCGGCAAATTCCTCCGCACTGCCACCGCCCGCGATTTCGACATAATAACACAGGCCGCGGCCATAGAGCCTGCCACGCGCCAGCGCCTGTGCCTTGCGTGCGGCAAAGCCGTTCCAGTCGGCATCTTGCAGCGCCTTGTCGAGGACGGCAGGGAAATCGCCGATGTCAAACGTCAGGCCAAGCCCGTTGTCATGCGGCAGTTCGGTCGGCGTTAAAAGGTTGATGCGCCGGATGTCGTCGACGCCCATGCCGATTTCACGCGCGGCCGCCTCGATGAGCCGTTCCATGATATAGGCAGCCTCGGGACGGCCCGCGCCGCGATAGGCATCGACCGGCGCCGTGTTGGTGATGACGCCATGCACGGCATTGTGAATGGCCGGGATGCGATAGACGCCGCCCAATATCTTGCCGCCGGCAAAGGTCTGGATGCCGGGGCCATATTGCGCTTGATACGCGCCAAGGTCGGACCATGTTTCGACCTTGAGGCCGAGAATGCGGCCCTCAGCGTCGAGCGCAAGCTGCGCGTCCGATAGCATGGCGC
Organism: uncultured Sphingomonadaceae bacterium; assembly: GCA_964635065.1. Taxonomy (GTDB): domain Bacteria; phylum Pseudomonadota; class Alphaproteobacteria; order Sphingomonadales; family Sphingomonadaceae; genus CAZWMK01. The sequence goes on along the minus strand of CAZWMK010000071.1, from coordinate 7,235 downwards.
GGCCATGCGTGTCGGTCTGGAAGGCGTCCGAGCGTTCGCCGGTCCATTTCACCGGTCGGCCAAGGTCGCGTGCGGCATGCAGCACAAGGCCATATTCAGGATAGATGAAGCTCTTCATGCCAAAGCCGCCGCCGACGTCTTGCGTGATGACGCGCAACTGTTCGGGCGGGATCTTCAGGATCTGACCCGCGATCTGCGCCCGCATGCCGGCAACCCCCTGGCTTCCGGTGTTGAGGGTATAGCCTTCGTCCTCGGACCAGCGGCCAATTGCCGCGCGTACTTCCATCGAGGTGGGAGCGATCCGGTTCTGCACGATGCGCAACCGGGTGACATGGGCGGCGGCGGCAAGGGCCGCGCCGGTGGCCGCAGCATCGCCCGCTTCCCACAGGAACAGGTCGTTTGAGGCGGCATCCTCCCAGATGCGCGGCGCATCGGGCGCAAGGGCGGCATCGATCGAGGCGGCGACCGGCAGTTCCTCGTAATCGACGTAAATGGCATCGGCTGCCGCGCGTGCCTGCGCACGGCTTTCGGCAACGACAAAGGCGACGCCATCGCCGACAAAGCGGACGCGGTCGGCTGCCAGCATGTCGCGCGGCGTTTTCACCTTGCCCGACAGTGGCACAAGGCAGGGAATCGGGCCGTAACCCACGACATCGGCATGGGTATAGATGGCCAGAACGCCCGGCATGTCGCGCGCGGCGCTGGTGTCGATCGACAGGATGCGTGCATGGGCATAAGGCGATCTCAGCGTCACGCCATAGCATTGGCGCTCGAACTGGATATCGTCGGTGTAGCGGCCTTGGCCTGTCAGCAGGCGCTGGTCTTCGACACGTTCAACCGATTGGCCGGCTCCGAACTTCATGGGCGCATGTCCTCAGATAGGCAGGCACGAAGGCCCGCACGATAATCAGGATAGAGTAAACGGATACCAAGATCGCGCGTCAACCGCCGGTTCGCGATCCGGCGGCATTCGCTGTAAAAACCACGCGCCATGGGCGACAGGTTCGCCTGATCGAGTGGCACCAGCGGCGGAGCGGGCAGGCCAAGCAGCGTGGCGGCATAGGCCGTGACATCGGCGCCGCCTGCCGGTTGGCCATCGGCGACATTGAGGATGCCGGGGCAGGGGTGCCGCATCGCGGTCATGACGGTATTGACGATGTCGTCGACATGAATGCGGCTGAACACATGGCCGGGTGCATCGATGCGATGCGCATCCCCTGCACGCAGCCGGTCAAGCGCCGAACGGCCAGGGCCATAGATGCCCGGCAGGCGAAAGACGTGCATGGCGGGCGACAGTGCCTGCCATGCGAGATCGGCGAGCGTTCGGGCATCGCGCCGCCCATGGCCGACAGGTGCGCTTTCATCGACCCATGCCCCCTGGGTGTCGCCGTAAACGCCGGTTGACGAGAGATAGCCGCACCACGCACGACTGGCCGCGATGGCCGGACCGTAGAGATCAAGCACCGGATCGCCGCCCGATTGCCGGTCTGGCGGGACCGATGACAGGATGTGACTGGCACTGGCGATGATTGCGGGCAGGGACGGATCGTCGAACGCCAGCGCCGTGCCGTCCGCCATGCGCCGCGTGCCGGTCACGCGCCAGCCGCACCCGTGCAGGCGCGCGGCGAGACGCGACGCTGTGTAGCCCATTCCGAAAATCAGCACATGGTTCATGGTGCAGAGGCTAGCGCCCCTTAACAAGCGCGACCAGCCTCTCTAGTTAAAAAGATCAGTATGGCGTTCAGGTAAAGGGATCGGGATGGACAAGATCGAGGCAGTGCCGCAGCTCGTGCGGCTGGAAGATTATCGCGTCCCGGCATGGCGGGTGCCGGAGATTTCCCTGATCTTTGACCTCGACCCGGCAAAAACGCGTGTGAAGGCGCGTCTGGTGGTTGAACGCAATGCGCCGGGCGATGCGCCGCTTCGGCTGGATGGCGATGAACTGCGCCTGATTTCGGTTTCGGTCGATGGGCAGACGCTGGGCGCCGGTGATTATGAACTGATGTCTGACAGCTTGACGCTGCGCATCGACGCCGACAGCGCCGTGGTGGAAACCGAGGTCGAAATCGCGCCTGCTGCCAATACCAAGCTGATGGGTCTCTATGCCTCGGGCGGCAAGCTTTGCACCCAGTGCGAGGCCGAAGGTTTCCGCCGCATCACCTATTTCCCCGACCGGCCTGACATATTGTCGCGTTACATGGTGACGCTGCGCGCCGACCGCACGCAGTTCCCGGTGCTGTTGTCGAATGGCAATCCGGTGGAGCGCGGCGATCTCGGCAGTGGCCGTCATTTTGTGCGCTGGGAAGATCCGTTCCCCAAGCCCTGCTATCTTTTCGCGCTGGTCGCGGGTGACCTGAAGCCGTTGGCCGATCATTTCGTGACGGCATCGGGGCGCCGCGTCGATCTTGCGATATGGGTCGAGGAAGCGGATGTTCCGCGCTGCCACCATGCCATGGACGCGCTCAAAAAGGCGATGGCGTGGGACGAACGTGTCTATGGTCGCGAATATGACCTCGATCAGTTCAACATCGTTGCGGTCAGTGATTTCAACTTTGGCGCGATGGAGAACAAGGGCCTCAACATCTTCAACAGCAAATATATCATCGCTGATGCCGAAACCGCGACCGATGCCGATTTCGACGCCGTGGCGGCTGTGGTCGCGCATGAATATTTCCACAACTGGACCGGAAACCGCATCACTTGCCGTGACTGGTTCCAGCTTTCCCTGAAGGAAGGCCTGACCGTTTACCGCGATCAGGAGTTTTCCGCCGATCATGGCAGCCGCGCGGTCAAGCGTATCGACGATGTCCGCATGCTCCGGGCCGGTCAGTTTCCCGAAGACGCCGGCCCTTTGGCCCATGCGGTGCTGCCCGACAGCTATATCGAGATTTCAAACTTCTACACGGCAACCATCTACAACAAGGGCGCCGAGGTTATCCGCATGGCGGCGACGCTTTTGGGACCGGACCGCTATCGTGCGGCAACCGACCTGTATTTCCAGCGCCACGACGGACAGGCGGTGACGGTGGAGGACTGGGTCAAGGCGCTGGAAGATGCCAGCGGTCTCGATCTTGGCCAGTTCCGCCTGTGGTATCAGCAGGCGGGGACACCGCATGTGAAGGCCAGCTGGACGCAGGATCTGGCATCTGGGCGCTTTACGCTGACGCTTGATCAGTCGTTGGCTCCGACGCCGGGGCAGGAGCGAAAGCTCGCCATGCACATTCCGCTCAAGGTCAGTCTGATCGGCGCGCAAAGCGGACGCGCGCTGGCGCCCGAACAGCTGGTCGAACTGCGTAACGCTTCGACCGAAATCCTGTTCGAAGGCATCGACGAACCGGCCGTGCCGTCGCTCAATCGCGGCTTTACCGCACCCGTTATCGTCGATGCGCCCTATGAGCGTGCCAGTCTTGCCCATCTGTCGCGTGCCGATAACGACCCCTTTGCCCGTTACGAGGCGATGCAGCGGCTGGCGTTGCTGACGATCAATGACCGGCTCGACGGCAAGGCGTCGCCGGGCGACAGCGCCCCGTTGATCGATGCCATCGCGGCCACATTATCCGATCCCGCGCTCGATCCCGCCTTTGTGGCCGATGCCATTCTTCTGCCAAGCGAGGCGATCATCGGCGAACAGCGCCCGCGCGTTGATGTCGAGGCGATTCATGATGTGCGCGAGGGGCTGCGTCGCGCGATATTGGCGGCGCTTCATGAACAGCTCTGGGCCGTGTTCCACGCACACCCCGTCGGGCGTTACGATGCCAGTGCCGAAGCGCGCGCACGGCGGCGTTTGCGCAATGTTGTGCTTGGCCTTCTGATGGCAGACGATGACAGCGCGGCGACAGCCGCTGCCGATGCCCAATATCATGCCGCCGACAACATGACCGACCGGATTGGCGCCCTGTCGTTGCTGGCCAGCAGCCAGGCGTCCGTGCGTGCGGCGGCGCTCGCCGATTTTCATGCACGATTCCGTCATGACCCGCTGGTGATCGACAAATGGTTCACGATCCAGGCGCTGTCGTTACGGCCAGACACGCTGGCAGCGGTCGAAGCGCTGAGCCGTCATCCCGATTTTACCCTGAGCAATCCCAACCGTGCGCGGTCACTGATCGGTGCATTCGGGATGAACCAGCGCCGGTTCCATGAAGCGGGGGGCGCGGGTTATCGTTTCCTTGCCGATCAGGTGCTGAAGCTCGATGCGCTCAATCCCCAGACAGCCGCGCGCATGGTGACGCCGCTTGGTCGCTGGAAGCGTTACGACGAGGGCCGGGGTGCCATGATGCGCGCGGAACTGCAGCGCATCATGGCACATGCCGGACTATCGAAGGACGTCTTTGAAATGGTATCAAAAAGCCTGATTTGAGGGCGTTTGACTGACGATCGCCGGTTTTGTGAATTTCAGCGTCATGCGATCGGATTCGCCGATTGCGAGATAGCGTGCACGGTCCTTGTCGCCACCTCTCAGCACCGGCGGCAATGACCATACGCCATTGTCATGGCTGGCCGTGTCGCTGGGATTGGCATTGATTTCCGAACTGCCGGCAAAGACGAAACCGGCGGCTTCGGCCAGGGCGCGCACTGTTGAAACCTTCATGTAGCCGCTGGTTTTCATCTCCGCGTCGGCGCGCGTTTCCGGCAGGCGGTGATCGACGACACCCAGCGTGCCGCCCGGTTTCAGTGCCCGGAAAAAGGCAGCGAAGGCTTCGGGCGCATAATCGCCCATATGCATGTTGTGGACGTTGCGGAATGTCAGCACCATGTCGGCGCTGCCGGCGGGCGCGATATCGTAAAGGCCTTTGCCGAAGGTTGTGACGCGGGTATTGCCGTAAAGGTCGGGCTGGGCGGCAATGCGCGCCTTGTAATCTTCGATCATCTTCGCATAGCCGGGATTGCTGGTCTGGGCGACGGCAGCATAGAGCCGCCCGTCGCGGCCAAGGGCGGGTGCGAGGATGTCCGTATACCAGCCTGCCCCCGGCAGGATTTCGACTACGGTCATTCCGGGCTTCAGGCCAAAAAAGTCCAGCGTTTCGCGCGGGTGGCGGTGCACGTCGCGGGCGCGGCTGGTTGCGTTGCGGTGCGCACTCTCGAGTACCGGGTCGAGCCAGTGGCGGGTCTTTGCCGTGTGCGCACCATGGCCATGCTGGTCGGCGAGGGCTGCGCCTGCCGTCGTCAGGCTCAAAGCAGCGGCGGTCGTGGCGATCAGGATTCGTCGTGTCATCTGCATCCTCCGGGTTGAGGTGCAAGGCTACATTGCTAAAGAACATTGGCAATGGATGATCGACAGACCGTTTTGATCCTGATGGCCATGGCGGCCGCCATCCTGTGCTGGACGCTGTGGGGCGTCCGGCGCAAGCGCCCTGTGGGCAAGGTCAGCTATGTGCCATGGCATGGGCTGATGTTCGTCAGCCTGACATGTCTTCTTCTGCTGGCGGCGCATCTGCCGGCGACTGATTGAGGCTGACATTCGTCATTTCGCCCAACGGCTGACAGATGGCGATGCTGTTCTTGGCGATGATCATCACGCCCTGATCGGCCGTGCGATAGGGTATGAAAACCGGTGCAGCGTTCAGCATGTCGAGAACGCGCTGACCGACGCCGACATAAAGATCGCCCGACAGGCGGGTGCCGTCATTCAGGACCAGATCAACCGGAACCAGGGATTTGGTGCGAATGCGTGACCGGGTCGTGGTCGGGAAAGGCGTTTCCGCGTTCACAGGCAGGCCTCCAGCATGGCTTGATCGAAACCGAATTGTTTGGCCTTATCGATCGTATAGGGGCGAAGGCCCGACGAGCGATATTCGCCGATGATCTTGCCGTCTTCGGTTTCGTCGAGATATTCGAACTTGAACAGTTCCTGCGTCACGATGACAGGGCCTTCCATGCCGATGACTTCAGTGATGTTGGTGACGCGGCGCGAACCGTCGCGCAGACGTTTGACCTGAACGATAAGATCGACAGAATCTGCGATCTGGCGGCTGATGGCTTCTTTCGGCACCTTGATGTCCGACATCATCACCATGTTTTCCATACGTGCGAGGCACTCGCGTGGACTGTTCGAGTGAAGTGTGCACATCGAGCCATCGTGACCGGTGTTCATTGCCGCCAGCATGTCGAAGCATTCCGAGCCGCGGATTTCGCCCAGAATGATGCGGTCGGGACGCATGCGCAGCGCGTTGATGACAAGGTCGCGGATGGTGATCGCGCCCTGGCCTTCAAGGTTGGCGGGTCGCGTTTCGAGCGTCAGCACGTGCGGCTGCTGGAGCTGGAGTTCGGCGGCGTCTTCGATAGTGATGACGCGTTCCCCGGGGTCGATCATTTTCGACAAGGCGTTCAGCATCGTCGTCTTGCCCGAACCGGTACCACCTGAAATCACGATGTTGAAGCGGCTGGCGCCAGCGATTTTCAGGGCGGTCGCCATTTTGTCCGACATCGATCCGCCCTTGGCCATCATGTCGAGCGTGATCGGTTTGGCGGAGAATTTGCGGATCGAAATTGCCGTGCCCTTGAGGCTGAGCGGCGGGACGATGACGTTGACGCGTGAACCATCTTCAAGACGGGCATCGGCCAGCGGTGATGTCTGGTCGACGCGACGACCGACACGGTTGACGATGCGCTGCGCGATCTGGAACAGGTGCGCCTCGTCGCGGAACACGATGTTCGAAAGTTCCAGCTTGCCCTTGCGTTCGATGTAGGTCTGGTTCGGACCATTGACCATGATGTCCGAGACGGCTGGATCTGACAGCAGTTCTTCGAGCGGACCAAGGCCGAGCAATTCGTCGACCAGCACCTTTTCCAGTGCATATTGCTCGCGGCGGTTGAGCGTGAGCCGCAGTTCGGCCAGCACTTCGCTGATGATTGGCCGGAATTCCTCCGACAATTCATCCTTGGACAGGGCGGCGGCCGCTTCGGGATCGACGCGTTCCAGCAGGCGCGGCAGCACTTGTTCCTTGATCTTGTAGATGCTGGCCTCGAAGCCTTCCTGCTTCGAATTTTGCGATTCGCCCGATGAATCCTGACGGGCGGCGAGGCGTGCCAGCGCATTGGCCGTGCTGTTGGTAGGGCCATCGGAACTGGCGGCGGCAACCTCCGACGTTTCCGGCACTTCGTTTTCCGGTGGCGTATCCAGCCTGTTGCTGCCCGGCATAGGGGTAACTGCCTGCATCGGGCGGGCCGAACCAAAGCTTGGGCGCACGCTTCCGATTCCGGCGCCAATGTTTCCTGTCCGTCTGACAAATGAGTTC
>CAZWMK010000070.1:0-12946 GCA_964635065.1 uncultured Sphingomonadaceae bacterium | reverse complement strand
CTGCCATTCGTGGCGTCGAAAGCCGGGGCATGATGTGTTCCGAACGCGAGCTGCTGCTGTCTGAGGCGCATACGGGCATCATCGAACTGCCGGAAGATGCGCCCGTCGGCGCGGCCTATGCCGCGTGGGCAGGTTTGGACGATCCGGTGTTCGATATTGCGATCACACCCAACCGGCAGGACTGCATGGGCGTATCGGGCATTGCGCGCGATCTGGCGGCGGCCGGTCTTGGCAGCGAAACCGGAAAGGCGCGCGTCATACATGCAGTGCCGGGTGCCTTCGCCAATCCCGTCGCGCTTGCAGTCGAGGATGATTCGGGCTGTCCGGTGTTTGCAGGCCGCGTCATTCGCGGCGTGAAGAACGGGCCCAGCCCGGAATGGCTGCAAAAGCGTCTGCGCGCGGTCGGTCTCAGGCCCGTGTCGGTGCTGGTGGATATCACCAACCTGTTCTGCCTCGATCAGGCGCGGCCGCTGCATGTTTATGACGTGGCAAAACTGTCGGGCACGGTCCGTGCACGGCGTGGTGCTGTCGGCGAGAGCTTCACCGCCCTGAACGGCAAGGACTATGCTGTCACCGCCGACGATATCGTGATTGCCGACGATGCCCGCGTGCTGGGCCTTGGCGGTGTGATGGGCGGCGAGTTTTCGGGCGTGACGGACGCCACGACAGACGTACTGCTGGAAAGCGCATGGTTCGAACCGGCGCTGATTGGCGCGACGGGCCGTCGCCATGGCATCAATTCGGACGCGCGCGCGCGCTTCGAGCGCGGCGTCGATCCCGCAACTGTGCTGCCCGCAATCGAGGCAGCGGCGCAGATGATCATCGACCTGTGCGGCGGTGAAGCGTCGGAGGTGACGGTTGCAGGCGCGGTGCCGGTACGCGGCCATGTCGTGACCTATCGCCCGGCGTTGGTCGCAGAACTCGGCGGCATCGACGTCTCGGCGGATGAACAGCGCGGAATCCTGAATCGCCTTGGCTTTACCGACATATCCGAGGCAGCAGACGATGCATGGCGCATCGCCGTGCCAAGCTGGCGGCGCGACGTGGATGGTGCGGCCGACATCGTCGAGGAAATCATCCGTATCGCCGGGCTTGACCGCCTGCCGTCGACGCCGCTGCCGCGCCGCGATGGCGTGGCGCTGCCGACGGCAACGCCGCTGCAAAAGCTGGAACGCAAGGTGCGGCGGGCGACCGCAGCACGCGGCCTCAACGAAGCGGTGACGTGGAGCTTCGTCAGCGAAGCCGACGCTGCACCCTTTGGCGGCGGCGCCTGGACGCTGGAAAACCCGATCTCGACCGATCTCGCCGTCATGCGGCCGTCGCTCTTGCCTGGCCTGTTGCAGGCGGCGCGACGCAACATGGATCGCGGCGCGACCAGCGTGCGCCTGTTTGAAATCGGTCGCCGCTATATGGCGGATGGCGAAAAGCTGACGCTGGCCTTCGTTCTGGCTGGCGACCGCAGCCCGCGCGACTGGCGCACGGGCGCAGCCCAAGGCTTCGACGCGTTCGATGCCAAGGCAGAAGCACTGGCCGCGCTTGCCGCCGCTGATGCGCCTGCCGATCGCCTGATGGCGCTGGCGCCAAGCGACGACTGGTATCACCCTGGTCGTGCCGGTCGTTTGTGCCTTGGCCCGAAGCAGGCGCTGGCCGCATTCGGTGAACTGCACCCGCGCGTGCTGGCGGCGTTCGACCTGAAGGGCAGCGTGGTGGCGGGCGAGATCTTCCTCGATGCGATCCCTGCGCCGAAGGCAACAGGAAAACGCGCGCGGCCAGTCTATGCGCCGCCCGCGTTACAGCCGGTGAAGCGCGACTTTGCCTTCCTCGTTGCCGCCGATGTCACGGCCGACGCCTTGGTCAAGGCCGTGCGGGGAGCGGACAAGGCGCTGATCGTCGATGTCGCGCTGTTCGACCTGTTCATGGGCAAGGGTGTGCCGGACGGGAAGAAGTCGATTGCGCTGACTGTCACGCTGCAACCCGTCGAACGCAGCCTGACCGAGGCCGATATCGACGCGCTGTCGGCCAAGGTCGTGGCGGCGGCGGCTAAAGCGGGCGCGACCTTGCGTGGTTGAACCGGCGGCGCGCTGGACAGTGATCGTCGCCGCTGGCCAGCGCCCCGGCATCGATCCCTTGGCCAGCGCCTTTGGCGAACAGTGGAAAGCCCTTGTGCGCGTGGGCGGCGAGGCGATGTTGTCGCGCGTCGTCCGCACGCTGGCCTCGGTGCCTGCGATTGGCGAGATCATTATTCTCGCGCAAGATGGTGCGGCATTGGTTGCCACGCCTGATACGGCGTGGCTGGCCGATCATCCGCAGGTGCGTTTCGCGACATCGGGGCAGGGTATTTCGCAAAGCGTGCATGATTGCGTGACAAATGCGGCAAAGGGCTGGCCGGTGCTACTGACGACGGCCGATCACCCGCTTTTGACGCGTGCGATGGTCGAAGCCTTTATCGCGCAGGCAAGCGGCGCGGATGTCGCTGTCGCCATGGTCGAGCGTCGGACGCTGCTGGCGGCCTATCCGGGCAACCAGCGGACCTGGCTGCATTTCCGGGGGGGCGCCTATAGTGGTGCCAATCTTTTTGCCCTGAACAGTCCAGGTGCACTGGCCGCGCTCGATGTCTGGCGCAGTGTCGAACAGGATCGCAAGAAGGGCTGGAAGCTGCTGTGGCGCTTTGGCCCGTGGCTTGCCCTCAGGGCGCTGACGCGCACCATCGGTCTTGCGGCTGCACTGGCCAGCGCGGCACAGCGACTGGGCTTTTCGGCCAAGGCCGTGATCCTGCCGATGGCCGAGGCGGCAATCGATGTCGACAAACCCAGCGATCACATGCTGGCAGAACAGATTCTCAGGGGCAGGACGGGATAATCATGATCGAATATGCCATCTACGATATGGATCGCACGATCACGCGCAGTGGCACCTATTCGCCCTGGCTGTTGTTCTGGGCGTGCCGGCGCGCGCCATGGCGGCTGGCGCTGGTGCCGGTGGCGGCATTGTTCGGTCTTGCCTATCTTGCGGGTTTTGTGTCGCGCGGGCGGCTGAAGGAACTCAATCACCGCTTGCTGATGGGGCGCCGCGTGTCGCCGGAAAAGCTGCGTCCGGTTGTCGATGCCTTTGCCGCAAAGCTGATCAGGAGTGGCTGCTATGCCGAAGCCCTCGCCCAGATCGCGTCTGACCGGGTTGCGGGCCGCCGGGTGATGCTGGCGACGGCATCCTATGAATTTTATGTCGAGGGCATTGCGCGCTGTCTCGGTGTCAATGAGATCGTCGCCACGCGGTCGCGTCGCGACAGCAAGGGCCGGATCATGGCACGACTGGACGGCGAAAATTGTTATGGCGATGCCAAGCTGCGCATGGTGAAGGCTTATTTTGCCGAACAAGGCGTCGATCGAGCCGATCTGAACGTGCGTTTTTATTCAGACCACCATACCGACATGCCGGTGTTCGACTGGGCGGACGAACGCATCGCCATCCACCCGACCCCGAAACTGCGCGCAGTTGCGGAAAGCAAGGGCTGGCAGATCATCGACTGGCACTGAGGCGGTTCAGACCGCGGCCTGTGTTCCGGGCATGACACGGCCAAGGTTTTTGAGCGCATAGCCCATCATCAGCGTTACGACCGGCATGAGGAGCGCGGCAACCGTGGCAAGCGCGGCTGACAATGGCTGGCCAAGGCTGAGACCGGCATAAAGATCGCTGAGAATCCCGACCAGAAGCGGCCCGAGGCCGGTGCCAAGAAGAGCTGCGACAAGACCGGTCATGGCGATGGCCTGCGCGCGGATGGCTTTCGGGGCCACGAACTGGAAGGGCAGCGAACTGACGCTGACTACCGCGCTGGTGCAGAATACGGAGATCGTCAGCAGGCCGTAAGACAGCATGAGCGTTGGCGCGAGCGGGGCGAATACGGCCGGCAGGATCAGGACGGCGGCGTTCATCCGCATCATGCGGATGGTACGGGCGACCATGTTCTGGCCACCGGCACGCGCAACGATCCACCCGGCTGCCAGGGTGCCGGCGCTTCCGGCGCCAAGGTAAATGATGCCAAATGCTGTCCCCATCGCACCTTCGCCGATAGCGTGACTGCGTAAAATAGCCGTCGGCATCCATGCGATATGCGCGTTGAACAGCGTGACGGTGAACGACACGGCGACGATGTAGACGATACAAAAACGCCAGTTACCCAGAAGAAACTTGAACAGGGCGGCCACGCTGCCCTCCTGTTTGGCGACGGTCGCGCTCATGCGCGGTTCGCGCAGCGTCAGGACGACAAGCGGTGCCAGCAGCAGGCCGGGCGCGCCGACGAGGAGAAACATCAGCTGCCAGCGTTCAAGCGTGCCCAGAAGCGGCAACGTCGGCATCGTCCAGCTGGCCGACATTTCATAGAGCAGGCCCCCACCCATCAGGGCGATGCCACCGCCGACAAAGGGGGCGAGAAGAAAGATTGATGTCGCGCGCGCCAGCCCTTTGGGGGTGTGAACATCGGCCATCAGCGTCAGCGCCGACGGTGGCAGACCGGCCTCGCCGACAGCAACGCCGATGCGTGCCAGCATGAGCTGCCAGAAGCTGGCGGCCGTACCGCACAACATGGTCATGAGACTCCACGCGGCGATGCACCATGTCATGATCAGCGGGCGGTGGCTGCGGTCCGCCAGACGGGCGAGCGGCAGCGTGGCGGCAACATAGAAGATCGAGAAACTGACCCCCTGCAACACGCCGATCTCGCTGTCGCTCAGCTTCAGCGAGGCCTTGATCGGCGTGACCAGCAGGCTGAGAATCTGGCGGTCGATATAGGAAAGGGTGAAACACAGCGTCAGAAGCGCCGTGGCATACCATGCCCCGCGTCCGCCGCGTGGCCCCGTGTCCGACGCACTGCTTTGATGCGGCATGATGGCCATGACCCGCGGTCCTCCCCCTATTTTATTTTATGTCGGCATCTGGCTAGTATGTTCTTGTGCAGTGGCTAGCGCCCCTGCCACTTTGGTGCCCGCTTTTCGACGAAGGCGCGCGGTCCTTCCTTGAAGTCCTCGGTTTTGGCGATACGGCCAAAGGCATCCATTGTCATGGCGATCAGTTCGTCTTCGGTCGCTTCATGCGCAGCGCGCGCGACAATCAGGCTTTCGCGCACCGACACTGGGGCATTGGCGCAAATGCGGCGCGCCATGTCGAGCGCGGCATCAAGCACCGCGTCTTCGGGAACGACACGGTTGACGAGGCCAAGGGCGGCGGCGCGGGCAGCATTGATGGGATCGCCAAGCGCAATCATTTCGAGCGCGATCGCCCGCGGAATCTGGCGCGGCAGTCGATAAGCGCCACCAGCACCTGCAATCAGTCCGCGCTTGACTTCGGGCAGGCCAAGAACGGTGGTCTCGGCGCAGACACGCAAATCGCAGGCCAGCGAGATTTCAAGGCCGCCGCCGAGCGCGCTGCCGCGAATGGCGACGATCCAGGGCTTGCTGCGTTTCGCATTGACGAACCCGGCAAAGCCGCCGTCTTCGGTCGACAATTCATGGCCGCGTCCGGCGGCGACTTCGGCAAGGTCGGCACCCGCGCAGAAGGTCGGTCCACCGCCAGAGGTGATGACCGTCACCCAGATTTCCGGATCGGATTCCGTCTGTTTGACGATGGCATCCAAAGCGCGGGCGACAGCGCCATTGACGGCATTGCGCTTTTCCGGACGGTTCAGCGTGACAAGAGCGATATGATCGTCGATGCGGTCGAACAGAACGACATCGTTTTCAGTCATTATGGTCATGGCGATCACTCTCCCCAATCTGTTCAGGCGCGCGTCCAGATCGTCTGGCCATCGGCGCGTCGTGCTGCATGGCCACGGCTCCCGACCGGCTGGCTGTCATTGGCCATCAGGAACGCGATGGTTGCCTGGTCTTCGCCCGGCACATGCGCGAGGAACCGGGCACCGCCCGGTGTGCGGGCAACGATGGTCGCCGAGCGCGGCTGGCCATGGCGGTCGAACGGGATGGTGAAGGTTTCCACCGTGCCTTCACCCTCATAGTCATCGAGCAGTTCGGGTATCGGGCCGCGCTGGGCATCGGCGGTCGGCTGGACATTGTAGTTTTGCGGAAAGGTGCCGACCGGCTGCGGTGTGCGCGTGAAAACCATCGAGTGGCTGTGCGTTGCATAGCCGCCGTTCGCCACGATCAGGCCATTCGTGCCGCTGGCGCGCAGCTTGCGGACCATGGCGGCGGTGGCATGCATCATGCAGTTGCCGATGGGGCCGCCGCCAAAGGTCAGTCCGCCATAAACCGAGGCCGGCTTGTCGAGCGGCCAGTCGAGGACGCGGCGCGCCATTTTCGGGACGCAGGGGAAGCAACTGTAAAGCTCGACATGATCGATATCGGCGGGCTTCAGTTTGTTGAGGGCAAGGGCGCTGGTGACAGTGGCGTTCAGGCTGGCGGAATGGGTGTAGCTGTCGCGTTTCAGGAAATCATCGGGCTCATGGGCGGCTGCGCCCTGGCCGATATAGACCAGACGGTCTTCGGGGATGCCGAGTTCCCGCGCCATGGCGAGGCTGGCCACGATGACAGCGCACCCCATGTTGACGGCACTGTTGGCGACCATCAGCTTGGTATAGGGAAAGCTGATCCAGCGGTTGTCGGCGGTCGGTTCGATGATGGTATCAGGTCCGACCGGCTTTTTCAGCCATGCGCCGGGGTTTTCGGCGGCGACCTTTGAAAAGCCCGACCAGATCAGGCCAGTTTCCCATTGCGCCTCGGCCAGAGTCTGCCCCCATGCCGCGCGCGTCGCATTTTCATAGAGCGGATAGACTTCGGTCGGCGTCAGCAAGCCATGCTTGCGGGCCAAAGGCGTTGCTAGCGCCGCCGCTGACTCAGCGAGACGGTCGGCTTTTTGCGTGCCGGGCGGGGCCACTGCGGCCGCCGCCGCCGCGCGCTTTCCGGCGGTGCGCATCGCTTCGGCACCAACGGCGGCAGCCAGACGGATTTCTCCGCGTCCGATCAGGTTCGCGGCATCGTTGATCAGCTGGATCGGGCCGTCCCCGCTGGCTTCGAACGTACGCAGCACATAGCGCGGCAATTTGCCAAGCTTATGTGCAAGATCGTGATGAATGTCGGGATTGGGGAAGGAAATCTGATCTTCCACGCCGAGCCAGTCGAGCCTGTCCAGCACGGCTGCGCCCACATCGGCCTCTGCGGCTTTCAAGGCTTCGAGCATCAGCCCAAGAGATTCGAGGCCTTCGGTTTCGACAGGCGGGCGATCATTGATTTCACCAACGCCAATGAGCACCGGAATCCGGTCTGCTTCGGACTGATAACCCACGATCATTCTCCCCAGGCAACACAATGGGCGGCGCCGTTAACCGGCGGCTCACCCTGAACATTACGACTGTAATATATAAAACCGGAATTGCACCCGAAAAATGATGCGCGGCGTGCGCGAGAGGCAAATCAGGCGTTGAGAAGCCGGTTCATCTGGTTGCTGTTGCCGAGGAGATCGGCCAGCGTATAGCGGTCGAAGACCTGCAACATGGCATTCACCCCTTCGACAAGCACGCCCGTCAGACCGCACGCCGGGCCAATGATGCAGGTCGCGCAGTCGGCAAGGTCGAAACCGTCTTCGGTCTGCCGGACAACAGCGCCGATTCGGATGTCCTCCGGCTTTTTCGCGAGCCGCAGGCCGCCGCCGCGCCCGCGGACCGTCTGGACGAAGCCGTCGCGCGCAAGGCCGTTCACGACCTTCATCAGATGGTTTTGAGAGATGTCATGGGCTTGTGCGATTTCCGCGATCGAGCACAGCCGGTCTTCATGCGAGCCGAGATACAGCAGAACGCGAAGAGCGTAGTCGGTGTAGCGTGTCAGTCGCATGAATGAGACATATAGATCAGTTTGTTACGCATAAAACATATAAATTATTTGCATCTTATTTCATGTTATAATATGCAAATTAAATGCATCATATGGAGCAGAGCGTGGCTGCAACCTTGATCGATGATACGACACTCGCAACGCTGGTCGACCGCTTCTATGCCAAGGTGCGGGCGGATGACATGATCGGCCCCTTGTTCAACCGGACGATTGCTGACTGGCCGCATCATCTTGAAAAGCTGGTTGATTTCTGGTCATCCATCATGACAGCTTCGGGGCGTTACAAGGGCAACCCGATGCTTGCGCACCTGAAGCATCGCGATGCGATCACCCCCGCGATGTTCGAACGCTGGCTCGCGCTCTGGACCGAAACGACGAATGACCTGTTTACGCCCGAAGCCGCTGCGGCTTTGCAGGCCAAGGCGCAACGCATTGCCGAAAGCCTGACGCTTGCGCTCGATCTGCATGACGAGCGCGGCCAGCGGCTGGTCAGTCGCGCCTTGCGCGCGGTGCCGCGCCAGACGGGTGCCGGACGGCCCTACAAGATCACGCCCCCATTTACCGAAGAAACGCTGCCCGAAGCATTGCGCCGCGAACATAGCACCAAGGCGGGCGCCTGGGGCCTGATCCGCATGCTTGAGGGCAGGGTGCGCCTGCACTTTGCCGACAATGGCACAAGTGAAGAACTGACACCTGAACGGCCGGGCGTCGTGGCGCCGCAGCGGGTCCACTGGGTCGAGACCATGGGGCCGATGCGCATGCGCATCGAATTTCACGATCAGCCGCCCGTTCTGTGAGGGGCTGACGATTCTGCCATTCAATTTATCAAGGAGACGATCATGACGACTGCGCTCAGCGACACGACCATTGCCATCGTTAAAGCGACGGTGCCCGCTCTGGAGGCGCATGGCCTCGACATCACGCGCCGCATGTATGAGCGCATGTTCCAAAATCACGCGATCCGCGATCTTTTCAACCAGTCGCACCACGGGGAAACCGGGGCGCAGCCGCGGGCGCTGGCCGGTGCCATTCTGGCGTATGCGCAGCACATCGACCAGTTGGGCGCCCTGGCGCCTGCCGTCGAACGCATTGCACAAAAGCATGTCGGTCTGCAGATATTGCCCGAACATTATCCCTATGTCGCGGAAGCCCTTCTTGGTGCGATCGGGGATGTTCTGGGCGATGCGGCAACAGAGCAGATCCTGAATGCCTGGGGCGAGGCCTACTGGTTTCTCGCCAACATTCTGATCAACCGCGAAAAGCAGATCTATCACGGCATTGAATCGGCACCGGGCGGCTGGCATGGCTGGCGGCATTTCCGCGTGGCCGACGTGCGCCGCGAAAGCGAGATCATCACGTCATTCATCCTGCGTCCCGAAGACGGCGGTGCGGTGATGCGTCACAAGCCAGGACAATATCTTACCTTCTGGCTGGAACTGCCGGGCCATGCCCCGCTCAAGCGCAACTACAGCATCTCAAGCGCGCCTGCCGACGATCACTATCGTATTTCCGTAAAGCGCGAACCGGGTGGCCTGGTATCGAACTGGCTGCACGATAGCGCACCCGCAGGCACGATCCTGAAAGTCGCGCCCCCGGCGGGCGAATTTTTCCTGCCCGACCATCCCGAACGCCCGGTTGTGCTTTTGAGTGGTGGTGTCGGCCTGACGCCGATGATGAGCATGCTGGAAACCATTGCCGCGCGTCATCCCGGTCTTGAAGCCCATTATATCCATGGGACGCAGGATGGATCGACCCACGCCATGCGCGATCATGTGCGCCTTCTGGCGCAAGGTCCGATCAGGGCGACGACATTTTATGTCGCGCCGCGCGCCAGCGATCGCGCCGGTGTGGATTATGACCATGCCGGCCTCATCGAAGCCGACTGGCTGACCGCCAACACGCCGGTCGAGACTGCCGATTATTATCTGTGCGGGCCGCGCCCCTTTCTCAAGGCCTATGTCGCGGCATTGTCATTGGCAGGTGTCGCATCCGACCGTATCCATTATGAGTTCTTCGGCCCGGCGGACGAACTGATCGCCGCCTGAACCATAGAGGATCAAGATGCGGGAATGGCTGCGCGCCTGCGCGCCGCAAAATACGCACATTGCCGCCGCCGAACGTGTTCGCATGTTCGGCGGCGCCCTGTTTGGCATTGGTCTGACGGCGTTCGTCAGCCGGATATGGCTGGGGGAGAACGCTGGCCTGCCGATGCTGGTTGCCCCGATGGGGGCGTCGGCCGTGCTGCTGTTCGCCGTGCCTGCCAGTCCGCTGGCCCAGCCATGGCCGGTGCTCGGCGGCAATATCATCTCGGCACTGGCAGGGGTGACCTGCGCCTTGCTGTTCGGCCATGGCGCAGTCGGGGCGGCCACAGGCGTGGCCTTTGCGATTCTCCTGATGTCGCTGATGCGCTGTCTGCATCCGCCCGGCGGGGCGGTGGCGCTCACCGCCGTGGTTGGCGGTCCGGTGATTGCCGGGGCGGGCTACAGTTTTGCGCTGATGCCGGTTGGGCTCAATACGATGCTGATGCTGATGGCGGCTTTGCTGTTCAACAACCTGGCCCGCCATCGCTATCCGCATTTCGCCGATGTCCGGCACGATAACCCGACCGGCACCAGTGATGTCCGGCCTGATGACCGCATCGGCTTCGACGCCCGCGATCTTGATCGCGCGCTTGCTGAATATGGCGACATGCTGGACATCAGCCGTGATGACCTTGACGTCCTGTTCCGTCGGGTCGAGGTGCTGGCGCACCGCCGACTGCACGGGCAACTGACCTGCGCACAGATCATGTCGCAGGACGTGCAGACCCTGAGGCCCGACATGCAGGCCGGCGATGCCCGTGCCCGGCTGCTGGCGCATCGTTTGCAGGCACTTCCCGTCATTGACCATTCGGGGGCGGTCGTCGGCCTTGTCGGCATTCATGATGTGATGGGGGGCGGACAGGAACAGGTTTCCGACCTGATGCAGCCGCCGCCGCCGCTTTTCTATCCTGAGCAGCCCGTCGACGAGCTTCTGCCCGCACTGTCGGGCGGTGCGCACGATATCGTGGCCGTCGTCGACGGGCAGCGCCGTCTTGTCGGCGTGGTCTCCCAGACCGACATGCTGGCCGGGCTTTATCGGCAGACAGTCATGAACGCCGTGGCCGCGCAGGCGAAAGAACGCATGCCGTCAGCCTGAACCAAAAGCGACCACACATGATTCGCAGCATTTCCACGCAGTTGCTTTTTTTGGCAAATATCGGCCAATTCGTTCTGGGCGCGCGCTGTGCTTGCCCATGGCGCGCAAACCGGTTATCGGACGCCCGTTCATTGCTGCCCGCGATCGGCGGGTGGTTCACACAGACTCACGCTCGAGAGAGGCCCCATGGCACGCAAGAAAATTGCTCTGATCGGCGACGGCATGATCGGTGGCACGCTCGCTCACCTGGCTGCAAGCAAGGAAATGGGCGACATCGTTCTGTTCGACATTGCTGAAGGCACGCCCCAGGGCAAGGCACTCGACCTTGCGCAGTCGGCACCGGTCGAAGGCTTCGACGTCAACCTCAAGGGTGCGAACGACTATGCCGACATCGCTGGCGCAGACGTGTGCATCGTCACCGCCGGTGTTGCCCGCAAGCCGGGCATGAGCCGCGACGATCTTCTCGGCATCAACCTCAAGGTCATGAAGTCGGTCGGCGAAGGCATCAAGCAATATGCCCCGAATGCCTTCGTGATCTGCATCACCAACCCGCTCGACGCGATGGTGTGGGCGCTGCGCGAATTTTCCGGCCTGCCGAAGAACATGGTTGTCGGTATGGCGGGTGTGCTTGACTCTGCCCGTTTCCGCACTTTCCTCGCTCAGGAATTCAATGTTTCGGTCCGCGACGTGACCGCTTTCGTTCTTGGTGGTCATGGCGATACCATGGTTCCGGTTGTCGAATATTCGACCGTTGCCGGTATCCCGATCCCCGACCTCATCAAGATGGGCTGGTCCACCAAGGAAAAGATCGACGCGATCGTTCAGCGCACCCGTTCGGGCGGCGGCGAGATCGTCGGTCTGCTCAAGACCGGTTCGGCTTTCTATGCGCCCGCGACCTCGGCCATCGAAATGGCTCAGGCTTATCTGGGTGACCAGAAGCGTCTGCTGCCCTGCGCGGTCAATCTGAATGGCGAATATGGCGTTGACAACCTCTATGTCGGTGTTCCGGTGATCATCGGCGCCGGTGGTGTCGAGAAGATCGTCGAAATCGAACTCAAGGATGAGGCCAAGGCCAATTTCGACGTCTCCGTCGAAGCAGTCAAGGAACTGCTGGTCGCCTGTAAGGGCATTGATCCCAGCCTCGCCTGATCAAGCTGCACTCCCGCCCCTGGGAATGTGTGCAGCCCGGGGCGGGATAATTCTGAAATGCCACACCACCTGAAAATGGGGGAAGCATGAGCATTCTCGTTAACAAGAATACCAAGGTCATCACGCAAGGGATGACCGGTGCGACCGGCACCTTCCATACCGAGCAGGCGCTCGCTTATGGTACGCAGATGGTTGCAGGCGTCACGCCGGGCAAGGGTGGTACGACCCATATCGGTCTGCCCAACTTCGACACGGTCGCGGAAGCCAAGGCTGCAACCGGCGCCGATGCCAGCGTGATCTACGTTCCGCCGCCATTCGCCGCGGACTCGATCCTCGAAGCAATCGACGCGGAAATCCCGCTGATCGTCTGCATTACCGAAGGCATTCCGGTGCTCGACATGGTGAAGGTGAAGCGCGCGCTTTCCGGTTCCAAGTCGCGCCTGATCGGTCCGAACTGCCCTGGCGTCCTTACGCCTGGCGAGTGCAAGATCGGCATCATGCCCGGCAATATCTTCAAGAAGGGCAGCGTTGGCGTCGTTTCGCGTTCCGGCACCCTGACCTACGAAGCGGTGTTCCAGACTTCGAATGCTGGCCTCGGTCAGACGACGGCTGTCGGCATCGGTGGTGACCCGGTCAATGGCACCAACTTCATCGACGTGCTCGAACTGTTCCTTGCCGACGATGCGACCGAAAGCATCATCATGATCGGTGAAATCGGCGGTAACGCTGAAGAACAGGCCGCTCAGTTCCTGCGCGACGAAGCGAAGCGCGGTCGCAAGAAGCCCATG
>CAZWMK010000069.1:0-12964 GCA_964635065.1 uncultured Sphingomonadaceae bacterium | reverse complement strand
ACATGGCATTTGTCACAGTTGGCCTGTTCGCATTCAATGCGCAGGGAATTGAAGGCTCGATTGCCGTCATGATCAGCCACGGGCTGGTGTCCGGCGCCTTGTTCTTGTGCGTTGGCGTCATCTATGACCGCCTGCACACGCGCGAGATTTCACGCTATGGCGGTCTTGCCACCAACATGCCGAAATATGCCCTGTTCTTCCTGCTGTTCACCATGGCCTCGATCGGCTTGCCGGGCACCAGCGGTTTCGTCGGCGAGTTCCTTGTCATGATCGGTGCCTATGAAGCATCGACCTTGGCAGCCTTTGTGATCTGTACAGGCATCATTCTCGGCGCGGCCTATATGCTCTACCTTTATCGCCGCGTCGCATTTGGTGAACTGACGAAGGACGACGTCAAGGCAATGCCGGATCTCTCGGCGCGTGAGTGGGCCATGATGGTGCCGCTGGCTGCTGCCGTGCTGTGGATGGGCATTTATCCCAACCATTTCCTTGATCCGGTGCGCGCGCCGGTTGCGAATATCCTCGCACGGATCGAGCGCTCCAAGCCCCCATTCCAGACTGTTGCGGCCAAGCCTCAGGCACCTGCTGCCGCCGTAAGCCATGCGGAGACGCACTGATGCAGCCGATATTCGAATCCATCAGGATTGCCACGCCCGAGATCGTGCTTGCGGTGGGCGCACTGACTTCGCTGCTGATCGGTTCTTTCCGTGGCGATCGTTCTGCTGTGCTACTGACCTGGCTTGGCGTTGCGGCCTATGGGCTGGCCGGGATCTCTCTGGCTGACGATGCCGCTTCGGCCATCGCCTTTGATGGCCTTTACATTGCAGACAGCTTCTCGGCCTTCCTGAAAATCGTGGTCTATGCCTCGGCGGCGGCCGTCTCATTGCTTGCCTTGCCCTATTTTGCACGCAACGGCGGAGGGGCGCGTTTCGAATATCCTGTGCTGATCATGCTGAGTGCCCTTGGTCTGGGCATGATGCTGTCAGCCAACGACTTGCTGTCGCTTTACATTGGCCTCGAACTGTCAGCGCTTGCCGCTTATGTGCTGGCGGCTTTCCAGCGCAACAATACTCGGTCGTCCGAAGCCGGTCTGAAATATTTCGTGCTTGGCGCGCTGGCGAGCGGTGTTTTGCTTTATGGTGTCAGCCTGGTTTACGGCTTTACCGGCACGACCAATTTCACCACGCTTGCGGCGCTCGTCACAGCGGACAAGCTCAACGTCGGCGTTGTGATCGGTCTCGTCTTCATTCTCTGTGGCCTGGCTTTCAAGGTCTCTGCCGTGCCGTTTCACATGTGGACGCCTGATGTATATGAAGGTGCACCGACACCTGTTGCCGCTTTCTTCGCCTCTGCGCCGAAGGTTGCGGCCATGGGCCTTCTCGCCCGCGTGACGGTTGATGCCTTTGGTGGTGTGGCCAGTCAGTGGCAACAGATCATCGTCTTTACGGCGATTGCATCGATGTTGCTGGGAGCGGTGGCTGCCATTGGTCAGTCGAATATCAAGCGGCTTCTGGCCTATTCGTCTATCGCCAATGTCGGTTTTGCTCTCGTCGGTCTGGCAGCTGGCACTGAAGCTGGTCTGACAGCCGTGCTGTTTTACATGGCGGTCTATGCTGCGATGACCGTTGGCAGCTTCATTGTCGTTCTTGCCATGCAGGACGCCGAGGGACGCCAGCTTGAGCAGATCGACAGTCTGGCGGGCCTTGCCCGTACGCGCCCCGGTCTCGCGCTGGCACTGGCCGTGTTCATGTTCAGCCTGGCCGGCATTCCGCCGATGCTTGGTTTCTGGCCGAAGTTCGCGGTGTTCAATGCCGCGATCGATGCGCATATGTATGTTCTCGCGGTTATCGGCGTCGTATCGAGCGTCGTTGGCGCCTTCTATTATCTGCGCATCATCAAGACGATGTATTTCGATGAGCCTGCGGGTCAGGTGGCACCGTCGAGCGACATGGTCAGCAACGGCCTTCTTGTGGCAACAGCGATATTCTGTTCACCGGTCGGGATGCTGGCGATCACGCCGCTGGTTGGCTGGGCGCAGACTGCGGCACGCGCCCTGTTTTGAACCTCGTTCATCTCGCGCGTGTCGGATCGACAAATGACCATGTAGCCGAACAGGCGCGCCTCGGTGCGCCTGACGGTCTTTGGGTCCGGGCTGACGCGCAGACCGCAGGACGTGGCCGCCATGGCCGCAATTGGATCGCTGCACCGGGAAACCTCTTTATCTCGACCCTGATCCGTCCACAGCCGGGAGAGGGACCGCTACCGCAGCTGAGTTTCGTGGCCGCACTTGCGCTTGATGACGCCTTGCGTCCCTGGGTGCCTGCTGATCGGTTGACGATCAAATGGCCGAACGACCTGCTGCTTGATGGTGCCAAAGTGTCGGGCATCCTTCTGGAAGGGGGCGGCGATTGGGTGGTGGCTGGTTTTGGGGTCAACCTTCAGCATCGGCCGCAGCTTGATCGTCCGACGATGTCGCTGCGTGATGCCGGGCTCGATACGCCCGCGCCCTCGCTTCTGGCGAGCGCCCTGGCCGAGGCATTTGCCTGTCGTCGTGCCGTCTGGCGCGCACAGGGCTTCGCGCCTGTCAGGGCGGACTGGCTGAAGCGCGCCGCAGGTCTGGGGGCTTCCGTGTCGGTTCAGATCGGTGCCGAGACGGTCAGCGGCTGTTTTGTCGATCTTGGTCATGACGGAAGCCTGTTGCTGCGCTTGGCAAATGGCGGAATCCGGGCCATCCATTCGGGCGAAGTGTTCGGCCTTTAGAACAGGGGCAGGCGACAATGCTGCTGGCCATTGATGTGGGGAATACCAATATTGTATTCGCACTGCTTGCGGATGGCGTAGTGCGTTACCGCTGGCGGATTTCGACCAATGGGCAGCGCACGGCGGATGAATATGCGGTCTGGCTGCATCAGTTGCTGCAACTGGAAAATCTCGACCGTTCGCTGATCGATGCCGCGATCATCGCAACCGTCGTGCCGCCGACCTTGTTCAACCTTGAACGCCTCTGTCGGACATTTCTCGGTATCGAGCCGATGGTCGTCGGTGCATCCGGGCTGGATCTTGGCCTCGCCATCGACTTGCCGAACCCGGCGGAAGTGGGGGCCGATCGCCTTGTCAACGCGGTCGCGGCCCACCATTTATGGACGGGTCACCTGATCGTGGTCGATTTTGGCACCGCGACCACCTTTGATGTGGTATCGGCCAACGGCAATTATCGTGGCGGCGTGATTGCGCCCGGTATCAACCTGTCGATGGATGCGCTTTACCGGGCGGCAGCGAAACTGCCGCGTATCGCAGTCGAACCGCCCGCGACGGGCAAGGGCGTGATCGGCCAGTCGACGGTCCATGCCATGCAGTCGGGCGTGTTCTGGGGCTATGTCGGGCTGATTGAAGGGTTGTGCCAGCGTATCAAGGCGGAAATCGGCGGGCAGGCAACAGTGATCGGTACCGGTGGCCTTGCCGTCTTGTTCAACAAACACAGTCAGGTATTCGACCATGTCGATGACGACCTGACAATCAAGGGCCTTGCGCTCATCCACCAGCATAACATCAAGAAGAACAACAAATGAAACCAGGTAAAGAGCTGATTTTCCTGCCGCTGGGCGGTTCGGGCGAAATCGGCATGAACGTCAATCTCTATGGCTGCGACGGCAAGTGGATCATGGTCGATCTCGGCATGACCTTTGCCGATCCCAGCCTGCCCGGTGTCGAACTGGTGCTGCCCGATCTGGCCTTCATCGAGGAACGGCGCAAGGATCTGCTTGGCATCGTGCTGACCCATGGTCACGAGGATCACATCGGCGCCATCCCCTATCTTGCCGCCGACCTTGGCGTGCCGCTTTATGCAACGCCGTTCACAGCGGGCCTGATCCGCGGAAAACTGGCAGAAGCCGGGCTGGAAAAGGAAGTGCCGCTTCATGTCATCAGCATGGGCGGCAGCGTCGAACTGGGGCCGTTTTCCGCCCGCTATGTCGCGCTTGCCCATTCGATTCCCGAAGGCAATGCGCTTTTGATCGACACGCCTTATGGTCGGATTTTCCACACTGGCGACTGGAAACTCGACGACGCGCCGGTGCTTGGCACTCCCTCGACGGCGGCCGAGCTTACGGCGATCGGCGATTCAGGCATTCTGGCGCTGGTGGGCGATTCCACCAATGTCTTCAACCCGGCGCCATCGGGCTCTGAAGCCGATGTCCGCGCGGGCCTTGAAGCGGTGATCGCGGCGCGCCAGACGGGCAGGGTGGTGGTCACGACCTTTGCGTCCAATGCTGCGCGCTTGCACACGCTTGGGGAAGTGGCGCGAGCCACCGGGCGTAAGGTCGTTGTCGCGGGGCGTTCGCTCGACCGCATTCTCAAAGTCGGACGTGCGGTTGGCTATCTGCGCGATTTCCCGGAACCGATCAGCTTTGAAGCAGCGGAAAAAGCGCGCGCGAACGAACTGCTGATCATCTGTACCGGGGCGCAAGGCGAACCCAATGCCGCGCTTTCGCGCATTGCCGAGGGTGTGCATGCGCATATCAAGCTCGATCGTGGCGATCTTGTGGTCTATTCGTCCAAGCAGATACCGGGCAATGAACTGGCAATCGGCCGCGTGCAGAACATGCTGGCGACGCGCGGCATCGAAGTCATTACCGACAAGCAGGCGCATGTCCATGTATCGGGTCATCCGGGCATTCCCGAACTGGAAGCCATGTATGGCTGGATCCGCCCGGCCATTGCCGTGCCGGTGCATGGCGAACGCCGCCACATGGAAGCGCATGCGCAACTGGCGCGCCGGGTGGGCGTTCCAGATGCCATTGTCCCGATGAACGGAACGGCCATTCGCCTTGCGCCCGGCGCGCCGCAGATTATCAGCCAAGAAAAGGTTGGCCGTCTTGTACTGGATGGCGAGATCATCCTGCCTGCGGACGGTACGACGATGGTGCAGCGCCGTCGCCTGATGCATAATGGTTATATTGGCGTTTTCGTTGTGCTGAATGCCAAAGGTCGGCTGGCTGCCGACCCCCGCATTCTCGTGCAGGGCGTTCCGGTCGAGGAAGACCGCGATGATTTCATCGCCGACTGCGAAGCTGCCATTGAAAAAGCGGTCAAGGAATGCACATCTGACAAGGACGACAAACTGGCCGAGGCCGTGCGCGTTGCCGTGCGTCGCACGGCGCGCGACTGGACCGGCAAGCGCGCGATCACGGAAGTGGAGATTGTCAGGCTGTGAACTGGGTATCCGCCATTGCCATTTATTGCCTGTTCTGGGCGATCACCCTGTTCATGGTGTTGCCATGGGGCATCCGCACGGCGCAGGAAAGTGGCGAGCCGGAGGTGCCGGGACAGGCTAAAAGTGCGCCGGTGCAGCCGATGCTCCGGCGCAAGCTGATCTGGACCACGGCGATTTCAGCAGTGTTCTTCGGTCTGTTCTGGCTGAATCTCAGCAACGGCTGGCTGACGCTGGCTGACGTGCCGGTTGAAAAACTTGGCCTTTATCACGTGCGGGCCGATGATTCGATGAACGCCCCATCGCCCGCGCGCTGATCCTGCCATCAGGTGCGCAGGCGATCCGTTGCCTGCGCAAGGGCGACATAGAGCTTGCCGACATCCGATGACAGCAGCGCGATAGACAGCGCGCTGCCGTCGCGGTCTCGCAGAATCCGGCGCATCATCGCTTCGAAATCATGGATATAGCGGCGGACGCTGTCACGGAACTCCGGTTCCTGCTCATAGTGGCGCACGACGGTACGGGCATCACTGCCCGACAGCAGGCTGACGGCGCGGCGTGTGAAGATGCCACGATCCCCCTTGAGATAGGCCGTCCAGGCCTGATCGGCGATGTCCGCGGACAGGACTTTGGTGACATCGATCGACGCTGAATTCATCGCCTCGATCAACAGGTTGGACTGACGTGTCAGATCCTCGCGCGCGCTCTGATCGAGGCGGGTGTCGGCATCGGTAATGCGGGTTTCGACATTGGCCGCTGTTTCGGTGATGAGGACCAACTGGCGTGACAGACGATCGGCGGCGCGCTGCGCGGCCTGTACGCTTTGCTCCGCGGCTTCTTCGACAGCCTTGATCTGGGCGGTGACCTGTTCGGTGAATGTGCTGCCAATGGCACTGTTACCGGCCTCGGACAGGGCTTCACGAGCTTCTGCGACAACGCCTTCCAGTGTTGTGCGCATGGTGCCTGCCGCTTGATGCGCGACATCGCGGACCCGGCCCATGGCTTCGACGAGGCGCGAGGTGGCTCCGAGCGCTGCGCCACTGGTGTCCGCTTCGATCGCCGTAACGACCGCCCGTGCGGCTTCAAGCTGTGCGACGATCTGGGCGCTGGCTTCGCTAGCCTGCGCGATCTGGGCCGCGAGGGCCGCCCCGGTTTCCTCGATTGCGGCCTGATGCGCGGCAACGGGGGCTGTGAGTCCGGTGGCGGATTGCGCGAGCTGGTTCATGCGCTCGTCGAGCGTGGCATATTCCTGAGATAGCGCTGCCAGCTGTGCCTGAAGCGCAGCGGTGCGTTCCGGGCCGCTCGTTTCAAGCGTTGCCAGCGTCGTCTCGATCGAGGCGCGCAGGGCGGTGACGGCATTTTCGATGTCCTGCGTCGCATCGCGGGTAACCGACAGCGGCAAGCCGATATCATGCACCTGTTCGCGCAGTGCGATCAGACGTTCGGACAGGCGAGAAATCGTGCCGTCGGCAGCCTGTGCGGCATTGCCGAGTTTCGCATCGAGAATGTGCAGCCCGCGTTCCAGCGTGTCACTGAGCGCCCGACTGCGTTCGTCCTGTTCGGCCAGCCGCTGCGCCATCACTTCCGCCTGGTGACTGAGCTTTTCAAGGCGCTTGGCGATCGCGCGGCTGGCATCGGCGCCAGCCCCGTCCAGAAGGGTGCGCGCCTGTTCGATGCTGCCGACAATGGCGGCCGCCTGCGCCTCGACGCCGGTGCGTGTGGCTTCCAGAGCCTCGCCCGCACGGTTGAGCGCGAGGTTCGCAGCTTCGGTGAGCGCTCCGGTGCGCGCTTCCAGGGCCGTGGCCCCGTTCGATGCGGCGGAATCAATGGCATTCAGTGCCGTGGTCAGCGCTTGAGCTGCGGCTTCGGCCTGACGCTGGGCATCCTCGTTGCGTGACCAGACGGCGTCGAGGGCGGCTTCGATCGCGTCGATCTGGGTGCGGGCATCAGTGGCACCCGTCTGGAGGGTCATGGCAACGGCAGCTGCCTGCTTTTCGGCCTGCGGCAATGTCTCAAGCAGTTCTGCCATGCCGTTGTGCGCCTTGTCGGTCGCCATGGACAATCGTCCTGCGACGGCATCGAGTGCCGCGCAATCTGTTTCCAGCTGCGCACGCGCCAGTTGGCTGCGGCTTTCGACACGATCGCTGATTTCCGCGAGCGTTCCGGCTTCCATGCTGAGTGTCGCCCGCAGTCCTTCGACGCGCGTGGCGACGACGGCGACGATACCGTCAATGGCTTCAAGCTGCTGGCGGGTCGCGGTAGCGGCAGCCTCAAAGCGTTGTTCAGCGGCTTCCAATCGGGCAATCGAGGCGCGTGATTCTCCCGGATTGACGCGCGCGACAACAAGCGCGGCAAGCCAGATGGCGGTCAGCGGCGCTGAAACGCCTGCCGCCAGCGCGGCAAGCCCAGACAGGGTGAGATCGGGCGCCGGCTGGAACCGGGCAAGAAGATAGATGCAAGCAGCAATGACAGCGAGCCAGACAAAGGTTGCAACAGCGGCAATCGTGAGAATCCGCACAGCGCGGTCATGGCGGACAGGCTGATCAACCGCTTCCTCGATCGGCAGGTCTATCGGCGCAATCAGCCTTTCATCCTGCGGAATATAATCGGTTTCGATAGCGGTTGGCGCGTTGGCGCGCATGGCGTTCCTCAGTCATCTTTGGTGAAAGATCATGCTTATCATCGCACAGCGCGGATGCACAGCCCGCCGCATCATGCTTTCTTAACCCGCGTCGCGCAAAATCCTCCTCATGTCGCATCCCTTGCCCATCTTCACATCTCATGCACTGCTGGACGTCATCGGCGACGATCCTGCGCTTTTCGCTGAGTTGATGGAGGCGTTTCGCCTGCGCGCCGGGAATTATGCCGCAGAATTGGCGAGCGCGTCCTCGCCTGCGGACTGGCAGCGTACGGCGCATATGCTGAAAGGCAGCGCGCGGGCATTTGGCGCATTGGCACTGGCAGATGCTGCCGAGGCAGCCGAACAGGGCCTGGCAGGACATGCGGATCTGCTGGCACGGGTGCAGCATGAAATCGAGCGGTTGAACCAGATTTCCCTCTGACAGGCGGCGCGTTCGGCCCGGTCATGTCCAGGGGAAGAATGGCCCTGTCATGACGTCATGATAGCGGCGCGCCTTGGCAAGGGGCGTGCCCTTTTCCTATGAGGGAGACATCAACCATGTTTGTCATGCTGGGATGAAAGGATCGGACCGCGATGGCGCTTGCCGTGCTGCTGTTTGCTCACCACGGCGCCGAAGAGGGCGGCGAACCCTATTGCGTGCTGCGACCCGGCGGGATCAGCCTTCTTGAACGACAGCTGCGACAGGCCGGCCTGCATGGCGCTTCGCGTGCGCTGATTTATGCCGAACGCATGCCCCCCGGACTGGCGCAGACAGTGGAAATCCTGCGCAGGGAAGGCATGCCGATCGATCTTGTCCGTTCGGCGAGCGGCCTTGCAGAGCATCTTGGCAGTAGCGCCGAGCGCTGGCTTGTCTTTGATGAAGGGCTGTTGGCGGACGATCGCCTTGTCGCAGCTTTTTTCACCAAGGCACGGGAACAGACAGCGCCAAGCCTGCTGGCGATCTGGGACCAGGGGTCTCCCTTTGCCACCCATGCCGAGCGGCTTGATTCGCGAAGTTTCTTTGCCGGTATCGCCCTGCACGAAGCCGCGCGCATCCGTGCCGTCGCGGCAACGCTTGGTGAATGGGACATGCAGGGTACCTTGTTGCGTTCTGCTGCTGCAGATCCGCAGACCTTGCGCATCGATCTCGGCGATACCGACGCCTATGCGCCTGCCGTGCGTGCAGTTGTGCCGTTGTTGTGGCGGCGGGTCACGACAGCGGCAGACGTTGCAGAAGCGGGCGATGCCTTGCGCGTGACGGTGCAGGCAGGGGAAGGCGATGCACCATATCGCTGGATTTATGCGCCGCTGACGGTGCGCCTGACGCGTTTGTGCATGAAAGCCGATCTGCCGACGTCCGGCCTGTTTTTCGCCAATGTCCTGATGACGCTTGCTGCGGCGGCCGCTTTTGCCACCGGATGGCGCTGGTTGGGGATTTTACTGCTGTTGCTGCTGGGGTCGGTCGATCGGATTGCGCCCACGCTCGCCGATTTGCGCATGGAACGGCAAAGCTGGCAACGGCATGTGCGCGTCATGTGCCGTATCAGCGAATATCTCGTTTATCTGGGGCTGGCCGCTTCGTTTGATGCGGCCTGGGCGTGGGCGTTGGCTGCGATCATCCTTGTCATGCGTCATGTCGAGCGACTGGAGATGCGCTTTTACGAGACGATGACTGGACAGTCACTCGACGAGGCCGGGCGCTTCGAATGGTGGTTTCGACAGTTCGCCGCGCATCGCAATATATTTGCCTGGGGTCTTTTGCCTTTTGCGCTTTTCGGTTTCTGGGCGGCAGGCCTTGTCATGATCGCTTTTCATGCCGGCGCGAGTTTTCTTGTCACCCAGTGGCGCAGCCATAAACGTCTGGCGGCGCGCACCGGCATGTAAGGCGCGGGGCGCGGACTGGAGAAACTGGCATTAACCTTGCTTGGCAGGTCTTCGAGATGCTTCGAGGAATGCCATGATGACTGGAAATCCGCGCAGTAAGCGCCATGCCCCGGCAAGGATTGTCCCGGCAGAAACTGCCGCAGGGCGGGGCTTGCGCATATGAGTTTGGGCCAGATCCTCTCGGTCGCGCAAACCGGGCTGGCCGCTAGCCAGTCGGCTTTGGGCGCGGTTTCGAATAATGTCGCCAACGTCAATACGGCGGGTTATGCGCGCACTGCGGTCGCTTTTGAATCGCTGGCCAGCGGCGGCGCGGGCGCAGGTGTGGCCATCGCCGATCTGCGCCGTGTCACCGACCGTTTTCTTGAAATAACGGCCACCGCCACGCGTGGCGATGCGGGCCATGCCGATGTGCGTGCCACCTTTCTGGGGCGCCTGCAGGCACTGATCGGCGATCCGGCATCGAGCGGCGGTCTGGCGGCCCGGCTGGATGGCGTGGTGACGGCTGCAATCAACCTGTCGGCGGATGCGGCAGATCCGTTGTGGCGGCGCGGCTTTATCGAAAATGCCGGCGCGGCGCTTTCGTCGATCCAGCAACTGTCGGCGGACATCACGGTGCTGCGCAGCGAAGCCAATACCGACATCACGGCCTCGGTCGCGCGGGTCAACACATTGCTTGGCCGGATCGACGATCTCAACCGCGCGGTTGTCGCGACCAGCGTCCGGGGCGGCAATGATGCCGCGCTGGGCAGTCAGCGGGCGCAGGCGCTGGAGGAACTGTCGGGCCTGTTGCGTATCGATGTGCGCGAACAGCCAAACGGGGCCATGCATGTTGCCCTGGCCGGTGGACAGGCGTTGATCGATGGCCAATTGCGACAGCTGACGACGGCAGGCGGTGCGATCGGGCTTGCGCTGGTCAATCCGCAGGATGGCAGCCGCACCGCTGTGCCCGCCGCGATCACAAGCAGCAGCCTTGGCGGCCGGATCGGCGGCCTGATGCAGCTGCGCGATGCTGAACTGCCCGCGATGCAGGATGAAATCGCCACGCTGTTCAAGGCGCTTGCGACGACCATAAACCGGGAGAGCAATGCCGGCACGGCCGTGCCTCCACCCGCCAGCCTGACCGGGCGCAATACCGGCTTGCTTGGCACCGACCGGCATGGTTTTAGCGGTCAGGCGGTGTTTGCCGTCACTGACAGGAGCGGCCAGCTGATCGCGCGTACCACGCTCGATTTTGCGAGCTTTCCCGTCACAGCCAGCATCGACGACGTCGTGGCTGCGATCAACAACGGGCTGGGTGGTGTCGCAAGCGCGCAGTTTGCCGATGGCCGTCTCAGCCTGACGGCCATCGCTGCAGGACATGGCGTTGTTGTCGCTGATGACCCCCTGTCGCCATCCGACCGGACGGGCGCGGGTTTCAGCGCATTTTTCGGTTTGAACGACCTTTTTGTCACCGACTCTCACGGGCTTGTTGCGCCGGGTTTCACGGTGCATGACCCGCATGGTTTTTCCGCCACCCAGACGGCGCAATTCGAATTGCGCGATGAAAGCGGACGCATACTTGCTGCAACGACGCTGACGCCGGCTGCCGGCACACGCTTTGCCGACCTTCTGGCTGCTTTGCAGGCCAGTCCCTTGGGGAGCTATGGCAGTTTTTCGCTGGATGCAGGCGGCCGCCTGGCATTCACGCCCATGGCGGGGCGCAGTCTCAACCTGTCGACGGTTTCAGACACGACGCAGCGCGGCGGCACAGGCGTTACCCTGTCGCAACTGTGGGGCGTGGGCGCGGGCAGTGGTGCCGCGCTTGTTGCATCGGCATCGGTGAATCGCGCCATGGAGGCAGATCCACGCCGGCTGGGACTGGCGCGCCTCGATCTTGCCGCCGTGCCGGGTGACAGGGCGCTGTCTTTGGGCGACCAGCGCGGGGCGGCGGCATTGCTGGATGCACTGGATCGCGCGGCGGACCTTGGCGCCTATGGTGCCATGCCTGTCAGTCGGTATGCCGCACAGATGCTGGGACGCTTTGGTGTAGCGGCTGGTGCGGCCAGCGATGCCGCCGCCGACCGGAAAGCCCGTGCCGATGAAGTCGAGCAACGCCTGAAGGATGCAACCGGCGTGAACCTCGATGAGGAGATGAGCCAGATGATCGTGTTCCAGAACAGCTATGCGGCCTCGGCACGGCTGATCACGACGGCACGCGAGATGTACGACATTTTGCTGCAACTCGGTAATTGACAGGGGTGATGATGACACGCGTTGCAACATCAACATCTTATGAGATGTCTCTTGCATCGATTCTCAATCGGCAGACCCATCTCGCCCAGTTGAGCCAGCAGTTGACCAGTGGCAAGATCGCGCAGGATTATGCGGGGCTGGGGCAGACGGCGACGCTGCAGGTCAGCAATCGCAGCCTGATGTCGCGCGAACAGGCCTATGTCGATACGGCCAGCCGCACGGCTGCGACGCTGGCGCATTATGACCATCATCTGTCCCGTATCGGCGCGGCTGCGGCACAGCTGCGCGACAGCGTGGCCCAGGCGCTGGCAGCGGACCATGCGATCGGACTTGGCGAAGCCGCAGCCGGCGCCTTCGCCACGCTGCGTGCCGCGCTCAATGCCGACGAGGCGGGTATTGCGCTGTTTGCCGGGGGACAGCTCGACGGTCGCGCTTTCACGCCCGATAGTCTTTCGGACCTTGTGGCCCTGCCGATCTCAGATGCGGCCTTTGGCAATGATGCGGTCCGCGCCCGCACACGGGTGGCAGACGATCAGGAACTGGTGTTCGGCCTTCTTGCCAGCGAGATCGGCAGCGAATTTGCCGATGCGCTGAAATTGTTGGCGGCGGGCACGCCGACGGGGGCACTGGACGACGCTGCACGCAGCCAGTTGCAAGCCGTTCTGACGCGACTCGACAGTGCCGGATCGCAGGTCCAGGCGGTGCAGGCGCTGAATGGCCAGCGGGCAGCGCGCGTCGATGAATGGCAGGCACAGGCCAGCGCACGTGCAACTTACCTCGAAACGGTTGTCAGCGATATCGAGGACGCGAACCCGGCGGAGACCATCGCCCGGTTGCGGCAGGAGCAAACAGCGCTGGAAGCGAGCTATCAGGCGTTTTCCAGCCTGTCCCAACTCAGTCTCCTGAAGTTCCTATAAGAGGTGAGGGGCATTGGATTGTTTAAGCGCATTTTAATTTCAGCCGTTTAGTTAACCGGTAAATCAGGGAGTGGCGGGTAGCTTGACCAGCGAACGCAAAAT
>CAZWMK010000068.1:0-13078 GCA_964635065.1 uncultured Sphingomonadaceae bacterium | reverse complement strand
GCACCGCATAGCGTGGATCGGAGAGCGGCCGGGTGAGATGCGGCCGCCCCTCAGCATCCAGCACGGTCAGCCCGCCCAGCTCGCGGACATGCACCTCCAGCTCCTCGTGATATTGCGATTCGACGTGCATGGTGAAAAGCCGCACCGAGCTGAGACAGATCGCGGCAATGCCCAGCGCCACCCAGAGCAATATGGACAGCAGAAAGCGCCCGCGCAACGAGTTGAACAGCCCCATCATGCCTCCAGCCGGTAGCCAAGGCCCCGCACGGTGCGGATGCGGTCACGACCGATCTTGCGGCGCAGGCGGCTGACATGCGCCTCCACCGCATTGCGGTCACGCTCCGCCTCAAGTGCGTAGAGTTGTTCCAGAATATCAGCTTGCGAAATGATGTGCCCGACCCGACGCAAGAAGAGATGAAGCAGGGCAAATTCCTTACGGCTGAGATCAAGCGCCATACCACCCAGCGAAGCGGTGCGCGCGACGGGATCGAGCGTCAGATCACCTGATGTGAGGAACGTGCCGCCGTCCCCGCGTCCACGTCGGGTCAACGCATGCAGCCGTGCGAGCAGTTCCTCGAAGCGCACGGGCTTCACGACAAAATCATCCGCACCGCTGTTCAGCCCCTCGACCTTGTCGCGCCAGCTACCGCGCGCGGTGAGGATCAGGACGGGGACGCTCTCCCCCTGCGCACGCCAGTAACGCAGCAGATCCAGCCCGTCCCCATCGGGCAGGCCGAGGTCGAGGATGATTGCAGACGTCAGCTTCAAATCCGGCCAGTCACGCGCAGCAGCGACGGTCTGCACCCAGTCGACCGCAAAGCCCGCCTTGTCCAGCCGTTCAGACAGGCGGCGGCCCAGTTCGGGATCATCTTCAACCAGCACAATGCGCATCCGCTGCCGCCCCTCCTGATGCGTCTGATCGCATGGTCATCTGACATCTCCCTGACAGATTGTCAGGTTTCCGTCAGCTTCGATTGCGATATCAGACGATATGGAACGCAAATGGATTTTAGGCGGCTTTGCACTGCTGGCTGTTGCTGCGGCAAGTGGTGCGGTGTTTTGGTCAGGTGATACGGAGCCCGTGAAAGAGGCGGCGACGGACGCGAAGCCCGGCACGCTCTCCTCCGAACAGATCAAACGCATGGGCATTACGGTCGAGCCCGCCATGCCAGCCTCCGCGGCGGAGATCGGCACGGTGCCCGGCACGGTGACATTGCCTCCTGAAGCGCGGGTGGCAGTGACAGCCCCATTCGGGGGATCGGTGGTGCGGCTGTTCGTGGTGAATGGGCAGACCGTCACCAAGGGGCAACCACTCGCCATCGTCCGCTCGATCGAACCGGTTCAATATGGTGCGGCGCTGGCACGCGGGCAGGCGCAACTGACCGTCGCCAAGGCCCAGGCGGCACGAACCGAACAGTTGGCGCGCGAGGGCATCAT
Organism: uncultured Sphingomonadaceae bacterium; assembly: GCA_964635065.1. GTDB lineage: Bacteria > Pseudomonadota > Alphaproteobacteria > Sphingomonadales > Sphingomonadaceae > CAZWMK01. Next base: position 11,641 of record CAZWMK010000068.1, on the reverse strand, counting down.
TGCTGGCGCACGCGCGGATGAGGCGCAGGCCGCACTGCGCGAAGCGCATGTGGCCGTGACCGAAAACCGCCGCATCCTCGACCAGAGCGGAGCCGGGACGGGCGGTGAAATCACGCTGCGCGCGCCGATCGCCGGGCGGGTTGCCGTGGTGAATGTCCAGACCGGTGGCCCGGTCAATGGCCTGACCGCGCCCTTCGTGGTCGAGAATACGGCGAATTTCATGCTTGATCTTCAGATACCGGAACGACTGGCGGGCGAGGTTCACACAGGCATGGCCGTTTCGCTGCCGGGCAGTGCAGGCCAGACGATCAGCGGCACCATCATTTCGATCGGCAGCTCGATTGACCCCACCACCCGCTCGCTGATCGCCAAGGCGCGCATCGGGACCGACCCGGCACTCGTCAGCGGCAAACCTGTGATGGCGGTGCTGAAGGGCAAGACCAGCCTCGCAGGCGTCAGCGTGCCTGCCGCCGCCGTGACGCGAATGGAGGGCAAGGATGTGGTGTTCGTCGCGGTCAGCACTGGCTTTGCGGCACGCCCCGTCACAGTGGCCGGGCGCAGCGCGGACCGCATCACGCTCACCGCCGGCCTGAAGGCGGGTGAACGCGTGGCAACCGCAGGTCTGGCTGAACTCAAAGTCCTGCTGGGTGGCGAATAACGATGCTCGCCAAACTCGTCGAAAAGGCGCTGGCAGCGCGCTTCGTGGTTCTGGGGCTGGCGCTTGCGCTGGCGGGCTGGGGCGCCTGGTCGTTTGCCAATCTGCCAATCGATGCCTTTCCGGATATCAGTTCCACTCAGGTGAAGATCATCCTGAAGGCCCCCGGCATGACCCCCGAAGAGGTGGAAAGCCGCGTCATCACGCCGATTGAAATGGAGATGCTGGGCATCCCCGATCAGGCCCATCTCCGTTCCGTCGCCAAATATGCGATTGCCGACATCACCATCGACTTCAAGGACGGGACGGACATTTACTGGGCGCGCAGTCAGGTGGCCGAACGCCTGTCAAACGTGTCGGGCGACCTGCCGGCAACGGTAGAGGGCGGCATGGCCCCCATCTCGACGCCGCTCTCGGACATGGTGATGTTCACGCTGGAAGGGCCGCAAAGCCTGTCCGAAAAGCGCCGCGTGCTCGATTGGACGATCCGGCCCGCGCTGCGCACCGTGCCCGGCGTGGCGGATGTCAACGCGCTGGGCGGGTTCGTCGAGACGTTCGAGGTCCAGCCAGACAATGCCGCGCTCGCCGCCGCCGGACTGACGGTGGAGGATCTGCGCGACGCCATCGAACGCAGCAACCGCAATGATGGCGCAGGCCGCCTCAAGATCGGCGAGGAAGCGCTGATCGTCCGCGCGGTTGGCGCGATCAGGACACTCGATGACCTTTCTTCGGTTGTCATCCATGCGGAAAATGGCGCGGTACTTCGCATCGGCGATGTGGCCACGGTCCGCATGGGCAGCCTGACGCGCTATGGCGCCGTCACCAAGAATGGCCAAGGCGAAGCGGTTCAGGGCCTTGTCATCGCGCTGCGCGGGGCGGACGCCTCCAAGGTCGTCGCCGACGTCAAGGCGCGGCTGGAGGAGATCAAGCCCGGCCTGCCCGAAGGCATGAGCACCAACATCTTCTATGACCGGTCGGACCTGATCAGTCGTGCGGTCGGCACGGTGGAGAAGGCCCTGCTTGAAGCGACGGTGCTGGTCGTCTTGTTGTTGCTGCTCTTTCTCGGCGATGTGCGCGCGTCGGTCATCGTCGCACTGGCCCTGCCCATGGCTGCACTGCTCACCTTTATCTTCATGCGTGCCATCGGTCTCACGGCCAATCTGATGAGCCTGGGCGGACTGGCGATTGCGGTCGGCATCCTCGTCGATGGTGCGGTGGTGGTGGTTGAAAATGTCGTCGAACGCCTTTCCGACGCGAAAAACCGGCAGGTGGGCAAGCTTCGCACCATCTGCATCGCGGCCTCCGAAGTCGCGGTGCCGGTGGCGTCGGGTCTGCTGATCATTGCGCTTGTGTTCGTGCCGTTGCTCACGCTGGAGGGCCTGGAGGGCAAATTATTCGCCCCCGTCGCGCTCACCATCGTGCTCGCCCTGCTTTCGGCATTGGTGCTCTCCCTCACGCTGGTGCCGGTGCTGGCCTATTTCGGGTTGAAGCCGCAGGATGGCCACCATGAACCCTGGCTGATGCGGCAGATGGCGCCACGCCATGCCCGCGCGCTCGATTGGGCGTTCGCCAACCGCCGTACCGTCAGCCTGATTGCGGGCGGCGGCCTGCTGCTGGCGGGCGCGGCCTATACAGTGACAGGCAAGACCTTTCTGCCGACCATGGATGAAGGCGTGACCCTGGTACAGCTGGCCAAGCTGCCCAGCGTCAACATCGAACACAGCATCGCGGGCGACCTGCGCGTGCAGAAGCTGATCCTCGATAAAGTCCCCGAGGTGACCGACGTCATCGCCCGCGTGGGCAGCGACGAATTGGGGCTCGATCCGATGAGCCTCAACGAAACCGACAGCTTTTTCAAACTGAAGCCGCGCGCGGAATGGCGCGTGCAGGACAAGGACTGGCTGGTTACGGAAATCCGCAACGCACTGGAGGATATTCCCGGTATCGAACCCAGCTTCACGCAGCCCATCGAAATGCGCGTATCCGAAATGCTTACTGGCGCGCGCGGTGACTTGGCAATTCGGCTGTTCGGGCCAGACCTTGACGAACTCTCCCGGCTGGCCGGTCAGATCCAGAAACGGCTGGAGGGGATCCGTGGCACCAGCGAAGCAATCACCGTCGCCAATGACAGCGTCGACTATCTCCAGATCGATATCGATCGTGTGGCGGCGGGCCGTGCAGGCATGCCGGTCGACCTGTTGCAGGACATGATGCGCGCGCAGGTGGAAGGTGTGCGCGCAGGGGTGGTGTCCGAAGGGATGCGTCGCGTACCCATCGTCATTCGCGGGACAGGCGGCGAAGGCATGGACCCGCAAAGCTTTGCCGACCAGCTCTACCGCAGTCCTTCCGGTCAGTTGGTGCGCGCAAGCGATGTAGCGAGGATCGAGCGCACCGCCGGACCGGTCAAGCTGGAACATGAAAATGGCTCGCGCTTCGCCCTTGTGCAGGCGTTCGTGTCAGGCCGCGATCTGGTAGGCTATGTCGAGGAAGCGAAGGCGGATATCGGCGCACATGTGAAGCTGCCGGCGGGGTACCGCATCGTCTGGGGCGGCCAGTTCGAAAACCAGCAGCGCGCATCTGCCCGTCTGATGATCGTCCTGCCGATTGCGGTGTTACTGATTTTCATCGTGCTCTATCTCACGCTGCGTTCGGTGCGGGCATCGGCGCTCATCCTCGTGAACATCCCGTTTGCGGCAGTGGGTGGCATGGTCGCGCTCGCCATATCGGGCGAATATCTCTCTGTTCCCGCCTCGGTGGGCTTCATCGCCCTGCTCGGGATTGCGGTTCTGAACGGCCTCGTCATGGTCAGCTACTTCCGGCAACTGCGCCAGCAGGGCATGCCCTTGGGTCAGGCCGTGCGCGAAGGTGCTGCCCGCCGCTTGCGCCCGGTGTTGATGACCGCGAGCATCGCCGCCTTCGGGCTGGTGCCACTGCTCTTCGCCAGTGGTCCCGGTTCCGAAATCCAGCGGCCGCTCGCGATCGTGGTGATCGGCGGACTGGTGACAGCCACCTTGCTGACACTGATCCTGCTCCCAATTCTCTATGAACGCTTTGGCGAGAGCGCGGACGAACGCAATGCGGGCGCCTCTCCTCTGCCCGCTGGAGGCCACGCATGAACGGCATGAACAGACTGTCCACCCTGGCGCTGTTGCTTGCCCTCCCCACGCCGCTCGTCGCCCAATCCGCCCTGCCACCCGATCCGGTCGTGCGAGAGGCTCTGGAAGCCGACCCGTCCGTGCAGGCGGCGATGGCGCGGGTAGAGGCCGCAAGGGCCGACGCCCGGCTGCTCCGGGCGGGGCCGCACGAATTCACCGTTGGCGGCAGCTATATGCGGCGTTCGGTGGAGCGTGAGGGCAGTTACGACGAATATGATGCTACGCTGTCACGCGCATTCCGTCTGCCCGGCAAGGCGCAGCTTGATCGCAAGGCTGGGACGCTCGGCGTGCGTGCCGCCGAAAACCGGGCGGAAGATGCGCGCCATAAGGCGGCGGCGCTGCTCAACGAGCTGTGGTGGGACTGGCTGGGGGCAAGCGCCGAGGCTTCTGTGGATGCGCAAAGTGTCGAAAATTACGAGGCCGCGCTCAGCGCTGTCCGTCGTCGTGTCCAGTTGCGCGATGCCGCGCCGCTCGAGGCCGATCAGGCTGCGGCAGCGCTGGGCGATGCCCGGGCCATGGCGGCGCAATCACGCGGGCGAACTGATCTCGCCCGCGCCCGGCTGGCTGCGCGCTTTCCCGCGCTCCCCCTGCCCGTGACCGCTCCCGAACCAGACGTGCCCGTACTGCCGCCAGAGGGGCTTGAGGCCATGGCCGCACAAGCCATCAGCCGCAGCCATGAAATCGGAGCTGCCGATGCCGAGGCACAGCGCATCGCCAGTCTTGCCGCACGCGCCCAGCGCGACCGCTGGGCCGATCCCAGCATTGGGGTCCGCGTATTCTCGGAACGCAGTGGGGCAGAACGTGGCGCTGGGCTGGTCCTGTCCATGCCTCTCGGTGGCAAGGCGCGCTCGGCCACGGCGAGCCGGGCCTTTTCCGAAGCGCAAGCCGCTGCAGCCGATCTGGCGCTGGCGCGGTTTGACGCGCGCGAAATGGCGGATAGCGATGTCGTACGCGCACGTGCAGCCCATAGCGCATGGCAGCGAACACGCGAGGCATTGGACGCGCAGGTGGCAGCCCTCCAGAAGCTCCGGCGCGGCCAGCAACTCGGTGCGATCGATCTCGCCGATATGCTGCAAGGCGAACGCCTGGCCCATGCCACCTTCCGCGCCGAAGCTCTGGCCCGCGCCGAAGCCCATCGCGCCATCAATCGCTTGCGCATAGACAGCCATAATTTGTGGATCACGGACTAGGGCTGCTGACTTAGCTGACCGAGACCGGAACGCTGAAGCGGGTGATGAAGGCCTTCGACTGGCAACTGCAAAAGAAGGGCTACATCCCGATGCCAGGGCAGATTGTCGATGCCTCACTGGTGCCTGCGCCCAAGCAGCGGCATGCTGAAGGTGAACGCGAGGCGATCAAGTCCGGTATGCGCGCGAAGGAAATCTGGCCGGACGAGCCGAACAAGGCCGTGCAGAAGAACATCGATGCGCGCTGGACACTCAAGATCGGTGGCAAAGTCCGCTATCGCGCGGACGGCACGCCATTGCCTATGAGTGCCCTGCCCGTCTTCGGCTGCAAATCCCACATAAACATCGATCGGCGCTACGGCTTCATCCGAGAGATGGCGGTGACTTCGGCGTCGGCCGCCGACGGGCGCCTTCTGCGCTAGGTCGTCAGCACGGCCACGCTCGCCCACGCCTGCACCCGTGTCGGCATCGCCGCTGATACCGTTGAGCTGCGCCGCGAAGAAAATACCCTGCACCTGCACGCCAGCCCGGGCGGCCGCGCGCGCCTCAAGCCCCGTCTCGCACAATTGGCCATCACCGCCCGCAAGAAGAACAAGCAAGGCGCCCCCGGTAAGCATGATCAGGATTTCCTGCTGCAGCAGCTTGCCGACATTTACCTCAGCGCCATCGGCTCCAGCGCCGGCTCCGACAGGCTGATGCCCGGCACACGCGCACTGTTCATCCGCTTTGCCCACGCCTCGCTCACGCCCTTCTTCAGCGCGAGCGAGGTGAGCCTAGAGGCGCTCACCAGCCGCTGGCAACGCCTGCGCGAACGTGAAGGCTGGGCCGACACATCATTGTAAGTCTCTGACAAAGCGCCTTTCCTTTTGCCATTCAAGCTGATTTTCCCCGCCATGGCATGGCTCTGTGCGGTCGGTTTTGTTGCGCCCATTTGGGGTGCAGCGCCCGACCGTGGAGCGCAGCAGAACCGTGGCCGAGACCGACCCGCACCGCCATCCGACTGACCCGCGCCAGCCGCGGGCGGAAGCGCTGCGCGCGGTCCCGCCGCATCCCCAACTCACCGCACTTGTCCACCTGCTCGCCCGTCAGGCGGCCGCAGAACATCTTCACGCACAGTTGTCTGTCGCAACTCAAAGTAACGACACAGCGTAACTTACTGTTACTCTGTAGATAATGATCAATGTTCGACTGATTACTTATTATTTCAATACTGGTGCTTTCATTATTTTCGGACCATTATTATAAATATCGGATTATATATTATGCAACCTGACGTCACGAAGATTGAGACCCTCGCCGATGTCCTCGCGCTGGTGCTGGCTGCGCCTGATGTCGAAGCCCGCGGCCGCGCCAATATGGCGTCCGCGATCCGCGGCTTCTGCCGTATCCTCGACCGCACGCCCAGACAGGTCGCAGCTGATCTGACAACGCTGCGGCAGCAGATCGCCAGCGCCAGCCCGGGCGCGGTCGGCATTGGGCCGCGCCGCTGGGACAATATCAAGACCGACCTCAACCGCGCGCTGCGCCTGGCTGGCCTGCTGCGTGACCGCCTGACCGAACCGTGCAGCCCGGCCTGGCTGGCGCTGCTCAAAGATGCCGGCGACCAGCAGGCCAGCGTGACGCTGCGCCGCTTTGCACGCTATTGCACGGCCGCAGGCATCGCCCCGCACGACGTTCGCTTCGCGACGCTCGACGCCTATGAGACCTTCCTCGCCGAAGTGCAGCTGAGCAAGACACCGACGCGCATCCGTCGTGACCTGCAGCGTTATTGGAACAAGCTCGCACGGACGCACCCGGCGCATGGCCTCAAGCCGCTGCCGCGCGATGCCAACCCGCGCCAGTACACCTTAAGCTGGGACGACCTGTCGTCCGAACTTGCCGCCGACGCGCGCGCCTTGCGGGCACATCGTGCCCGCAAGGATTGGTTCGATGTTGACAGCGACAATCCGGCGCTGCGCCCGACGAGCGGCCTGCAATATGATCGCCAGCTGCGCCGCCTCGCCTCGGCCGAGATCCATGCCGGCGTGCCCGCCGCAACGCTCACTTCACTTGGCGCCTTGGTGCAGCCTGATCATCTCCGCGCAGGCCTGGAGTTCATCCTTGCCCGCAATGGCAACAAGCCCAGCGCCTATAGCTTCAACATCATCATGCTCGCACTTCAGATCGCGCGCGACTGGGCCAAGCTGCCTGATGCTGACGTCGCGCAGATCGCCAAGTGGCTGCGCCGTCTGCGCACCGATCGCCATGGCATGACCGACAAGAACCGTGCGCGGCTGCAGCAGTTCACCAACCGCGATGTCATCCAGAAGCTGGTGCGCCTGCCCGAACAGATCTTTGCGCAGTTGGCGGATGAACCGGTCACGCCGACGACGGCGCGCCGGGCGCAGCGCGCGCTGATGGTCGCGCTCTTGACGGTCGCCCCGATCCGCCTGGCGAACCTGCGCCGGCTCGACCGTGACCGGCATATCCAGCGCTGCTTTTCGATCGCGGCAAACAGCTGGCAGCTCGTGCTGCCGGCGGACGAAGTCAAGAACGCCATCGACCTGCGCTATCCGCTGCCCGCGCATCTGGTCGCGATGCTGATGCGCTACATGTCCGTCTATCAGCCTGTGCTGGCCGACAAGGGTTCGCGCGCGCTCTTTCCCGGACGCGACGGCGGGACGATGAGCGAGAATGGCCTGCGCAAGGCGCTGATCGATTTCATCGAAGGCCAGCTCTGCCTCAAGATGAACCCGCATCTCTTCCGCCATCTGAGTGCGCTCATCTTCCTCCAGGCCAACCCGGGGCAATATGAATCGGTGCGCCAGTTGCTCGGCCACAAGAATATCCAGACGACGATCAGTCATTATGCGAGCTTCGAGACGGACGAAGCGATGACGCGCTATGTCGGCGTGCTGCAGGCGCTGCAGGCACCCCGCGCTGATGCGGTCGCTGCCTGATGGTCCAGCGCCTCGCCCTGACCCCGTTGCGTCTCGCGGCCTGGTCGCTGCCCGACCAGCAGGCCTGGGCGCGAGCGCAGCAAGCCGGCGGGCTGTTCGATGACGATGGCGGCTTGCTCGCCCAGCATCCGCCCGAACGGCGGCGCAGGATTGCCAAGGCCTATGGCCGCTGGCTCGCTTATCTGGTTTCGCAAGGGCAGACGCCGCGCGACTGCGGCTGGCGGATGACGGCCAACCCGACCTTGCTGCAGGGCTTTGTTAGCTGCCTTGATGCCGTCGCGCCGATCACGGCACGCGGCTATCTCACCGACCTGTTGACCGCGTGCCGGGCCTTGGCACCGGGGATGGACTTTGCCCTGCTGCATCGTGCCGTCCGGCATAGCTGGCGCCATGCCAAGCCCGTCATCGATCGCCAAAGCCAGTTGCTACCAGCGCGCGATCTCTATCAACTCGGTCATCAGATCATGGACGAGGCATCCATGCTTCCGACACCCATTGCCCAGGCCAACGCCTATCGCGACGGCCTGATGATGGCGCTGCTTATCGCCTGCCCGCTGCGGATCCGGAACTTCGCACAGATCCGGCACGACCGACATCTGCAGTTCGATGGCGCCCGCTATCGCCTGCACTTTGGGCGGCATGAGACCAAGAACAAGCAGCCGCTCATGCTGTTGGTCCCCGAAGACCTGCATCCCGCGCTCAAGACCTGGCTCGATATCTACCGCCCGATCTGTCTCGCACGGCGTGGGCGCTGGTGGCAGGAGGGCGACCATGACGCGCTGTGGATTTCGGACAGCGGTGCGCCCTATGTCTCGGGCAAGACGCTGAGCGCCCGTCTGGCCCGACTGATCGAAGCCCGCACCGGCAAACGACTGACCGCGCATCTCTTCCGCCACAGCGCCGCCACTTCGATTGCGAGCGAGATCCCCGAAGACGTCGGCATCATCCGCGCCGTGCTCGGCCACAGCAGCCTGCAGACCGGCGAACGCTATTACAATCAGGCAACGTCACTACGCGCCGCCACGAAGCTGCAGGCAGCACTCGATCAGTTCCGCACCCCGGACTCCATCCCCGATCACATAAGGTAAGCCCCATGCGCGCCGTCATCTACGCCCGCTATTCGAGTGACGCACAAAGTGCCGCCTCGATCGAAGATCAAATCCGTTTGTGCCGTGAACGGTTGCTGCAGAATGGCTGGTCGCTGGTCCAGACCTATGCCGACCGCGCCATCAGTGGCGCAACCATGCTGCGTCCGGCGATGCAGGGACTGATCCAGGATGGCATGGCCGGACAATTTGATATTGTCATTGCCGAAGCGCTCGATCGCATCAGCCGTGACCAGGAAGACATCGCCAGCGTCTATAAGCGCATGAGCTTTGCCGGCATCCGGATCATCACCCTGGCCGAAGGTGAGATCAACGAACTGCATGTCGGCCTCAAAGGCACGATGAACGCACTGTTCCTGAAGGACCTTGCCGACAAAACCCGGCGTGGCCTGCGCGGCCGCGTGGAAGGCGGCAAGTCCGGCGGCGGCAACAGCTATGGCTATGATGTTGTCCAGACGCTCCATACGGATGGCAGCGCCCTGCGCGGCGACCGCCGCATCAATGTTGTCGAGGCGGCGATCGTCCAGCGTATCTTTGCCGAATATGCCGCCGGTAAATCGCCGCGGCGCATTGCCTGGGACCTGAACGCGGACGGCATCAGCGCCCCCGGCGGACCAAGCTGGGGTCCGTCGACGATCAATGGCAATGCCGCACGCGGCACCGGCATCCTCAACAATGAACTCTATATTGGCGAGTTGGTCTGGAACCGTCAGCGCTATGCCAAGAACCCCGACAGCGGCAAGCGCATTGCCCGACAGAATCCGCCTGAACTCTGGGTGCGCACGGCCGTCCCTGAACTGCGGATCATTGATGACGTCCTGTGGCAGCGCGTCAAAGCGCGTCAACAGACCATCCGTGCGCGGATCGGAGAACATGACGATTCCGCACCGGCCTTCTGGCAGGGCCAGCGCCCACGCACATTATTGTCTGGCCTGATGCGCTGCGGCGCCTGCGGTGGTGGCTACAGCAAGATCAGCGCGACGCTCTTTGGCTGCTCGACAGCGCGCAACAAGGGTACGTGCAGCAATCGCCAGAACATCCGCATGGATCTCCTCGAGACCCGCGTCCTCGACGCCCTGCGCCATCAGTTGCTTGCCCCCGATCTGTTCAAGCTGTTTGCCGACAGCTTCACGGCTGCATTCAACCAACTGCAACAGGAGATGCGCGCCCCGCAGGATGCTGCGCGCCACGAGGTCAAGGATGTCAGCCGCAAGATTGCCAAGCTGGTCGCAGCCATCAGCGAAGGTGGCCCTGCCAAGGCCCTGACCGCCGAGATCCAGCGACTTGAAGCGCGACAGGCCACGCTCGAGGCGGAACTGTCCGTCGCCGATGCGCCGGCCACGCTGCTGCTGCCCCCGAACCTCGCCATACTCTATCGCGAGAAGGTCGCGAACCTGCAGCAACTGCTGACGGATGCTGCGACCAGGGACGACGCCATGGCGCAAGTGCGCAGTCTGATCGACGTCATTGTCCTGATACCGACGTCGGACGGCCTCGAAGTCGACCTGCAAGGCGCGCTCGGTGGCATATTGGCTTTGTGCGCGGGACAGCAAAAAGCCCCCGAAGTTTACGCCTCGGAGGCTTTGCAAGTTAAGATGGTTGCGGGGACAGGATTTGAACCTGTGACCTTCAGGTTATGAGCCTGACGAGCTACCGGGCTGCTCCACCCCGCGTCAAAGCAAAAGGGCGGCTTTTTGGGCCGCCCTGACATGTGGATGGGTTTTTCTGACTGCCACGCCGGCTGCTAAGCCTGGCGACGACCTACTCTTCCATCGCTTAAGCGATAGTACCATTGGCGCTGTCTGGTTTCACGGCCGAGTTCGGGATGGGATCGGGTGGGTCACAGACGCTATGGTCACCAAGCTGAGTAGCCGGCGGGACAGTTTTTCAATCGATATCCGTGCATATGCGGTAATTGGCTGGTTTATTCCTGTCAGCGCTGGCGCTGATGGTGGAACTCTTCAAGCGTGAACAGAGCAATTAGGACCGGTCAGCTGAACGCATTACTGCGCTTACACATCCGGCCTATCAACGTCATGGTCTTTGACGGCTCTATGAGATCTTATCTTGAGGGAGGCTTCCCGCTTAGATGCTTTCAGCGGTTATCCCGTCCGTGCATAGCTACCCTGCTGCACCGCTGGCGCGATGACAGGTCCACCAGAGGCACGTTCACCCCGGTCCTCTCGTACTAGGGGCAACTCCTCTCAAATCTCGACGCCCACGGCAGATAGGGACCAAACTGTCTCACGACGTTCTGAACCCAGCTCACGTACCACTTTAATTGGCGAACAGCCAAACCCTTGGGACCTGCTCCAGCCCCAGGATGTGATGAGCCGACATCGAGGTGCCAAACAACCCCGTCGATATGAGCTCTTGGGGGTTATCAGCCTGTTATCCCCGGCGTACCTTTTATCCGTTGAGCGATGGCCCTTCCACGAGGGACCACCGGATCACTATGACCGACTTTCGTCTCTGCTCGACTTGTCAGTCTCGCAGTCAGGCTGGCTTATGCCATTGCACTCTAACAGCCGGTTTCCAACCGGCCTGAGCCAACCTTCGCGCGCCTCCGTTACTCTTTGGGAGGCGACCGCCCCAGTCA
>CAZWMK010000067.1:0-13110 GCA_964635065.1 uncultured Sphingomonadaceae bacterium | reverse complement strand
GACACACCGGTCGACACACCCGACAACCCGCAGGTTCGCCCGGAGGAACGCGCCTATCTGCTGGCCGCCGCCAACCGCTACCTCGCGCGGCCGATTGTCGATGCCGATATTGTCCATGCCTTTGCCGGTATCCGCCCGCTGGTACTGGAAAACGATAAAAGTGCGCGCGAAACCAGCCGCGACTGGAAAATCATCGAACATGCAGGCGATCATGCGATCAGCATCGTCGGCGGCAAGATCACGACCTACCGCCGTCTTGCGGAGGCGGTCATGGCACTCATTTCGCCCGGCACGAAAAGCTGGACCGCCAGCAGTCCGCTGCCGGGCGGCGACATCGCCCGCCTGCCCGGCGAAGATGGCCAACAAGCCTTTGCGCGCTGGCGCGATACCTTGCGTGTCCGTCATCATGATTATGACCGCAGCATCGTCACGCGCCTTGCCCGCCTGTTCGGCACCGAGGCCGACGCCATGCTGACTGCCGGACTGGGCGCAAATCTTGGCGGCATTTTCGAAGCCGAATTGCGTCACATGGTTGAGAAGGAATGGGCACGGACAGCCGATGACATTTTGTGGCGTCGCACCAAGCTTGGCCTGCACCTGTCGCCGCAGACAAAGGATGCCGTGACCGACTGGCTACGCGCCAACGTATCTTAACGATGGCTTTTAATGAAGGCTTAGCCATTGCCGTGTTCCTATGTGCCGAAGACAGCACCGAAGGAACAGCGCATGGACCATCAGTTCGGATTGGCACTGGCCGATCACACGCTTGATACGACCATCGAACTGCTCAGCGCCCTTCTCGACAGTGCGTCTGCAGCCCGCCCCGGCTTTGATGCCGGCGCCTATGCAATGGACCTCACGTGTTTGGCGCGCGACTGCGAAGTCGCGATTGCCGACATGGAATCCCTTCTGGCTGACGCACTGGTCGATAGCGACGCTACGGTCACCCCGGCGCGACGGGTCGCCGCAGCCTGATCCCGTCAAAGGGAAGCGGTGCAATAAATAATAAATTCAGCATCGCGCCATCCCTTTCCTGCCTGTCTGAAACCCTTGCAGGCCGGACATGAATCCAGCCAATTTCCACATGTTGCGGCTGCACCAAGTGCGTTTCAGCTAACCCCATGGCTTCGCAAGGGGATTTCGCTTTTTTTCGACTCGAAAAAATGCACTTTACAGGGGGGGCCAGCGTCCCTATGTAACCCGTCGCTGCCCCATGGGACTTCCACCGCAAGGCAGCGTTGGTGTCAACCGCCCCCTGGAGGTCCCTTGAATTGTACGAGCACCATAGCGCGTTGGGGGTAGCCCGGACTCTCCGTCCTTCGGCTCCCATCACTCTCGTTCGTCCGCACGCTGCACGTCGTGCTGCCCGCTTCTTTACCGAGAAGTTTCCGGGCATTTCGATGTATGCAGTCAAGGCCAATCCATCGCCCGAGCTGATCAAGACGCTCTGGGAAGGTGGAATCACGCATTACGATGTCGCCTCGATCAACGAGGTCCGGCTGGTGCGCGGCCTGCTGCCGGATGCAACCTTGTGCTTCATGCATCCGACCAAGGCGCCAGAAGCCATTGCCGAAGCCTATTTCGAGCATGGCGTCCGCACCTTCTCGCTTGATACCCAGTGCGAACTGGACAAGATCGTCGCCGCCACACAAGGCGCGACCGATCTCAGCCTGTGCGTCCGCCTGCGCGTTTCGTCCGAACACAGCAAGCTCAGCCTTGCCTCGAAATTCGGCGCCAGCATCGAGGACGCGCCCGCGCTGCTGCTCGCCACGCGTCAGGTCGCCGATGCCCTTGGCATCTGCTTCCATGTCGGCAGCCAGGCAATGAGCCCGCAGGCTTATGCCGATGCCATGGAAATGGCCCGCACAGCCATCGTCAGGGCTGGTGTGACTGTGGACATCATCGATGTCGGCGGCGGTTTCCCGTCCATCTATCCCGGCATGGATCCGGCCCCGATGGAAGCCTATTTCCGCGCCATCCATGCGGCATTTGAATCGCTGCCGATCAGCTATTCAGCCGAACTGTGGTGCGAACCCGGTCGTGCGCTGTCGGCGGAATACGCAAGCGTTCTCGTCCGCGTCGAAAAGCGCAAGGGCGATGTGCTTTACATCAATGACGGCGCCTATGGCTCGTTGTTCGATGCCGCGCATGTCGCATGGCGCTATCCGGTCCGCCTCGTGCGGGAGGACGCCAGCGAAACCCGTGGCCTGAACTTCAGCTTCTACGGCCCGACCTGCGACGACATGGATTATATGGCCGGTCCCTTCGCCCTGCCCGCCGATATCCAGCCAGGCGATTACATCGAAATCGGCATGCTGGGTGCCTATGGTTCGGCCATGCGCACCAGCTTCAACGGCTTTGTCGCAGTTGAGACCGTAACCGTTGCCGACGAACCGATGTCATGCGCCTATGCCGACATCGATCTGCAACCTGCGCTGGCTACACTTTCCGCCAAGAATTGATTTTCTTCCCGCTCTCCGTCACGGAGAGCGGGCTACCCGTCCGGCGCTGGATTTTCCAGCCGCGGGCGGCGTGTCCAATGGCCCATGCGGCCTGCCGCGACATGCCGAGCCAGCAGGTAACAATGACTGGAGACGATTGAGATGACGGACGAAAACCGCATCAACGACGACCGCAAGGCGCAGCTTCTTTCGAAAGAAGTCAAGCACATCGACATCACGAGCTTCGATGCGCGCCCGATCATCGATTCGATGGAGAACATGAGCTTCACGTCGCGTGACCTCGCCCGCGCTACCGGCATCTACAACCAGATGCTGGCCGACAAGGATTGTTCGATCTTTCTCGTCATCGCCGGTTCGACCTCGGCAGGCGGTTGCATGGACCTTTACGCCGAACTGCTGCGTTCGAACATGATCGACAGCGTTGTCGCCACGGGCGCGTCGATCGTCGACATGGACTTCTTCGAAGGCCTTGGCCACAAGCATTATCAGGCGCTCGAAGTGCCGGACGACAACACGCTGCGCTCGCTTTACATCGACCGCATCTACGACACCTACATCGACGAAGAGCAGCTTCAGGACTGCGACCACACGATCTTCGAAATCGCTGAATCGCTCGAACCCAGGGCCTATTCGTCGCGCGCCTTCATCCGTGAAATGGGTCGTTACCTGACCAAGCACGGCAAGAAGGACAACAGCCTTGTCAAGCTGGCGTTCGAACATGACGTGCCGATCTTCTGCCCTGCCTTCGTCGACAGCTCGGCCGGTTTCGGCCTCGTCAAGCATCAGGTCGAACGTGCCAAGGCGGGCAAGCCCTACATGGTGCTCGATGCGATCGCCGACTTCCGCGAACTGACCGACATCAAGATCAAGGCTGGCACCACCGGCCTTCTGATGATCGGCGGCGGCGTGCCGAAGAACTTCATCCAGGACACCGTCGTCTGCGCCGAAATCCTTGGCCACGACGATGTCGAGATGCACAAATATGCCGTGCAGATCACGGTCGCCGACGTCCGCGACGGCGCCTGCTCGTCCTCGACCCTGAAGGAGGCCGCCAGCTGGGGCAAGGTGGATACCGCGCTTGAACAGATGGTGTTCGCCGAAGCCGGTTCGGTCATGCCGCTGCTGGCATCGGACGCCTATCATCGCGGCCACTGGAAAACCCGCGCCAAGCGCGCCTATGGCAAGATGTTCGACTAAGCGCCGACATCAGGCTTGAAACAGGCGCCCGCTGCCGGTCATCCGGCGGCGGGCGTTGTTTTTGTCCTCAGTCGCGCCGGAACAGTGCGGCCAGTTCAATGTGGTTCGACCAGCGAAATTGCGCAACCGGCCACAGCCGTTCCAGCCGATAGCCGCCATCCGCCAATATACGGGCGTCACGCCCGAAAGTCGCAGGGTTGCAGGATACGGCGGCAATCAGCGGCACAGCCGACTGTGCGAGTTGCTGGCATTGTTCCTTGGCACCCGCGCGTGGCGGATCAATGACGACGGCGTCAAAAGCTTTCAGTTCGTCAGGACGCAGGGGATTGCGGAACAGATCGCGGTGGCGCGTCAGCAACTGCCGTCCTGACCGCTTGCCTGCCGCCAGCAGCGCGGCGACCGCCGGTCCCGCTGCATCGACCGCCAGAATCCGCGCCTGTGCCGACAGCGGCAGCGCAAAAGTACCAAGGCCGCAGAACAGGTCTGCGATGGTCCGCGCACCGATGCACATCGTCTGCACCGCCTGCACCAGTGCGGCTTCGCCATCGGCGGTTGCCTGCAGAAAAGGAGATGGTGGCAGGCCGACAGCGACACCGCCCAGCATGATTTCAGGCGCTCTTCGCTCTGCAACGGTGCTCACGCCGTGGCTGTCTTCGACCGAAAGCCGGGCAAGGTCATATGCATTGGCAAAACCGGTCAGCGCCTCGATCACGGACAGCGTATCTGCGGCCATGTTCGAGATCATGAGATCGACGCCATTGCCTGCCATGGTCAGGGACAGTCCGACGGTCTGCCGGTCGGCAAGGACCGTAAGCAAAAGTTCGCGGAGCGGTGCGATCAGCGCGAACAGATCGGCACACATGACCGGACATTCTTCAAGATCGACAATGGTGTGGCTGTTTTCGCTGTTATAGCCGATCGAAAGTCTGCGTCCCTGCCGCCGCGCCCTGAGCGCGATCCGGCGCCGGGCATGGGGTGGCGACAGATGAACCGGCTCCATCTCCGGCACGGTCAGGCCATGCTGACCAAGCGTGTAGGCAATGCGTGCGACCGCCCAGCTGGCATAGGTTTCGGTATCGACATGCTGCATCTGGCAACCGCCGCACTGGCCGTAATGACGACAAGCCGGAGCGACATGATGTGGTCCCGGCTCAAGAATCACATGATCGCCATCAATCAAGACGCCGTCGCCGGGCGCGGCACGCGGCACATAGCGCCCGGTTTCGGTCACGCCGTCGCCGCGCCCGGCAAGGCGTACAATCTGTTCACGCAGGGTCATTGTTCATCCATCAGGGTGCCAAGCGCCACCACCAGATCTTCGGCGATCATCGCCGGTCCGCACCGTTGTGCTGCGGCACCATGCAACCACACGGCGGCACAGGCGGCGGAAAAACTGTCCATGCCCCGTGCCAGAAGCGCTGCGACAAGTCCGCTCAACACATCGCCGCTGCCGGCCGTGGCCAGCCATGGTGGCGCGCCATGATTGATCGCGGCGCGCCCGTCGGGGGCGGCGATCACCGTATCAGCCCCTTTCAGAATCACGACCGCTCCTGCCCGCACAGCCGCAGCACGCGCCCGTTCCAGACGGGTTGTGCCCGGCAATGTGCCAAACAGCCGGGCAAACTCGCCCTCGTGGGGACTGAGAACCGCCTGATGCGGCAAACACCGGAACAAACGGTCCGGTTCATTCGCAAAAAGGCTGAACATGTCGGCATCCACCACGACAGGTTTGGCGGTTGCCAGCACAGCCTCGGCGAGCGCGCGCGCGGCCCTGTCTGTGCCAAGCCCCGGCCCGATGGCGACAGCCCCGACATTGGCGCGCCCGGCCCGTTCTGCGGCCTCGCCGGCTTCCGCAAAGCCATCGAGGACAACCGACGACGGCTGTCCCATGTAAAAACCCAGATGCCGTCGCATCGTCAGAAGCGAGACATAGCCCGCCCCGCCCCGCTGGGCCGACTGCGCACACAACAGCGCCGCACCCGCCGCCCTGCCGCCAAAGACCATGACATGGCCACGGCGGTATTTGTGCGTATCGCGTGCCAGCACAGGCAATGCAGGCGGGCCATTGGCAATCACATCGCTTTCGGGCTGGCCGATGCCGATATCCGCCACGACCAGCCGTCCGCATAATCCTGCGGCAGGCTGCAACAGATGCGCCGGTTTCAGCGCAGCAAACGTCACCGTCATGTCAAACGCGACTTGTGCGCCCAAAAGCGCCCCATCATCGGTGCCAACCCCGCTGGGAACATCGATGGCAATGCGATGACGCGCCTGCACCATGAGATCCGCCAGACGACTGGCCAGGGGTGCGGCCAGAGGACGCGCGAGGCCGATGCCGAACAGCGCATCGACAAGCACAGGTGCGGGCATCGCCTGATCAAGCGTCTCGACCGCACCGCTCCAGCGCGCGCGGGCCTTTTGCGCCTGTCCGGTCGCCGGTGGCGCCAGCGCGGCCACGCGCACAGGCCAGCCGGCATCTGCCAGCGCCTGTGCGATGATATAGCCGTCGCCACCATTGTTGCCGGGGCCGCACAGCACCAGCGCCGGTTCGGGGCCGCAATAGATGCGAATCGCCCGCGCCGCCTGTTCGCCCGCTGTTGTCATCAGGGCAAAAGGATCGACGCCGCCCGCAAAGGCCGTCGCTTCGAGCGCGCGCATGGCGGCGGCACTGATCACCGGCCGGCCTTGTCCAAGCGGCTGAATATCCATCATCTGTCTTGCCATCACGCGTTGAAGCTGTAACAGCTTGCAACCGTCATGCAATCAGCTCGTATCCTTATCCCTGCCGTGTTGCTGGGCATCCTGTCCGGCTGCGCCCCTTCGCTTTTGTGGACTGGTGACACGCACCGCGGTACCGGCGGTGAAGTGCCGCGCGACGAATATGGCGAGCCCCTCTGGTCAGCCATCGTCGCCCGACCACGCCCACCACAGTCCCAGCCTGCCCCCGCAGAGGTTGCCCCCGTGGCCGAGGCCCCCGTGCAGGGCACAAGCCGCAATCCCTGGCGCTGAGCTTTCAGAACTGCATCATGTTCATGAATGATGCAGTTCTTCTTCCACGATCAACGCAACCTCCTGACCATAAGCCAGTTCAAGGCCGTTGCCGTCGGGATCGTTGATGATCACGAAATAACCGACGGGTGGTCCATAATCATGTGGCCCGCTGAGAACGAGACCCGCCTCGAGAGCGCGAGCTGCAGCCTGATCGACATCGGCGGGCGATGCCACCCCAACCCCCAGATGCGCAATGGGACGCAAGGACGCCCTGGCGTCGCTGCGTTCAATCAGCACTATGATGAAGGGGCGTGTGCCGTCACATAGCCAGGCGACACGACCGGGATGACCATATTCCACATCGGTGCGCCGATGCACCACGGTCATCCCGGCATAGGTTTCGTAAAAAGCGATGCTGGCGTCGAGATCGGCGACTGGCAATGCAACATGCGACAGGCCGAGATCGACGCTCATCGCATCAGATGTCCGCGTAGACGTGGCGTTCGGCCCTGGCACCGGGATGCGTCAACGCGCCCTTCGAGGCCGGGCCGACATTCTGGGCATAACGCCACAGCGCGCCGGACTGATAATCGTTGACGCGCGGACGCCATGACTTGCGGCGCTCGGCCAGCACGTCTTCGGAAACATCAAGGTCGATGATGCCTTCATCGGCGTCAATGCGGATGATGTCCCCATCCTCTACCAGCGCGATCGGCCCGCCTTCGGCAGCTTCGGGACCGACATGGCCGATGCAGAAACCGCGGGTACCGCCCGAAAAACGGCCATCCGTGATCAGCGCCACCTTCTCGCCCATGCCCTGCCCGTAAAGCGCGGCCGTCGTCGACAGCATTTCGCGCATGCCGGGGCCACCCTTCGGACCTTCATAGCGGATGATGATGACCGAACCTTCGGCGATCTGACGTGCTTCGACTGCGGCAAACGCATCTTCCTCGCAATCGAACACGCGGGCCGGGCCGGTGAACTTCAGACGCTGCATGCCCGCAACCTTCACGATCGCGCCATCAGGCGCCAGCGTGCCGCGCAGACCGACAACGCCGCCCGTCGGCGTGATGGGATTGGAAATTTCGCGGATCACCTTCTGATCGGGGTTCCAGGTGATTTCCTCGAGGTTTTCCCCCAGCGTCTTGCCCGTCACGGTCATGCAGTTGCCGTCAAGGAAGCCGCCATCCAGCATGGTCTTCATCGCCATGTAGATTCCGCCCGCTTCGTGCATGTCGCGTGCAACAAAACGGCCGCCGGGTTTAAGATCGGCGATGTAGGGCGTCGACTTGAAGATTTCGGCAACGTCGAACAGGTCGAAATCAATCCCGGCTTCGCTTGCCATCGCCGGCAGGTGCAGCGCAGCATTGGTCGAACCGCCTGTGGCAGCGACGACACGCGCGGCATTTTCAAAGGCGGCGCGGGTGCAGATGTCGCGCGGACGCAGGTTCAGGCGCAAAAGCTCCATTACCTGCCGGCCCGCCGCACGTGCCACTTCGTCACGCGAACGATAGGGGGCAGGCGCCATGTTGCTGTTCGGCAGCGAAAGGCCGATGGCTTCGGCGACGCAGGCCATGGTGTTTGCCGTAAACTGGCCGCCGCAGGCGCCATGGCCGGGACATGCGACTTTTTCCAGTTCGGTCAGATCGTGCAACGGGCAGTTACCGGCAGCATGCTGGCCGACCGCTTCGAAAACATCGACAACGGTCACGTCCTTGCCATGATAGCTGCCTGGCAGGATCGAGCCGCCATAGACGAAAATCGATGGCACATTGAGACGCAGCATCGCCATCATCATACCCGGCAGCGACTTGTCGCAACCAGCAAAGCCGACGAGCGCGTCATAACAGTGACCGCGCACAGAAAGCTCGACCGAATCAGCAATGACCTCGCGACTGACCAGCGAGGACTTCATGCCCTGATGGCCCATGGCGATACCGTCAGTGACGGTGATGGTGTTGAACCGGCGCGGCATGCCGCCGCCATCCTGCACGCCAAGGCGCGCGATATCGGCCTGATGGTCGAGCGTGGTGTTGCATGGCGCGCTATCGTTGCCTGCGGAGGCGACCGCGACGAAGGGGCGCGCGATCTCTTCTTCGGTCAGACCCATCGCGTAATAATAAGAGCGATGCGGCGCACGTTCGGGGCCAACGCTGACGTGGCGGCTGGGGAGCTTGGACTTATCGAACACATGACCCGACATGGCGCAATCCTTTCCTGAACTTGTCATGGCTGTTGGCGAACCGCTGCGCCCGCGTCAAGGCCACGCCTTAAAACTCCGGCGTCCGTTTGCCTAGAAACGCTGCCACGCCTTCGGCAAAATCGACACCGGAAAAGGCGGCATTGAACGCCGCCGTGCTGATCTCGTCATCGTCATGCGCACCTTCGACAATGCGCTGCACAACCTGTTTCATCGCCTG
This sequence comes from uncultured Sphingomonadaceae bacterium, assembly GCA_964635065.1. Lineage (GTDB taxonomy): Bacteria > Pseudomonadota > Alphaproteobacteria > Sphingomonadales > Sphingomonadaceae > CAZWMK01. The sequence continues at coordinate 4,040 of CAZWMK010000067.1, read as the reverse complement.
CACGCTTGATGGCGCATTGGCTGCGATCTGCCGTGCCAAATCCTGTGCCGCGGCATCAAGTGTCTGGGAATCGTCCAGTACATCATCAACAAGACCGATACGATGCGCCTCTGCCGCAGCGACCAGTCGGGCTGTGAACAACAGTCGCTTGGCCTGCGCCGGTCCGACGAGGTCGACCAGAAGACGCGTGTCGTGCAAAGGATAGATGATCCCCAGCTTCGCTGGCGTAATGCCAAATCGCGCCCGACGGCTGGCCAGTCTCATGTCGGCGGCAAGCGCAAGGCCACAACCACCGCCCACCGCATCACCATCAACAACAGCAATCACGGGCTTCGCACAGCGCGCCAGTGCCAGTTGCGTGCCCCGGATCGCCCTCTGGTTCGCAGCGCACCACAGGGAATCATGGGCATGCGCCGCCAACTCCCCGATATCGGCTCCGGCACAAAAGACACCGGCGGTCGATGACATCAGCAGAATGACCCGCACTGCCTCGTCCCGTTCTGCCGCAGTCACGAGATCCGGCATCGCCTGCCACATCGCCTGATCCATGGCATTGCGCCGGTCGGGTCGATCGAGCACAAGCCGCGCGACAGGGCCGTTGATTTCCAGACGCAGGCGGTGATCGGCGGCGGTCGGCATCGCATACTCCGTTTCTTGCGCACCCCTTGCGGGCATGTCATGAAAGCAGGCAGAACCGCAAGTCGAAGGGGAGGCACAGGCTGCCACAACGAAGCGTAACGCGGCGCCTTTTCCTGCTGTCGCTTGCTGCAACAGCCGCCTTGCAGCGCCCTGCCCGCGCCATGTCTTCCTGCCATCCGGATCTTGGCCTGATGCTGGGCGGCCTTGTGGATCAGCTGATGACACTGATGCCCGAACTGGCGGTTTACACCGGCATGCCCGCCGCTCGGGGCGGTCAATGGCTGCAACGCCGGTTCAACGATCACAGTCCAGCCGGCGAACAGGCGTTGCGCGATGCCCTGGCGCAGGCGCGCCGGTCACTCGACGACATTGCCTGCCCCTCAGACAACGCGCGTGCCCAGAGCCATCTCGCGGTTACACGCACCATATTCGACAATGCCCTCTCGACCGCACGCCACCATCCCTTCGGACATGTGCAGCCCTTCTGGTTTTCGGGGCACATTCCCTATGTCGTCAATCAGATTTCAGGACCGCATATCGACGCCTTCACCCACATGACGGTGCAGCAAAGCGTGACGAACCTGATCGAAGGCGAGGCATTCATCGCCAAGCTGTCGGACAGCGGACGCGCCATCGACGGGTTGATCGAGAAAATGCAATATGATGCAGCCCTTGGTTGCATCCCGCCTGCCGCCCTGATGCACGGCAGCAGCGCCCGCCTCGATGCCTTCATGCACCCCAGACCAAAGCGTCATCCGCTTGTCGGCACGCTCGAAACAAAGCTGGCCGCAGCCGGAGTCGATGAAAAGACGCGCCGCCATATGCGCAAACAGGCCGCGCGCGCCATCGACAAGACGCTTTATCCGGCGTTCGATCGCCTGCGGCAAAACTGCAACCGCCTTGCCGCCCTCAACAGTGCCGCCGATGGCGTCTGGGCGCTGCCCGATGGCGATGCCTATTACGCACGGCAGGTCGCCATTCTCGGCGATACCGTATCAACCCCGGACGAGGTTCACATGCTGGGCCTTGATGAAGTCGCACGCATCACCGCCGACATGGACCAGCGCCTGCGCGCACTGGGTTATGACAGCGGCAGCGTTGGCACGCGCATGGCGGCACTGGCGCTGGAACCTCGCTTCCAGTTCGCCGCCACGCCAGAAGGACAGCGCGAACTTTTCGATTATGTCGAACAGTTGATCGTTCGGATCCAGGAACTGCAACCGCAGTTCCTCAATCCCGGCAGCATGCCGCGCCATCCGATCGTCGTGCGGGCTGTGCCGCGCACGACAGAGGCAAGTGCACCGGGCGGCTTTTATGATGGCCCGACTCATGATGGCAGCCGCCCCGGCATTTTCTGGATCAACCTGCGCGACATGGCCGCAGTATCGCGTTTCCGCCTGCCGACCCTGACCTATCACGAAGCCGTGCCTGGCCATCACTTGCAGGGTACGGCCACCATGAATCAGTCCGACCTGCCTTTCCTCGTCAAGCTGGCTTCATTCAATGCCTGGCAGGAAGGCTGGGCGCTTTATGCCGAGCAGCTGGCAGCCGAACTCGGTCTATACAACGACGACCCCTATGGCGACCTTGGCCGGCTGCAAGATGCGCTGTTCCGTGCCGCGCGGCTGGTATGCGACACCGGCCTGCACCATAAACGCTGGAGCCGCGCCCAGACCATTGCCTGGCTTCAGGCGACAACAGGCATTCCCGAGAGCCGCGTCATTGCCGAAATCGAACGGTATATGGCTTGGCCGGGACAGGCGCTGGGTTACAAGCTCGGGCAGATCCGGCTTACCGAAATGCGCGAAGATGCCCGCCGCCGCATGGGGGGGCGCTTCGATTTGCGCGCCTTTCACGACATTGTCCTTCAAGGCGGGCCGATGCCTCTTGCCATGCTGGCCGAACGGGTCGCCCGCTGGGCCGATCCGGCCTAGACGGCTTCGAGCCGCGCCTCCGTCACGCCGGCGATTCGCGACACGACCGTGCAGGCATTGCTGTCGAGTTCGACATTGCGCTCGATCGCCATGGATGCCCAGCGCCCCTGCCCCAGATCGATCCGCGCCATCACTTCCGAACGCCCCGTGCCGGGGGCCGGCAGCGTCGCGCGCAACTGGGCAACCGCCCCGGCGTCGGCGATGCGAAGCGAAAGACGCATCCGGGCTTTGCGTGCCAGATCGGTCAGCCGGCTGATACCGCGCACTGTCACGCGCGGCGTTTCCTCACCGGGTCGCCACAACAGTTCGACATTCAGCAATACCGCCGCATTATCCGCCGCCAGTGCCTCAGCCTGCACCTGAACGTCGGCATCAAAACAGCTTGCACCATATTGGCCGCTGGCATCCGACAGGGTGAGCAGCAGATAGCGTCCGCCCTTGCCGGTTTGTGGCGTGCGCCAGCGGATTTCATCAATGAAACCAGCCATAACAGCAGACGTGCGCCCACCCTCTTCCGGTCCACCCGCGTCGCATAGTGCGGCATAGCTGCGACCGCCCTGCGCCGCGATCACCAGCGTATATTCATCAAGCGGGTGAGCGCCGAAGAAAAAGCCGAAGCTATCCTTTTCGTGGGCCATCGCCTCGGCCAGAGGCCATGGCGCGCGGTTGGGCACCAGCAGCGACGGCGCAAAGGATTCGGCCTCGCCGAACAGGCCGCCTTGCAAGCTGTCGCGCTGCTCCGCATGGGACGATGCCGTCGCCAGCAGCGCTTCCGCCATGTCGTGAACGGCCGCACGATTGGGTTCGATGGCATCAAAGGCGCCCGCCGAAGCCAGGCTTTCGATCTGGCGGCGATTGAGCAGTTTCGGGTCGATCCGGCGGACAAAGTCGGACAGGGAAATAAATGGACCGCCCGCCTTGCGCAGTTCGACCAGCGATTCCATCGCCTTCTCGCCCACCCCCTTCAGGGCCGCAAGCGCATAGCGCACTGCACCATTCTCGACACTGAAATCGGCCTCGCTGGCATTCAGGCAAGGCGGAAGGCATGACACGCCCAGCCGTTTCATGTCGTCGCGGAACAAGGACAGCTTGTCGGTTTGCGTAATGTCGTAAGCCATGGAGGCAGCGAAAAATTCGACCGGATATTTCGCTTTCACATAGGCTGTCTGATAGGCCACCAGCGCATAGGCAGCCGCATGGCTCTTGTTGAAACCATAGCCCGCGAACTTCTCGACCAGCTCGAAGATATAGCTTGAAGTCTCTGGTTCGACGCCTTTTTCTGTCGCACCTTCGATGAAGCGCGCCTTTTGCGCGTCCATTTCGGACTTCTGCTTTTTTCCCATGGCGCGACGCAGAAGATCGGCTTCACCCAGCGAATAACCGGCCAGGATCTGCGCAATCTGCATCACCTGTTCCTGATAGATGATGACGCCGTAGGTTTCCTTCAGGATGCCTTCCAGCATCGGA
>CAZWMK010000066.1:0-13207 GCA_964635065.1 uncultured Sphingomonadaceae bacterium | reverse complement strand
ATTTCTGCGGATTGCGCAGGAATTCGACGATTTCTTCCAGCTCTTCCTTGGCCTCGTCGATGCCGGCCACGTCGTCAAACGTCACCCGGCCATGCTTTTCGGTCAGCAGCTTGGCGCGCGACTTGCCAAAGCCCATCGCGCCGCCACGACCGCCGCCGCCGCCCTGCATCTGGCGCATGAAGAAAATCCAGATGCCGACCATCAGGACAAACGGCAGGATATTGATCAGAATTGCGCCAAGCAGCGACCCTTCTTCTTCAGGCTGCGCGTTGAAGCGGATGTTGCGCGCTTCAAGGCGACTGATCAGCTCGGGATCCTGCGGGTTATAGCTGCGGAACAGTTCGTCGTTGCTGAGACGGCCATTGATATACTGGCCACGCAGTTCGACTTCCTTGACCGAGCCTTCCTCGACTTTGGCGATGAAATCGGAATAGGGCAGTTGCGTCACGGGCCCCGATGTCGTCGGCGCACGATACATGGTGACGACAAGGATCAGCGTCAGCACGATGATCCCCCACATGGCAAGGCTCTTGCCCCAGAGATTCGGCGGACGTTTTTGCGGCTCGTTCATCATGGTCCCAAATCTGACACGGATCTATGAAAGATAACATAAGCGCATGCGGCTTAATCACAACCGGTTGCGTCGTTTTTACCCACAGGACGCGATGAAGCGCGCCGTCGCGGCGGCGCGTGGCACAGATGCCAGACGGGACCACCGGTCATGACAACACCGGCAAGCGTTACCCGCCGACCGGCCGCAAGCGCTGCAAGCGCATAAGTGACTTCCTGCCCTTTGGGTGCAGCATCGGGCGCCAACTGTGCCAGCGCGCGCAACAGCAGTCGCCGCTGCAATTCCACCGGCAAACCGGCTGCATCAAGATGGACAGCATGGCCATCCATCCGCGCGCGCCCTTCCCATGCCCGCGCCGCCGTCCAGGCCAAGGCATCTTCCGCTGCGGCCAGATGATGGGCGCACGTGGCAAGGCCCGCAACCTCGCTGTCGCTCCATGACGCAAGATGCGTCCGCGCCGCTGTCCGCGCATAGCGCGGGTCGCGATTCGAAGGATCGTCCACGGCCACCCAGCCGCGCGCAGCAACCAGCGCCGCCAGTTCGCGCCTGCGCCAGTCAAGCAATGGCCGGATCAGTCGGACATCCGCCGACAGCGAGCGACTGCGACGAATCCCGGAAAGGCCTGACAATCCGCTGCCGCGCATCAGGCGCATCAACAGCGTTTCCGCCTGGTCATCGCAGTGATGGGCGGTTGCAAGCCAGCCGATGCCCTCAGCGGCGCACCAGTCAGCCATCAAGGCATAGCGCGCCGCGCGCGCTGCGGCCTGTACCGCGCGGTGTGGTTTGCCGGCTGTCCAGTGCAGCGTCACGTGCGGCACGGCAATATCCGCGCATAGCGCCGCGACCATGCGCGCTTCATCAGCGGATTCCGGACGCAAATGGTGATCGACCGTCAGAGCGGTCACCCTGCCCGGCAAGGCATCCACAGCCAGAGCCAACAACGCAAGACTGTCAGGCCCGCCAGATACGGCCAAGGCCAGCTTATGCGTGCCATCGACTGGAAAGCCGGCCTCTGTCAGCGCCGCGCCAAAGCGTGCCAGCGCGGGCGCTGTCATGCTTCAGATCAACTGCACTTGGCGTCAGTGCGTGCCTTGGCGAGCTGGGACTTCAAGCTCTCGCTCAGGCTGGCGCCATAGACCGACTGCATTTCCGCATAGGCCTCGCAGGCCTTGTCGGGACGCGGGGGCGCAAATTTTATCAGCGACTTGCCAACCCACAACAGACTGTCCGGTCCGCGCAGGGCCTTCGGGAACTTGTTGTAGCTTTCAAGGAACGACTTGGCGGCCTGAGCATATTTCGCCTGCGCGTAAAATGTCCGCCCTTGCCAGAACAGGGCCGATGCCGCGCGGTTATGCTTGGGATATTTCGTGATGATCGCCTGCAAGGCCGGTTCGGCCTTGGCCCAGTCGCTCGCCTTGACATGGGCATAGGCCGCATTCCACTCCGCCTCGACAGGGTCTCCGGCGGGTTTTTCAGGCGCGGCGGTCTGGACAGGCGACGCCGTTGCCGCCGCAGCAGCAGCCGGTTTTGCCGGGGACAGCGCAGCCGGCGCGCCAGACGCGCCCCCCGGCTGTGTCGTAGGCGTTCCCGTGGGATTGCCTTCCAGCGTGTTCAGACGGAATTCGGCATCGTTGCGAAACTTGCCCAGCGCCTCTTCAAGCTGACGCAGGCGAAAACCGTTCTGCTCGCTTTGCGCCGTCAGTGACTGCAACTGCCGTTCAAGCGCATCGACACGCGCGGCGAGATCGCTGACCGGCGAGGTTGCGGGAACGCCGGGCGCCGTCGCCGAAGGCGCTGTCGCAGGAGCAATTTCCGGCTCGAAATAACGCGAATCTCCGCCCGGAAACACCTTGCGCTGCACCGCCTTCATCTCGCCTTCCAGCTTCCTGACCCGTTTTTCGATCGGATCAGCAGCTGATTGCGCATAAATAGGCTGCCCCCCAGCAACAATTACTGCAACAGAAACAAGAAAATAGCGAAATTTTATCAATTCATTCTCCGGCAAATATACTTAAATATCCAGATTTATTAAGGCATTTCCCAATTATTTTCTATTCCATGCACCATTACACGCTTAACGCAGTCAGGACTTATTTTATATTTTGAAGAAATGTCTTCTATAATAGACTCTCTAGCTGCCATTCCAAACCTATCCTCAAGCCGCACAAAATTTTTGAATGCATCCCTCATAATTGGAGAATTTAAATAACAACTGGACGATACAGTAGATGTCTTGGCCGCCATCTGCGCCATAGAATTTTCTCTACTTTGCATTACGGATGCTCTAGCCAGCAGATCTGCCGGCGCCAGGCTGACATCGCGCACTGTCTGTGCCGGACCACCCAGCGGGGCAATCGCCTTGCCACCGACCGTGACCGCGATGGCGCCCGCCTTTCCGGTCCAGAGCTTGAGACCAGCGACATCACCAGGCACTTCGTAACGCTCGCCCGCCTTCAAGACGCCCATGCGCACGGCAGGCACGCCGGGCGCGGTATAGATTTTGATCCATGCATCCTCGCGCGCCGTCAGAACGACCGGCTGGCCAGCCACCGCGGCCGGATCAACGGCTGGCGCGGCAGCGGCCACTGTCGCAGGCGCAGGCGCAGGCGAGGCAGCATCGGCGGCAGGTGCGATCACGGCGACATCCGGCGCTGGCACTACAGGCTGTTCCGTCGCGAGAACGGGCACGGCCGCAGCATCATCGCCCATCTCAGCCGGCGCGGCACTCTCGGCCACTTGCGGCGTCGGGCTATCAAACCAGCCGGCCAGATAGCCGCTGATGCCCAGGATCAGAACGGCCAGTACGATCAGACTGGCAATCACCACGCCGCGCGGCGGCACCCTGCCTTCGTCGAGTGGTTCGATGGACATCGGCGCGGTGATCAGAGGTTGCTTGCTGGTTTCCGCCCGGAACTGATCGCCGAGCGCTTCAGGAGACAGGCCGACGATCCGGGCAAAGGATTTCACAAAGCCGATAGCATAAGGCAGCGCAGGCAGATTTTCGTGTTCATCCGCTTCGATCGCGGCAAGATGGCGCACCGGGATGCGCGTATCGCGCGCCACGTCCGACAGATCGAGATCCCGCGCCAGCCGTGCAGCCTTGAGACGGGCACCAACCGTCTGGTGAACTGTCGCCCCCGTGTCGACAGGCGGCAATTCATGTTCCGTTTCCAAAATGATTTCTCCCAACCCGACCCGTATGTTACAGGCTCGCTGCTTGCGGCCTGTCTGTCAATGGGAGCCATGGCTCTGCCGCCACATTTGAACGCAGTTATTGCTCAATCGATGGCGAGACTGTGCTGACGTGCATAATCCTTCAGGCGCTCGCGGATATTGCTGACGGGACTGTCGAGCATTTGAGCCATCAGCTTGCGCAAATCAGCGATATCGACCGAACGGACCATCGCCTTCACCGGTCCGACAGCTGCCGGCGTGATTGACAGGCGATCCAGCCCAAGCCCGATCAGCGCCAGCGCGTCCAGCGGGCGCCCTCCCATTTCGCCGCACACCGTCGTCGGCACCCCGGCCGCCTTGCAGGCCGTGACAACGCGGCGGAGAAAGCGCAGGACGGCGGGAGACAGCCAGTCATAGCGATCGGCTATCTTGGGATTTGACCGGTCGGCAGCGAACAGAAACTGCGTCAGGTCATTTGTGCCGATCGAAATGAAATCGACCTGCGGCAGCAGCATGTCCAGACATTCCGCCAGTGCCGGGACTTCAAGCATCGCACCATAATGCACGGCTGTCGGCAGCGGCGCATTCCGGCGCGCCAGCAGCGCGCGTTGTTCTTCGACAAGCGCCCGCGCCTGCTCGAACTCCCACACTTCGGACACCATCGGGAACATCACGTTCAGCGTGCGTCCAGCCGATGCCTGCAGCAATGCACGCGCCTGCACCTTGAGCAGGCCAGCACGTTCCAGCGCAAGCCTGAGTGCCCGCCAGCCCATGGCCGGGTTTTCCTCGTCAATGGCCTCGCCCTGCATATAGGGCACGGCCTTGTCGCCGCCGATATCGACTGTGCGGAACACGACCGGTTTGTCACCCGCCGCCGCGAGCACATCCTGATACAGGCGCATCTGCCGTTCACGACGCGGCAGCGTGGCCGCCACGAGGAACTGGAATTCAGTACGGAACAGGCCGATACCGTCGGCATTGGTCAGTTTCAGGGCATCAAGGTCATCGCGCAGGCCGGCATTCATCAACAACGTGACCGCATGACCATCACGCGACAGGGCGGGCAGGTCGCGCAGCTTTGCATATTCCGCCAGCCGCTTGGCCTTGAGCGCATTGCCCGCCTTGAACTGTTTGACCACAGACGGCGTTGGTCTGACGAAAATCGCACTGTTACCTGCATCGACGAGCAGGTCATCGCCTTCAGAGACAATGTTGAGCAGTCCCTTGACGCGTCCCACCACCGGCACGCCCATGGCGCGGGCGATGATGGTGACATGCGCGGTCAAAGACCCCTCTTCAAGCGCCACGCCCTTCAGGTAACGGCGATCATATTCCAGCAATTCCGCGGGACCAAGATTACGCGCGACAAGAATCGCATCCTGCTTCAACCCCAATTGCGCCGCTGTCCCAAGCTGTCCCGAGACGATACGCAACAGCCGGTTCGAGAGGTCGTCGAGGTCGTGCAGCCGTTCCATGAAGAAAGGATCGTTGGTCGAACGCATGCGCGCGCGCGTTTTCTGTTGTACGCGCTCGATCGCAGCTTCCGCCGTCAGGCCGCTGTCAATCGCCTCATTGATCCGGCGTGCCCAGCCTTCATCATAGGCGAACATCTTGTAGGTTTCGAGAATGTCGTCATGATCGCCCGGCGCCGCGAATTCCGCCTGCGTCATCATGCGATCAATCTGTTCGCGCATGGTGCGGAATGCTGTGTAGACCCGTGCGCGCTCGGCCTCGATATCCTCGGCCACGACATGTTCGACAATAACGCGCGGCTGGTGGAACACGGCCACGCCGCGCGCCGAGCCATCAACCAGCTTCAACCCCGACAGGCGCTGCGGACTGGTATCACGGGCGCGCGCATCAGCCAGCGCCTGACTGTCGACCAGACCGGCATTGGCGATCAGCTCCGCCAGCACCATCGCCGTCGTTTGCAGCGCCTCGATCTCGATGTCGGCATATTCGCGCGGTTCGACATGCTGCGCCGCCAGCACGCCGACCGCCATTTCGCGGTGCACGATGGGCACGCCTGCAAAGCTGTGGAACAATTCTTCGCCGGTTTCCGGGCGATAGGCAAAATCAGGATGACTGCGCGCCTCGGCAAGGTTCAGCGGTTCGCGCTGGACCGCGATCTTGCCCACCAGCCCCTCGCCAAGGCCCAGCTTGGTGACGTGCACCGCTTCCTGCGCAAGGCCGCGCGTGGCGAACAGTTCAAGCTGGCCATCGCGCAGCAGATAGATCGAACAGACTTCGGAATCGAGCACTTGCGCGATAATCGACACGACAAGGTTGAGTTTGGCCTGCGCCGTCGCCTTCGACGCCATGACATAATGCAGGCGTCGAAGGATTTCCCGCGCGGCAGAAGCCGCCGACACGGGGGGCTGTACTGTCATGCGGCGCGGACAGACCGCCCCGACAGAGCAGCCTCCGCGTCGGCGACAAGTTCCGCGATGATCGCAGCGGCTGGTTCCTCCCTCGAAACCATGCCAACCGACTGGCCCGCCATCAGCGAACCGTTTTCGACATCACCATCAATAACGGCACGGCGCAGCGCGCCTGCCCAGAAATGTTCGATCTCCAGCTGACCGGCCGCCGTGTCGAGTTCGCCACGGTCAACGCGCGCGATCACCTCACGCTGCTTTTCCATAAAGGCATCGCTGCCCTTGTTCTTGAGCGCACGTACCGGAATGACCGGAAAACGCGGGTCGATCTGCATGCTGGCAATTGCCTCGCGCGCTGATGCCCGGATAAACGCCTTCTTGAAATTCGGGTGGGCGATGCTTTCGCTCGCGCACACGAAACGGGTGCCCAGCTGAACGCCGGCCGCGCCCATTTCAAGGTAGGAAGCAATCGCCGCCCCCTTGCCGATGCCGCCAGCCACGAAAACCGGAACTTCCGCCGCAATGGCAGGCAGGATTTCCTGTGCCAGCACCGAGGTCGAGACCGGGCCAATGTGTCCCCCAGCCTCGGAACCTTCGATGACAATGGCATCGACGCCCGAACGGATCAGCTTCTTGGCGATGACCAGCGCCGGAGCAAAGGCCATGAGCTTTGCACCATAGGCCTTGATGGCATCGATGGCCGCGCCCGGCGGCAGGCCGCCCGCCAGCGCGACGTGCGTCACGCCTTCGGCGCGGCAGACCTCGACAAGGTCGAGCAGCTTTGGGTGAAGCGTGATAAGGTTCACGCCGAACGGCTTGTCGGTCAGTGCCCGTGTACCGCGAATTTCCTCGGCCAGCCGCTCCGGCTCCATCGCTCCGCAGGCGATCATGCCAAAGCCGCCCGCATTGGAAATCGCGGCCACAAGATTGCGTTCGGACACCCAGGACATCGCGCCAGCCATGATAGCATAGCGCGACCCCAGAAACGCGCACCCGCGCGCCATCAACGCGTCAAGGCGCGGCGTATCGCTCATGCAGCGGCGTCCAGCCCATAGGCAGTGTGCAGCACGCGTACGGCCAGTTCAGTGTATTCCTCGGCAATCAGCACCGACACCTTGATCTCGGAGGTGCTGATGGCAAGGATGTTGATGCCGCGATCAGCGAGCGCCTTGAACATCATCTGAGCCACGCCCGCATGGCTGCGCATGCCGACGCCGACGACCGAAATCTTGGCGACATTGTCGTCCGAGATCACGCGTTCATGACCGATTTCGGCCTTCGCCTTTTCCAGCACGTCGAGCGAGCGCGCCAGTTCGGTGCTCGGCACGGTGAAGGTGACGTCGGTCTTGCCGGTGTCGTGCGCAACATTTTGTACGATCATGTCGACGTTGATGTTTGCAGCGGCCAGCGGGCCAAAGACGGTGGCGACCGCGCCGGGGCGGTCCGGCACGTCGACCAGTGTGATCTTGGCTTCGTTGCGGTTATAAGCAACGCCGGTAATCAGTTGATGTTCCACGACTTCGTCCTCGTCAACCACCATCGTGCCGGGCAGATCCTCGAACGAGGACAGTACCTGAACACGAACTTTTTCCTTCATTGCCAGCTCGACCGAACGCGTCTGCAGCACCTTGGCGCCGACGCTGGCGAGTTCCAGCATCTCCTCGTATGTCACCTTATCCAGCTTCTGCGCTTTCGGTACAATGCGCGGATCGGTGGTATAGACGCCATCGACATCGGTATAGATATCGCAACGATCAGCCTTGAGCGCCGCCGCCACGGCCACTGCCGAGGTATCCGAGCCACCACGGCCCAGCGTGGTGATGCGGTTGTCGTCGGTTACGCCCTGGAAGCCCGGTATGACCGCAACCTCGCCGGTCGCCATGCGCGGCAGGATTTCATCTGTTCCGATGCCCATGATGCGGGCCGAGCTGTGCGCATCGGTCGTGCGGATCGGCAACTGCCAGCCGAGCCAGCTGCGCGCGGGCACGCCGATGGATTGCAGCACGATGGCCAGAAGGCCGGACGTGATCTGTTCTCCAGCCGCAACGACCGTGTCATATTCTCGCGGATCGTAGAGCGTCGATGCCTCCCGGCAGAAGCCGACCAGCCGGTCGGTTTCCCCGGCCATGGCAGAGACCACGACCGCGACTTCATTGCCGGCATCGACCTCGCGCTTCACGCGGTTGGCGACATTGCGGATACGCTCGATGCCAGCCATCGAGGTTCCGCCGAATTTCATGACTATGCGCGCCATGGTGGCGGCCTTTTCCTTCTCAGTCGAAACAAGCGCCAGTGAGCGCGCCGCCTTGATAGAAATGCAGGGGGCTGTTGGCAAGCGTCGCTTGTGCGGCGATTTGACGGATGCATCGCCGCACCCCATCTGGCATCACCAAGCCACAACCATCAATGTGTCAGGTCAAGTCGATGCAAAAGCTGTCCCGCCTGTTGTTGTCCGCCGCCCTGATCGCCTGTCTCCCCGTCCCTGTGCTGGCGCGGGACAGGACAGCCACCGCAGAAACCGCGCTGATCGACCGCGTCGACATCCCCTATGAACGCTTCACCCTGCCGAACGGCCTGCGCGTGATCGTCCATACCGACAGGAAAGCGCCAATCGTCGCAACCCAGGTCTGGTATCATGTCGGATCGAAGGACGAGCCAAAGGGCCGCACCGGATTTGCCCATCTTTTCGAGCATCTGATGTTCGAAGGGTCCGCCCATGTGAAGGATTTCGACAAGGCGCTCGAAGACGCCGGTGCATCCGGCATGAACGGCACGACATGGTTCGATCGCACCAATTATTTCCAGACGGTTCCATCCTCGGCGCTTGAACTCGCGCTGTTTCTGGAATCCGACCGGATGGGACACCTCCTGCCCGCCATCACTCAGACCAACCTCGACCAGCAGCGTGGCGTGGTGCAAAATGAAAAGCGGCAGGGAGACAACCGGCCGTTTGGCCTGGTGCAGTATCGCATTCTTGACCGCCTTTTCCCCGATGGCCATGGCTATCGTCATTCGACCATCGGCTCGCTGGCCGATCTCGATGCCGCCAGCCTTGCGGATGTGAAGCAATGGTTTTCCGACTGGTATGGCCCGAACAACGCCGTGCTCGTGCTGGCCGGTGACATCGACGCCGCGACCGCCCGTCCGCTGGTCGAAAAATATTTCGGCAGCTTCAAGCCCAGTCCGCCGCAACCGCGCCTCAGGTACTGGCTACCCGAACACCGGCACTGGATCCGCGAAACCATGCAGGACCGCGTGTCAAACGCTCGCGTCTATCGCGCCTGGGTGGCGCCGCCGCGCACGGATTCGACGGCGGCCCAGCTTGACGTTGCCGCCACCATCCTGGGTGGCGGAGCGTCGTCACGCCTCTACAACGACCTTGTCCGCGACCGCCAGCTTGCCACCTCGGTGTCCGCTTACGTGCAGGCCTATGAAGCGGCAGGGATGATGCAGATCGTCGCCGATGTGAAACCCGGCGTCGATCCAGCCGTTGTCGAAGCCCGCATCGACGATCTGGTCGCCGATTTTCTTGCCAAAGGTCCAACCAGCGACGAAGTCAGCCGCGTCGCCATGCGCGCTGTCGCCGGCACCATCCGCAGTCTTGAAGATGTCGGCGGCTATGCCGGCAAGGCGGCCACACTGGCAGAGGGCGAACTGCTGGCCGGTGATCCCGCCTTCTTCAAGACCGAACTCAAAACCTATGCCAATGCCACGCCCAAAAGCGTTCACGCGGCAGCGCGTGCCTGGATGACACGCGGCGGCTATGCACTGACCGTCACGCCCTTCGGCCAGCCACGGCCAGAAAGCGCGGATGCCGACCGCAGTGCGCTGCCCGCACCGGGGACCGTGCCCGATCTCAGCTTCCCGCACGTGGAACGTGCACGCCTGTCGAACGGCATTCCGGTCACGCTTGCACGGCGCAGCACGGTTCCGGTCGTCGAGGTGTCGATGCTGTTCGATGCCGGGATCGCAGCGGACGACAAGGCCAAACCCGGCCTGTCGACCTTGACCCTGTCACTGCTCGATGAAGGCACGACAAGGCGCAGCGCGACCGAAATCGCTGAGGAAGCCGAACGGCTGGGCGCGAATATCGGCGCGTCGAGCGATACCGATAGTACGCGCATGCGCTTGTCGGCCCTGAAATCCAACCTTGCCGCATCGCTTGATCTTTATGCCGACGTGCTCCGCAATCCGGCCTTTTTGCCGCGCGAGATCGAACGGCTGCGCGCGATCCAGCTCGTCCGAATCGCCCAGGAAGCCGACAGCCCGCAGGCATTGGCCCTGCGCGAACTGCCGCCGCTGCTTTATGGCCGCGACCATCCTTATGGCGTGTCGCTCACCGGCAGCGGCACGACAGAGGGCGTCCAGGCCATCACGCGCGCTGACCTTGTCGCCTTTCATCAACGCTGGCTACGCCCCGACAATGCGCAACTGTTCATTGTTGGTGATACCAGCATGGCCGAAATCCTGCCGCTCCTCGAAAAGCATTTCGGCAACTGGGCGGCTACGGGCGACAAGGGGCAAAAGCAATTCCGCATGGCGGAGAAGCCCCAAAGTGCACGCATCATCCTGATCGACCGCCCCGGCGCGCCGCAGTCCTTCATCCTTGCCGGCCAGCCGCTTGCTGTCACCGGACGCGACGACCCGCTTGCACTCATGACGGCGAACGAGATTCTCGGCGGCAGTTTCATTGCCCGAATCAACAACAACCTGCGCGAAACGCGGGGCTGGTCCTATGGTGCCTATTCGCGCCTCAGCGGCACGCGCGAACAAATCCCCTTCCTCATCCAGGCGCCGGTGCAGACCGACCGCACGGTCGATGCCATCAAGGAAATCATGGCCGAACTGGCGGCATTCCTTGGCCCGAAAGGGGTGACCCCCGAAGAACTGACGCGCACCCTGAATGGCAATGTCCGCGCCCTGCCCGGCGCGTTCGAGGGCAGCGGCGACGTTCTGGCCGCGCTTGAACGCAATGCCGTGCTTGGCCGTGCGGACGATTACCAGATAAAACTGGCCAGCCGTTATCGTGCACTGACCGCCGCCGAACTCGATGCCGCCGCCGACCGGCATCTTGATCCGGCCCGGCTGATCTGGGTTATCGTCGGCGACCGCAGCAAAGTCGAGGCGCCCCTGCGCGCCGCCGGCCTTGGGCCTGTGGAGGTCCGCTGAGGCACTATCGACCCGCGAAAATCCACAAAATCACTCCGCCCGCGTCTGACCTTCAGGCGCACTGCAACATTCCGGCATGGGGCGTGAACCCGGATGAAACCAGCCGTTCACGCCCCTGCCACAGGCATTCTTGCCTCTCGACAAGTGGCGCGGGCTGCGTCAGCGTACAAGCTGATGCAGCCCGACCGAGACGACATCATCCGTTTCTACAGCCGTCCCGACGGCCAGCGCGTTGCCCGCGCGCTGGCGCAGGCGGCAGCGAGCATGACCAGTCCGCGCCGCACCATGCGCCTTCTGGCCATCGGTCCGTGCGCGCCCATGCTCGCAGGCTTTGACCCTGCCCTGATCGAACGCCTTGCCATGGCGGACCCGTTCGCGCTTGGCCCATGGCCCGACCCGGCACACAACCTGCTGTGTGTCGCCAATCCGCGTCACCTGCCCTTCGCCAGCGCCCTGTTCGATCAGGCCATCGTCTGCCACACGCTGGAGCATGATGCGCGGCCCGACCGGATCTTGCGCGAACTCTGGCGCGTCCTTGCCCCTGCCGGCGAGGCTGTACTGTTTGTCGCCAACCGCGCCGGGGTGTGGACGCATTTCGAGAACACGCCCTTCGGGCATGGCCATCCCTATGGCCGCAGTCAATTGCGGCGCCTGATCGACGACGCCCTGTTCGAGGTCAGCGACTGGCGTCAACTGCTGGTCGCACCGCCCGTGCGCTGCCTGCGGCGTCTGGATGCACCGCTGTCACGTCTGTTGCCGCGTCTTGGCGGCGTCCATGCCGTCCGTATTGCCAAGCGTGACGGACCTGCCCCCATCGCCGTGGGCAGAGCACGCACCGCGCTGCGTCCGTGTCTTGTCAGTCCGCGCGGCTGAGGAGGTAGATCGCTGATTCGGCGCGCAGATTGGGTAGCAAGGTCACGGGCTGCGCTGCGGCGATGAACAGGCGGTGATCGACATGATAGCCGCGTGCAGCAATCAGTTCCTCGAAATCGGCCACGGTGCACAGGTGGATGTTCGCCGTTTCATACCATTCGACCGGCAGCGCCCGCGTTTTCGGCATGCGTCCACCCACGACCAGTGACCAACGCACCCGCCAGTGACCAAAATTCGGGAAGGAGACGATGGCGCGCCGTCCGATCCGCAGCATTTGCGCCAGCACGTCATCGGGCCGCCGCATCGCCTGCAAGGTCTGGCTGAGGATCACGATATCGAAAGAATCGGCCAGATAATCGCCAAGATCGGATTCGGCATCGCCCTGAATCACCGACAGGCCACGCGCGACAGCGGCGGCGACCTTGTCGCGCGACAGTTCGATGCCACGCCCGGCCACACCCTTGCGATCGCGCAGCGCAGCCAGCAAGGCACCGTCGCCACAGCCGACATCAAGCACACGCGCCGTGTCGGGCACCAGACCGGCGACGGCTTCGAGATCGGCGCGCAATGTCATGCCCGTTCCCCTGCCCGCAGGAATCCATCGATCACACGGTTCATCTCGGGGACGTCGAGCAGAAAAGCATCATGACCGAAACTGCTTTCCAGTTCGACAAAGCTGACTTCGGCGCCGGCGGCATTCAGGGCATGGACGATGAGCCGCGTTTCGACCGTGGGATACAGCCAGTCGGTCGTGAAGCTGATCAGGCAAAAGCGCGTCCTGCTGCCCTTGAAGGCATCGGCCAGCCGTCCGTTATGCGCGGCGGCCATGTCGAAATAATCCATGGCACGGGTGATGTAGAGATAGCTGTTGGCGTCGAACCGTTCGACGAAGCGGATGCCCTGATGCCGCAGATAGCTCTCGATCTGGAATTCCGCGTCAAAGCCGAATGACAGTGCGTCGCGTCCCTGCAGCTTCCGCCCGAATTTTTCGGTCAGCCCTTCTTCGGAAAGATAGGTGATGTGCGCGGCCATGCGCGCCACG
>CAZWMK010000065.1:0-13296 GCA_964635065.1 uncultured Sphingomonadaceae bacterium | reverse complement strand
GCCGTTTTTTCCGGCGCGTTGTAATAGCCCTTCAGCATGTTCGGGCCACGGATGACGATTTCGCCGCGTTCGCCTTGCGCACAGTCCTTGCCGGTTTCGACATCGACAATACGCACTTCCCACTCGTCAAGCGGTACGCCGAGCTTGCCGGTGCGCAGTTCGAAGGGGTCGTCGAGACGGCTCGTCGTGATTGTACCCGCCCCCTCTGTCAGCCCATAGGTGCCCACCTGGATGACATGCGGCATGGCCTTGACAACCGCATCCTTGATCCATGCCGGCTGGACAGCGAAGTTGCTGTTCATCACCCTCAGGTTTGTAAGATCGGTTTTCGGGAAATCGGGGTGGGTAATGAGATCCTGCATGATGGTGACGAAGCTCGGATAGGCAATCGTCGCCTTTTCGCGGCCCAGCATGTCAAGCGCCGTTCCGGCCTCGAAGAAGGGGATGGTCATGTAAGCGCCACCCTTGTCCAGCACCATGACCAGAGGCAGGATTCCGGCAATATGGAAGATCGGCAAGGGCGACCACACCCGGTCCTGTTCGGTCACCTTGTAGCGTACACCAAGATTGCGGCTGTTGCCGACCTGGCCGCGATGACTGATCAGGCAGCCCTTGGGATTGGCGGTGGTGCCGGAGGTGTACAGGATGAAGGCCGTGTCTTCGGGTTTTACGGCATCGATCAGGGCGTCGATCGTGGCGTCGTCGACATCCTTGCCGCATGCCATTGCGTGGGCGCCCCCGATGACATAGCCGGGGCAGGGGGTATCGATGCAGATGATCTGGCGCAGCTTCGGTGCCTCGGGCAGCGACAGGTTGAAAGGATCGGTCTGACTGGCCAGCGACGGCAGAGCGCCACGCAGTCGCGCATCGAAATCGAGGGAGTCCGCAACCCGTCCGGTTGTGACGAGCGCAACCAGATCGGCATCCTTCAGCAAGAAGGCGAGTTCACCCGGTTGATAGCGCGCATTGACCGGCACCGGGATGGCGCCCGCCATCTGAATGCCGAACATTGCTTCGACAAATTCGGGACGGGTGGTGAGCAAAATGCCGACATTGTCGCCCGGCTTTACCCCCAGGGCGATCATCGTTTTGGCCCAGGCGCGCGCGGACCGGTTGAGTTCGCCATGGGTCAGGCGCTTGTCGGGAAAGATCAGGGCATCGGAATCCGGCCAGCGCGCGGAACTGGCGCGCAAGACGCCGCACATGGTGAAAACGGGTGCGCTGCTCATGCTGCAGCCTGTGCGTGATAATTGGCGGAAACGCGTGAAACCATAACGACCGTTTGCACTCCCCGATGTCTGGCCCTGATGACAGGCACATTGTTGCGACGCCCGGTTCGGCGCCGTGATTCTATCGACCCTAATAGAAAACAAACATGAATGACTTTTCAAGGCATTTCGCAATGTCATCTCAAGCAATTGAAAATTATATAAATTTATCGACCGTTCAAACTTATTTATCGAAAAAAACAAACAATCCTGCTTGCATGATGGCGTGAGCGGTCATAGCATCTGTGGTGATCGCTCTGTCTAAAATGAAGCGACGCGTAACTTATAGGGGAGAAAATCATGCACAAGAAGATATTGCTTGGAAGCAGTGCGGCCGCCGTACTGGCAGCTGGTTTTGCTTTCACGCCGGCACTTGCGCAAAGCGATGAGGCCGGACTCTCGGAAATCGTGGTCACCGCTACGCGCCGCGAAACCAATCTTCAGGATACGCCCGTTGCTGTCAGCGCCATCGACTCGTCCCTGATCCAGCAGGCCAGCCCGCGCGATCTTGGCGATATCGCCGCTTTCGTGCCGAACTTCTCGGCATCCACGATCACCGGCTTCAACGCGGCATCATTTGCGATGCGCGGCGTCGGCCAGAACACCATCATTGTCTATTTCGAACCGCCGGTAGCGGTTCTCGTCGACGATTTCGTCGTCCCCAGCGTCCAGACCCAGCTTCTTGATACCTTCGACATCGCGCAGGTTGAAGTGCTGCGTGGTCCGCAGGGCACGCTCTTTGGCAAGAACACCACGGGCGGTGCTGTCACCGTCCGCACCAAGCGCCCGATCATGAACGAGTGGGGCGGAGAGGTGAAGGGTCAGATCGGTGAATTCGGCACCACGGTCGTCCAGGGCGCCATCAACGTGCCGATCATTGAGGACAAGGTCGCCCTGCGCATTGTCGGCGGCTATCAGAAGGACGATGGCTATTACAAAAACGGTGGCTGCTATGGTCCGGTCACAGGTTTTGTGCCCAACAAGTTCCAGGGCGCTCAGGGCTGCCTGGATGGCAAGAGCATCGGCGGCAAAGACGTCTGGAACGGTCGCGTCAAGCTTCTGGTCGAGCCGACCGAAAACTTCTCGGCCCTGCTGCAGTATGAAAAGCTGAAGGATCGTTCGGACTCGGTGCCGTCGGTCAATGAAAATTTCCGCTACGTCAATCCGACCGATCCGTTCCTGACCGATCTTCTGGGTGTCGGCCGCAGCGCGCCAGGCGGCGATCCGCTCGATCAGGCGATGATCACGCTTCGCGACGATGCCGGTTTGGAAATGAACCGCGGCCAGCGCATCGATGTCGATGGTCTTTATCTCAACATGGACTATGACTTCGAGATCGGTACGCTGACCTCCGTCACGGGTTACCGCAAGCAGAAGTCGCGCCTGCCGAACAGCTATGCTGGCGCCACCGCGATTGCGCCTGATGGCCAGCCGCTGTCGATCTTCGACGCCCGCCGCGACGACGATCGCAAGACGTTCCAGCAGGAACTGCGCTTTGCCACGGATACCGGTACGGCATTCGATGCTGTTGTCGGCGGTTTCTACCAGCGCGACAAGGCGAGCTTCTGCGTGTCGCAGATCCTCGGCTTCCTTGATCTGACCGGCGGCCCGCTGCCGTTCGGCAACTGGAACGACACCCCCTATCTGCTCTGCAATGCCCAGAAGGCGCAGTCGAAGGCGATCTTTGCCGAAGGCACCTACAAGATCACCGAACAGCTCACCTTCACCGCCGGCATGCGCTACACGTGGGAAAAGAAGACCTGGTGGGGCCGTCAGCAGACCTTCATCCCGGCGCTGAATGGTGGTTTCGATCCGACCATCACCATCGATCAGCCGCTTGATGCCAATGTCTTCGATTATCCGGCAGGCGTGATCAAGGTGAAGGATTCGGCCAAGGAAGCAACCTGGCGCGCCAGCATCGGTTATCAGGCAACCGATGACATTTTCGGCTACTTCACCTATTCGCGCGGCTTCAAGGCAGGCGGTTTCAACGATCAGATCGGTGGCTTTGCGCCATTCGGCAACGATCTTGTGGCGTTTGCACAGGCGGCTGCGGCCACCAAGCCGGAAACCGCCGACAGCTTCGAACTGGGCATGAAGAGCGAGTTCTTCGACAACCGCCTGCGCTTCAACCTCACCGGTTTCTATGTGAAATACAAGAACCTGCAGCGTGAGTTGAACACCCGTATCGAAGTCAACGGTCAGCCGAACCAGATCACCCGCTTCGTCAACGCAGCCAGCGCCAAGGTGAAGGGTTTCGAACTGGAAACCGTGGCACGGATCGCCGAACCGCTGACCTTGCGTGGTGTCCTTGGCTATCAGGATGCCAAATACGCCAGCTATGATACGGAACTGGCGGCAGGCTATGATCTCGCGACAGCACCACTGTTGCGGGCGCCGAAGTGGACGGCATCGGCCGATGCCACCTTCGAACAGCCGCTGTCTGACGAATACAAGCTGATCGTCAACGGTAACGTCAACTACACCAGTCGCAACCTCTTCTCGCAGTCGATCGTGACCCCGGCGGGCAATGCCTATCTCAATGCCCGTACGCTGTTCAACGCGTCGATCACCTTCGCGGAAGCCGAGGATGCCTATTACCTGCGTCTGGTGGGTCGCAACCTCACCGACAAGCGCTATCGCACGGCGAACCAGAACGTTGGCGGCCTGTGGCTGAACAGCCAATATGGTCAGCCGCGTTACTTCGGCGTCGAGTTTGGCGCGAAGTTCGGAAGCGCCAAGTAAGATGGTACGGTCGCTCCAGCGCGCCCTGATTTCGTGGTCATTGGGTGCGCTGGGGCTGGCCTCCTGCGCACCGGCCACACCGGAGGCGCAGACAGCCGCAGCGGGACCGGCGCTTGAAGCCACCCGCGTTAAATCCATCGATGAAATGCAGGCACGTGCCGGGGGCGGGATCGATCCTGAAACCCACCCCGGTCGCAACCTGTTTCTGGATAATTGCGCCAGTTGTCATATGGGCGGGGTGCCAAAGGCGCCTGATGCTGTCTGGCTGGAAATGCTGGCGCCCGACAGTATCCTGTCGGCGATGAATGGCGGCATCATGAGCCAGCAGGCCGCGCATCTGAAGCCGGCCGAACGCCAGTTGATTGCGGAATATCTGACCCGTACGCCTCTCGCGAATTACCAGCCGCCTGCGCCGCCCGCCCAGTGCAAGGATGGTGCCGCCGGCTTTGACTGGAAGAACCCGCCCGCCCGCTGGGGCTGGGGGCATGATACCCGGCGCTTCATTCCCGGCGATGTGGCAGGGTTGACGGCGTCTCAAATTCCGTCGCTCAAGGTGAAGTGGGCCTTTGCCTATCCCAAGGCGACACGCGCCCGCTCGCAGCCGACCGTTGGCTGGAACAGCCTGTTTGTCGGCAGCCAGAATGGCACTGTTTATGCCTTCGATCTTGATAGCGGCTGCGTCCGTTGGTCTTATCGCGCATCGGCCGAGGTGCGAACAACGATCGTTGCCGATCCGGACACGCGCACGCTTTATTTCGGCGATGTTCTGGCCCGCGCTTATGCGCTCGATGCTGCGACGGGGCGGCTGTTGTGGCAGACCAAGGTGGACGATCACGGCAACGCGACGATTACCGGCACGCCCGCGCTTGGGCCGAAGGGCATGCTTTATGTCCCGATATCCTCGCTTGAAGTGACATCGGCAGCCGATCCCAAATATGCCTGCTGCACCTTCCGCGGCGCATTGGCTGCAATTGATCGCAAGACCGGTTCGATACTTTGGAAAACCCATACCGTCGAACAGGAACCACGCGAACAGGGACGCACCAGTGTCGGTACTCCCATACTTGGGCCGTCCGGTGCGCCTGTATGGGGCAGTCCGCTTTATGATGCCGCTTCGAACCGCGTCTATTTCGGATCGGGTGAAAATTATTCGTCACCGGCCGACCTGAATTCGGACGCCGTGTTCGCGGTCGATGCCATGACCGGCAAACGATTGTGGCGGACGCAGTTGACAGCGGGCGACGCCTGGAATGTCGGCTGCATGATGGGCAATGAAAATTGCCCGAAGGAAAATGGCCCCGATGTCGATCTTTCAGCTTCGCTGGTCATGGTGCCCCTCAAGGATGGCCGGCGCATGCTGGTGGCCGGCCAGAAATCCGGTGTGGCCTATGGCATCCATCCCGATACCGGTGCGATTATCTGGTCGCAGCGTGCGGGCCATGGTGGCACGCAGGGCGGCATCCATTTCGGCATGGCGGTCGAAGGCCAGCGCGTTTACCTGCCTGTCAACGACATGGACGACACCCGTGATGCGCGCGTCTATGATGAAACGCAGCATGGCGCAGGCATCCATGCCATCGATGCCGCCACCGGAAAATTTGTCTGGCGGCGCGTTGCCGAAAACCGCTGCGGCGACAGGCCGAATTGCGATCCCGGCGTGTCGGCGGCGGTCACGGCCATCCCCGGCGTTGTGTTTGCCGGTCACATGGACGGCATGTTCCGTGCCTATGATGGCGCCACGGGCAAAACATTGTGGGAATATGATACAACACAGGGCGTGCCGACGATCACGGGCGACATCGGCCATGGCGGCGGCATGAGCGGGCCGGGCGCCACGGTGTATAAGGGCCATGTCGTCCTTAATTCGGGCTATGGCATGTATTATCACATGCCCGGAAACCTGCTGTTGGTCATGACGCCCGACGGCAAGTAACACGCGCCCGAATGTCGATGAAAAGAAAGCCGCTGGTGCATGGCACCGGCGGCTTTCAGTTTATCTCCCCTGTCGTCATGCGCTACGACAGGGGCGGGCAGATACGGTCAGGCGGCTTTCAGCATGCCGGCCAGATCGCTGTCGACTTCACCGGTCGGACGCAGGGCAAACTTGTCCTGCAAGACCGCCAGCACTTCAGGCGTCAGGAACTGCGGCAGCGTCGGGCCGAGGTGGATATTGCGGATGCCAAGGTGCAGCAGCGTCAGCAGAACGGCCGTTGCCTTTTGCTCGAACCAGGAAATCGCCATCGACAGCGGCAGATCGTTGACGCCGATCCCGAGTGCGCCAGAGACGGCCACGGCAATCTGGATTGCCGAATAGGCATCGTTGCACTGGCCGATGTCGAGAACGCGGGGAACGCCCTTGATCGCGCCGAGGTCTTCGCGGTTGAAACGGAACTTGCCGCAGCCCAGTGTCAGGATCAGGCTGTCGTCGGGCGTTGCCATGGCGAGATCGTGGAAATAATTGCGTCCCGGACGAGCGCCGTCACAGCCGCCGATCAGGAACATGTGCTTCACGTCGCCATCGCCGATCATCTTCAGCAGGGTTTCGGCCACGCTCATCACCGTGTTGCGGGCAAAGCCGGTGGTGACGGTTTCAGCCGTGTCGTCTGCTGCAAAGCCCGGCTGGGCCAGCGCGCATTCAATGGCGGGCGTGAAGTCATGGTCGGCGATGTGGCGCACACCTTCCCAGCCCACAGGGCCGGCGGTGAACAGACGATCCTGATAGCCCTTGATCTCAGGGTTGATCAGGCAATTCGACGTCATGATGATGGCGCCGGGGAATGCCGCGAACTCGCGCTGCTGATCCTGCCAGGCACCGCCATAGTTGCCCGCAAGATGCGGATATTTCTTGAGCGCGGGATAGGCGTTGGCGGGGAGCAGTTCGCCATGAGTATAGACATTGATACCCTTGCCCGCCGTCTGTTGCAGGATCGTGTCGAGGTCGCCAAGATCATGGCCACTGACCAGAAGCGCCTTTCCGGCCTTTGGCGTCATGCGGACCTGTGTGATTTCCGGATGACCGAAACGCCCGGTGTTGGCGCCGTCGAGCAATTCCATCACGCGCAGGTTGAGTGCGCCGACCTTGAGAGCATTGGCAACCAGCGCTTCGACGTCGGTCGGATCGGTGGCGAGGAAGGCGGACAGGGCATGGAACTCGGCTGAAATCTCCGGATCAAAGCCGCCGAGAACGCGGGCATGTTCGGCATAGGCCGCCGTGCCCTTGAGGCCATAGAGGATCAACGCGCGCAGGCCGACAACCGTCGGGCCATCGCGGTCGATGTCCTTGCGAATGGCCGCCATCGGTGCTGCTGCCAGCTGTTGTTCATGGCTGCGACCGACAACCCATGTCGCGGGCTGCGGCAGGTTGGACAGATCGGCACCGGCCGCCTTGGCGGTTGCGGCGGCAAGATCACGCATGTCCTGCGCCTCGTTGATCAGCGCGACAAAGCGGGTCTTGTCGAAATTGACATTGGTGAGCGTCGTGAACCAGGCATTGAAGGTGAAGGCATCAACGGCCTCGCTGCGCGCACCGGCAAGCGCTGCGCGATGGGCGAAGGCAGATACGCCTTGCATGAGACGCAAAAGCACGTCCTGCTGGTCGGCGACATCAGCGGTCTTGCCGCAGGAACCGACCTTGACGGAACAGCCGCCCTTGTTGCTTTGTTCGCACTGGATACAGAACATTGTTTTTCCTCGCCCTTGAAGATGCAGACATTATGCTTCTTATAGGGCGAGGATTAAGGTGTATTTGATTTGCATCAATTTTGGACGCAATGTCCGAAACGATCAATTCCGGCGTGTAAAGAGGTGTGACAGGACAAGGCCCGCAGCCATCGCGCCAAGAAAGACAAAGACCGGCAAAGGGGCGAGTGCGAAGACAACTATGCCTGGACCGGGGCAAATGCCCGACAGGCCCCAGCCGACGCCGAAAATCGCACTGCCTATGAGCAGGCGCGGCCCGACACGGTTGCTTTCCGGCGTTTCCAGGTCATTGCCGAAAATCGGGCGACCACGTTTGCGGGCAAGCCAGAAGAAAGGCGCTGCGCTGATCACGGCGCCACCCATGACAAAGGCCAATGCCGGATCCCAGCGTCCTGTCCAGTCAAGGAAGTTGCGTACACGGTCGGGGTCGGTCATGCCCGACAACATCAGGCCATAGCCGAAAATCAAGCCGAAAAGCAGGGCACGCACACTCGTCATGCCGGCACCCCATGCCGCACGAGATAAACGGTGACGGACGCCGTTGCCATGAACACGAGAACAGCAGTGATCGAACGACGCGACATGCGGGCGATGCCGCACACGCCATGACCACTGGTGCAACCCGAACCCAGACCGGAACCAAAACCGACGAGCAGGCCCGCAACTGCCAGAAGCGCATAGGGCATGTCGCGTAGCGCAGGTGCGGCAATGCCGCCAGCAATGGCATGGAGCCCACCCGCCAGCGCAAGGCCGAACAGAAAGGCAAAGCGCCAGCTACGCCCCTGGCTGCTGGTCATCATCGTGCGTGCGATGCTGCTGACCCCTGCGATACGGCCCTGCACATAGTAGAGCAGGCCCGAAGCCAGCCCGATCAGCAAGCCGCCGACAAGTGCCGGGGCGATGGATGTCAATGTCAGTGTCATGGGCGCTTCATGCGCGATTTTAAATCATAACAAAAGAGGGCAGTGCATTGACAGCTTTATGGGGGGGGGTAGTCTCGCCCTGTTGATGAAAAATGGTCCAGTAAAATTTGGGGAGGTGCACGCATGAGCGCGGTGATCAATCATGAATGGTTGCTGGTGCGGCGGCCGCATGGCCTGCCGGTTCGAGACGATTTTGAATGGCGCGAAGCACCTGTCAGGGCTCCCGGCGATGGTGAGATCGTCGTGAAAGTCGAGTATATCGCCATGGATCCGGCCATTCGCGGCTGGATGGATGCCAGCGGCAATTATTTTACGCCCATTCCGCTTGGCGCGCCTGTTACGGCGGTTGTTCTGGGCCGGGTCGTCCAGTCGAACAGCAGCAGGTTTGCCATTGGCGAACTGGTGAGCGGTCTTGGGTCGTGGTCGGAATATGCGGTCGGGCCGGATTATTTCTACAACCCCGTCGTCGATGCCGACAAGCATCAGCTGACGACATTTCTGCATCCGCTCGGCCCGGTTGGCCTCACGGCGCACTATGGCCTTTTTACCGTGGCTGGCATGAAGGCGGGCGACAATGTTCTGATCAGCGGTGCCACGGGCGGCGTTGGTTCGCTGGTTGCGCAGATGGCGCGTATCAAGGGCGCCGGGAAGATCGTCGGCATTGCCGGAGGGCCGGCCAAATGCCGTCAGGCAGTGGAATCTTTCGGATACGACAGTTGCATCGATTATCGTGCCGAAAGCGACTTGTCGGCAGCCATTGCCCGCGAACTGCCGGATGGTTTTGACATCTTTTTCGAAAATGTCGGCGGCAAGGTTCTCGAGGCCGCTCTCAATAACATGGCGAAGGGGGCACGCATCGCGGTTTGCGGCATGATTTCGGGCTATAACGCCACGGAAAAGCAACCGGGACCAAGCAATTTGTGGAACCTGCTGGTCAAAACCGCGCGGATAGAGGGTCTGCTGGTTGCCGATTATCTTGGCACACCGGAAGCGGCAGCCACATATGCCGAAATCAGCCAGTGGGTGCTGGATGGCAAGCTCAACTTCAAGGTGGATGTCCGCGAAGGACTGAAGGACGTGCCTGAAATCTACAACCTGCTGTTCAGCGGCCAGCATGACGGCAAACTCCTGCTGAAAGTGAGCTGATTGCCATGAAGCTGCTGCCACTCTTAAGCGCCGCACTGATTGCGGCTGTACCATTCAGTTCTGCTCAGGGAAAAGACAAGATGACCGCCATGACCATTCAACAGACGGTCCTGTCCGCCGAAGGCGCCAGGATTGCCCTGACCGCTGCCGAAAAGGCGGCCGCTGCCAAAGGCATCAAGGTGTCGATCGCCGTCATGGACGCCAATGGCCATCTGCTCGCCTTCCAGCGCATGGATGGCGCAATGCTGGTCAGTATCGCCGCATCGCAGGACAAGGCGCATACGGCGGCAACCCTTGGGGCACCATCCAAGGCGTTTCAGGATCTTGTGGATCAGGGCAAGCCATCGATCCTTGCGGTCAAGGGCATCAGCCCGCTTCAGGGCGGCGTACCCATTACGATCAATGGTGTCGTCGTCGGTGGTATTGGCGGAAGCGGTGCGTCTGCGGAAGATGACGAGATCATCGCGCGTGCCGGTGCTGATGCCGTTGCCGCCGCTGCTGCACGGAAATAACCGCCCGTACGGGGGCAGGTTGGCCTTGCACGTAAAGGGCAGGGGGCGCAGGATCGGCAGGTCCAGCCTGCGTCCCCGTTTTTTGTGTTTTTTGCGAGACGCAGACGCATTCTGCCAACCGGAGCCGATAAGGAGCCGATGATGAAATACCCCGTAATGATTTCATTCCTGCTGGCTGCTGCGACTTTCGCGCTGCCCGCGCAGGCTCAACCGGCGGTCGATCCATCGCCCGAGGCTGTGCAGGCAGGCCGGTATCGCGTGGAAACATCGCATACCCGTGTGCTGTTTGCCGTGTCGCATCTGGGTTTCAACAACTGGTATGGCGAGTTTCCGGGAGCGACCGGGACGCTTTCGCTCGATCCCGCGAAGATCGAGGCGGCAAAGCTGTCGGTGTCTCTGCCCGTTGCCACCCTGACCACGACCAATGCAAAGCTGGACGCGGAATTGCGCAGCGCAGACTGGTTCAATGCCGCGCAATATCCCACCATCAATTTCAAATCGACCAAGGTCGAGCGGACCGGTCCGGCGAGCGCCGCCATCACAGGTGATCTGACCATGCATGGTGTCACGAAGCCGGTGATGCTGAATGCCAGTTTTGTGGCAGGCGGCGTCAACCCGATGAACAAGGCCTATACCATCGGCTTTCACGCGACAGGCCGGTTGAAGCGTAGCGACTTCGGCGTGACAACATATCTGCCGCTGATCGGTGACGAGGTCGAGATCATCGTCAGCGCCGCTTTTGAACGGCAAGAATGACCATAACCGATTGTGATTGATTGCAGTCCGGCCTGCGCTAAACAACAGTCATGGCCGGGCGTGATCCGGGTCATGAATGCGGTCTGCAGGGGAGGACAGGATATGGCCGACAATCGATTCTGGCAGTTGATGCAACACCCGCAGGGCGAGGATTTCGCCAGTGCGATGCATTTCGGTCATGGTCCGGTGCCGTCGCCCGATGTGGGCGAAGTTGTGATCCGCAACGAATATCTCTCCCTCGATGCCGGCACGCGCATGTGGATGACGGCGCGCACCGATGGCTATCAGGCCGGCATTCCGCTTGGTGCGCAGGTGCCGGGGCTCGTGCTCGGCCGCGTTGTTGCCTCGCGCGCGCCGGATGTGCCCGAAGGTGCGCTGGTGCGCGCGTTCGGGCAATGGGCCGATTATTCGCGCGTTGTGCCCGCGCTCAGCGGCCTGTCCGTTCTTGATGAAAGCGTCATCGATGCGCGCCAGCATCTTGGCGTGCTCGGCATGAATGGCTGGACCGCCTATTGGGGCATTGTCGAAACCGGAAAGACGCAGCCGGGTGAAACGGTGCTGGTTTCGGCGGCAGCGGGCGCGACGGGCCTGTTGGCGGCACAGGTAGCAAAAATCATGGGATGCCGTGTTATCGGTCTGGCCGGTGGCGCGGACAAATGCCGTTTCCTGACGGATGTGATCGGCATCGATCAGGCGATCGACTACAAGGCTGTCGACGTGGAAGCGGCGCTTGCGTCCGTTCCCGGTGGAATCAATGTGTATTTCGACAATGTCGGTGGCCCGATCCTTGATGCCGTGCTACCGAACATGGCGCATTATGGCCGCGTTGCCATCTGCGGTCTGGTTGCACAATATGCCATGGATAAGCCACGCGGTCCCGACCGCTTCGACCAGATATTGATGCGGCGGCTGACAGTCAGCGGCTTCTTCTCGCCCGACTTCATGGATCGCGGTCCCGAGATAAACCGCCGTATGCGCGGCTGGCTTGACGATGGCCGAATCCAGATGGTGTTTGATGAAAATCACGGCCTTGAAAATACATTGGGCGCATACACGAAGCTGTTCCGTGGTGGCAATGTCGGCAAAGTAATCGTGAAACTCTGATCCGACTTGACCGCCGGTTGCCGCGCGCTACTCTCCTTGCACAATTGCCCAAGACAAGTCGGGCAACATCTGGGGAGGGTATGCGTGCAACCGATCGTCAATCGTGCCAGCATCATTCAGAACTGCTACATCGTTCGCAATCTCGAAGAAGCCTGCGCCCGCATGCATCGCATGTATGGCATCGGGCCATTCTTCGGCGGGGGCGAGGGGACGACGCTTGATCATCACGTCTATCGCGGCAAGGAAGCGCCACCCATCGGCATTCGTGGCGTTTTCGTGCAGGCGGGCGATCTCAATATCGAACTGGTCGAACTGACATCATCAACCCCCAGTGCCTTTCATGACATGTTCCCGAATGGTCAGGAAGGCTTTCACCACGTCGCCATGTTCTGCGACGATTATGAAGCCGTCCGCGATGGTTATGTCGCCATGGGCTATCCGGTCGCCAGCGAATTCACGGTCAGTTTCGGCGCGAAGATCTGCTACATCGACGCGCGTCCGCATCTTGGCCACATGATCGAGCTGTATCCTGAAAGCGACATCATCCGCGAAATGTACAGGATTACACGCGAAGCACCGAAAACATGGGATGGCAAGGATCTGATCCTTCCCTGGCCCATGCGCTGATCGCGGAGGAAAACCATGATCGACAGCATCAAGCCCTTTACCGTATCGGTGTCAAATGATGTTCTGGACGATCTGCGCCATCGTCTTGAACGCACGAGATGGGCCCCCGATTTCGCCAATGATGACTGGAAATATGGCGTCAATGGCGCCTATCTGCGCGAACTCGTCAACTACTGGTTGACCGATTACGACTGGCGCTACTGGGAAGGGCGGATCAACAGCTTTTCGCACTTCAAGACCGAGATCGAAGGCTGCCCGATCCATTTCATCCGCGAGCCGGGGCGGGGACCTAACCCCATCCCGCTCATCCTGACGCACGGCTGGCCGTGGACCTTCTGGGACTATAACCAGCTGATCCGCCCGCTGGCCGATCCTGCGTCGTTTGGTGGCGATCCAGCGGATGCCTTTGATGTCATTGTGCCATCCTTGCCGGGTTTCGGATTTTCGACACCGCTTGACCAGCCCGGCATGAATTACTGGCGCGCTGCCGACCTGTGGCAAAAGTTGATGACCGAA
>CAZWMK010000064.1:5239-13385 GCA_964635065.1 uncultured Sphingomonadaceae bacterium | reverse complement strand
CGGGGGTATAGAGCGGGATGACATGGTCGCCCGGCTTGACCGAGGTGACGCCCGGCCCGACTTCGCGCACGACCCCGGCACCTTCGTGACCGAGCACCGAGGGGAAGATGCCCTCGCTGTCGAAGCCGTCGAGCGTATAGGCATCGGTGTGGCAGATGCCGGTTGCCATGATTTCGACCAGCACTTCGCCCGCCTTCGGGCCTTCGAGGTCAAGTTCGACGATTTCGAGTGGCTGCTTAGGCGCAAAGGCGACGGCTGCGCGGGTTTTCATGGATGTTCTCCGGGATGATTCAGCTGCTTTTTGCGGATACTAGTCGATCTGCCCGATCTGCCTAGCCCCGGTGCAGGCGCTCTGCATGCCAGCGCAGATGATCGTCGATGAAGCTGGCAATGAAATAATAGCTGTGGTCATAGCCCGGCTGCATCCGGAGCGTCAGCGGAATGCCGGCCCTGGCGCAGGCGGCTTCGAGCAGATCGGGGCGCAACTGTCTTTCAAGAAAGCTGTCGGCGTCGCCCTGATCGACAAGGATGTCGGGAACGCGGGCGCCATCTTCGATCAGGGCGACCGCATCATGCGCCCGCCAGCGCGCACGGTCGGGACCGAGATAGCCGCCCAATGCCTTTTCGCCCCACGGCACGCAGGCGGGTGCCACGATCGGCGCGAACGCCGAGACAGAAGCGAAGCGTCCGGGGTTGCGCAACGCCAGTGTCAGCGCGCCATGCCCGCCCATGGAATGTCCGGTGATGCCCTGGCGGGTCAGGTCGGCGGAAAAATGCCGCGCGACTAGCGCGGGCAGTTCGCGGGTGACATAGCTGTCCATGCGATAGTTGGCGGCATAGGGCGCTTCGGTCGCATCGACGTAAAAGCCTGCGCCCAATCCGAAATCCCATCCGCCTTCGGGGTCGCTTGGCACGCCGTCGCCGCGCGGGCTGGTGTCGGGTGCCACGAGGATCAGGCCAAGTTCCGCCGCCATGCGCTGTGCGCCGGCCTTGGCGGTGACATTTTCCTCGGTGCAGGTCAGTCCGGACAGGAACCACAACACCGGATGCGGCCCCGGTCCCGGCGGCATATACAGGGCAAAGCGCATGGGGGTGCCGGTCTCGGACGACAGGTGCCGGTAAAAGCCCTGCGTACCGCCGAAACAGCGATGGGTGGACAGGGTTTCAAGCATGGTTTTCCCTCATTTTGCCGGGCGCGGGCATCATCTGCCCATCTCTCACGCATCATGACCCGGCTGGCGCATGCAATCCAGCCATGACGTCGAAAATCAGTGCTGAATGAATGAGCCGCGTTCAGCTCAGGATGCCAGCGTGGAGACGTTCGGGGCGATCTCGTGGCCCTCATCGGGCGACAGGTCGAGGCCGGTGAGATCGCGGACATCCGAAACCGCCACGGCCAGTTGCTGGGCGGGGGGCCAGTCTTCGGCGTCGAACAGGGCTTCGACGCCGATGCCGTGCACCAGTGCCAGAATGCGCCGCGCTGCCGCCTTGACGTCGGTCGGTGGCGTGACGCCGTCACGCGCCAGCCGGGCGAGCAGGCAGCGTTCGATGATCTCGCGTACCGCATAAAGCAGGCGGCGATGTTCCATGGCATATTCATGGTCGACCATCGCAGTCGCACGATAGGCGACCCACATCTGCCAGCGCTGGCGCGAACGGGCGGTCATCGGCAACAGCGGGCGGAGGATTCCAACGATGTCCGCGGCATCAAGTGCCTGCACCGCACGCAACTGCTGTTCGACGAAGGAGGCGAGCAGCCGGTGTGTGTAGAGCAGAAGCTGGCGCTTGTTCGGGAAATAATGCTGGACGATGGCCGTGCTGTAGCCAAGGTGATCGGCAATGGCGCGAATGGTGACGGCCTCGACACCGATTTTGGAAATGAGATCCGCTGTCGCCAGCGCCACTTCCCGGCGGCGTTCGCGGTGATCAACCACTCTTGGCATCGGCGCCCCTTATCGTGCTTGCGTCCGGCGTGCCATGGCCGGCGCGGTGCTCAGTCGGTTGCCTGATCGGCAGTGACAGGGCGCTCTTTTAGTTCACGCATGCTGAGTTTTCCAGCCTCGCTTCGTGGTAGGGTGGGCAGGAACTCGATCAGGCGGGGGCGTTTGTAACCTGCGATCCGGTCGCGGCACCAGGCTGTGACGCTGGCCTTGTCGAGCGTGGCGTCCGCTTTCACGACGATGACGGCCTTGACGCCTTCGCCCCAGCGCGGATGCGGCACGCCGAAAACAGCGCATTCGGCGATGGCAGGATGCGCCATCAGCACGGCTTCCACTTCGCGCGGATAGACATTTTCGCCACCCGACTTGATGAGTTCCTTCTTGCGGCCAACCAGGGTCAGATAGCCATCGTTGTCAACGGCGCAAAGATCGCCGGTATGGAGCCAGCCATCCTTGAGCGTTGCGGCGCTGGCGTCGGGCTGATTCCAGTATCCGGCCATGACACTGGTCCCGCGTACGCACAGCTCGCCAGTGGCACCTGCGGGCAGCGACTGGCCCGCGTCGTCGACGATGCGCCAATCCAGATGGGCCAGCGGACGACCGCAGGCAGCGGGCCGCTCAAGCTGTTCGCTGGCGGTCAGATAGGCGATGAAATTTCCCGCCTCCGTCTGGCCATAGCCCAGCAGCGGTTCGACGCCGAGTGTGTCGCGCACGGCGGAAACCTCCGCGGGCAGGTGCATGCCGCCCCCCATGGTGGTGGTGCGTAACACGAGCGCGCGTGGCGCCTGTTTTTGTGCGGCAACCATGTCGGTATAATATTGCGGCGGCAGGCCGGCCGTGGTGCAGCGATGTTCGGCCAGGAAATCAAGCGCCTGCACCGGTCCGAAATGACGCGGCGCCATGACGGTCTCCGCACCAGCCGCAAAATGGCCCAGCAAAATGCCAAGGCCGCCGACATGGAACAGCGGCAGTGCCATCGCCAACCGGTCGAATGGGCCGGCCTGCCACACGCCGCGCGTCGCAAAGGCAGAAATCACCTGCCCTTTCTGATCGAGACGGCAACCCTTGGGGCGTCCGGTCGTGCCGCTGGTGTAAAGCATGATCCAGATGTCGTCTGGCACGACTTCTGGCAGCGCCGTTTCATCGCCGCCCTGCGCGAGAAATGCTTCATAGGGGCAGCCATCGGGCTTTTCGTGGATGAGAATGGTCGGGACATCGGTGTCGATGCCCGCCGCAAGATCGGCGAGCCCAGCCGACGCGAACAGCAGTTTCGGGACGGCATCGCCGAAGATATAGGCGAGTTCGGGCGGGGCCAGACGCCAGTTGAGCGGCAGGATTACGGCGCGCGCTTTCGCGGCAGCCATGAACAACTCCATCATCGGCACGCTGTTCAGCGTCAGGGCCGCGACATGATCGCCGGGCGCGATGCCGGCTGCGACAAAGGCGCGGGCCAGACGGTCGCTGCGCTGGTCCAGTTCGGCATAGCTGACAACGCGGCCATCGGCATCGCGAAATGCCGGGCGGCGCGGCACCTGTCGGGCCAGACGGCGGACCAGCGCCGCCATGCTGAGCGTCGACCAGTCGTTCGCCGCCGTCATGTGCCCGGCCGGTCGGGCAGTCGGATGGTGCAGTCGGCAAGGCAGCAATCGGCATCGGGATTGCGGATCACGACCGACAGATCAACCCGGCCATCGCCGGCTTCGCCGCGATAGACGCGCAGGATCTGCGCCGTTCCAATAATGCGTTCGTCGGGATAGATCGAGGCCTTCATCGATATCTTGCGCCGCGCGATGAAGGTCAGAGGTCCGGCCCAGTCGGTCAGCACACGGTCGACGAAGCTTTGGTGGAACAGCGTGTTAAGATAGATGGTTCGCTGTCCTTGCGACCGCGCATAATCGGGGTTGTGGTGGCCTGGCATATAATCCCAGCCAGCCGCAACATGCTGGATCGCATGCTTGTAGGTCACGTCCATGCTGATGGCGGGGACGACAGTGTCCAGCGTCACGTCCTGCCAGTAGACCTGACGGAAGGGGGCAATCGTCTGCATCAGTCGTGCGCCTTGTAGCGGAACAATATGTTGGTGCTGCGCGCCAGCAATTCGCCGCGCTGGTTACGGAATTCGCCTACCGTTGTGATGAAATGACCCGTGCCGATACGTGTGGTCTTTTCTTCGGAAATGTCGATCAGCCGATCGACCATATTGACGATGTCGCCCGCATAGGCGGGACGGAAATATTCGAATTCGGTGGTGACATTGATCGGCTTGTCGCCCGGCAGGGGCACTTTGGCCGCCATCACCGATACAGTGCGGCGTCCATCGGGCCGCCACTGCATCGGGATGGTCCATGTTTGCAGCATGGCAGGGGGGGCAATGGCACCGCCCCAGTGCGCGGCGGCGAAATCGGCGTCCCAGTAACTCTGGTTCGCGTCTTCCATCGCCGCGCAATAGGTGCGGACCATCGGCACGTTCACCTCGACTTCGCCAAAGCAGACATCGGTGGATCGACCGATCCAGGTCTTCGCTTCTTCATAGGTTCCGAAGTTCAGACCAAGGCCGCTGTCGTCGCGTGGTGTGTCGTTGCCCATGCCGGTTCCCTGATCAGAACTTGACGCCGACCACACCGCCCCAGCGGCGCGGCGGGGTGTAGTTGAACACGGTCAGCGTGCCGCCCGAACGGATGGCCTGTTGCGTATCGATCTCGTTGAACAGGTTTTGCGCGTAAAGTGAGGCGTAGAAACGCTGGTCTTCCGATTTCCACTGGATGCTGGCATCCACCACCGTCATCGCTCCGCGCCTGCTGACAGGGAACGGGTTGTCGTTGGTGAACAGCGACGAGGTGTAGTTCATGTCGCCATAGAATGTCACGCTGCCCGCGCCGCCAAGGTCGATGTTGTAGCTGCCGCCAAAGGCGGCTTGCCACTTCGGCGCATTGTAGAGTGGCATGTAGCTGTTATCGAGCTGACCTGGAATGGTGCCGCAGGGCTGGCCGAACGGCAGGCCGCCGACGCCGCCGGGGAAGCCGAAGTTGGCGCAGAAGTCCTTATAATAGGCCTTGAGATAACCCGCCGAGCCGTGCAGGCGGAAGCTTTCGGTCGGACGATATTCCAGTTCGGCTTCGACCCCCTTGGTGACGGCCGAAGCGGCGTTGAACACGATGTTCGACGGTACGCCGGCGACCGTGAAGTTCACGCTGCGTTGCAGGTCGTCGAGGTTGTTCCAGAACACGGTCAGATTGGCGCGGACCTTGCGATCGAACAGGAAGGTTTTCACGCCGGCTTCCCAGGTTTCGATTTTTTCGGGATCATAGGGACCCGCTGCGGCAATGCTGGTGGTGACAGCCGCATAGCCGCCGCTCTTGAAGCCCTTGGTCCACGAGGCATAGAGCATCACATCGTCCATCGGACGCCAGTCGATCGAGATCTTCGGCGAGAAGTTCTTCCAGCCCTGCTTGTCGCGGTCATAGCTGGCCACAGGCAGGAACACCGACGGATCGGGGTTCACGGCCAAGGGGCGCAGCTGGCGACGGAAGGAGAAGTCCTTGTCTTCCCACATCTGGCGACCGGCGAAGTTGACGCGCACCGTATCGGTCGGCCGCGCTTCCAGTTCGGCGAACAGGGCATAGCTGTCGCGCTTCTGCCTGACGTTGACCTGCGCGTTGGCACCGGTCAGAAGCGCCTCCGAGAAGGTGATGTTGCCATATTTCATGTCGTCGTTCGAATAATAGGCGCCGACAAGAAGCTGGAACGACTGGCCGAGTTCCTTGATGAACCGCAGTTCCTGGCTGATGGTCGTGACATGCGTGCGGTAGTAGTTCGTGAGATAGGCGAGCTTGCCGCCGATCGGATCGGTGAACAGGCCATCCTGCGTGTCCTGATAGCCGGTGATCGAGGTGAGCGAGCCGCCTTCGATGTCATGCGTGATGTTGAGCGCCAGATTGTCCGAATTGACGAAGCTCTTCTGACCCGGCTTGATCTGGATGTTGGTCCAGTATTTCGGGTAGTTGAACAGGTTCGGCGGATCGCCGGCGATGTTGCCCGCGAACTGCGCGGCGAGGCCGGGCGCGGCCATGGCGGGCGTCGTCGAGCCGTTCTGCGCCGGCGTCGGGTCGCTCTTGTCGCGGACATGCTCATATTTCAGATAGATGTTCCACGCATCGTTCGGCGTGTAGAGGAACGACAGGCGGCCAGTGATGTTGTCATCGCCGCCTATACGTTTGCCGTCATCCTTGATCGAGCGGTAATAGCCGTCCGACTTGGCGTAGAGCATCGAGGCGCGCATGGCCAGCACGTCCTTGATGATCGGCACGTTGATGGCGCCCCGCAATTCATGACGGCCGTAGTTGGCGAGCTTGGCTTCGACCTGGCCGCCCAGTTCCATCTCCGGGCGCTTGGACTGGATGTTGACCGCGCCGGCAAAGGCGTTGCGGCCGAACAGCGTGCCTTGCGGGCCGCGCAGTACTTCGATCGATTCCATGTCGAACATGTCGAGAATGTTGATCGTCGAGCGCGGTTGGTAGAGGCCGTCGATGTAGAAGGCGGTCGACGGGTCGCCCGCCTGGTCGGAACGGGCATAGTTGACACCGCGAATGGCAAGCATCCCCGCGCGGCCTTGCGAACCCAGCGCGTCGATCCGGACGTTCGGCATGGATTTGCCAAGATCAATGATGTTCACGGCCACCTTGGCTTCGATATCTGCGGCCGACAGGGCCGAGACGGCGAGCGGCGTGCGCTGCAACGGCTCGGCGCGGCGGCGCGCGGTGACGACGATTTCCTGAATGCCGCCTTCGCTGGCGGTGGCCGGGGCGTCGGCTGCGTTTTGCGCGCGGGCCGGCGTCACGGGCGTGACCGCAAGCGCGGCCGCCAGCGACAGAATCGATATGGATGCTTGTTTCATGATCTCTCCCCTTTGCACTGGCCCGGCTTGGTGGGGCCAAATGAATTATTACGCGCATAATATATAATGCGCGGAGAAGATCAAGAGCAGCCATATCGGCTTTGCTGCGCTTGGTGCTGCGCAGCAAAGCCATGAAATCTTTTACTTTTTCAACGAGTCGCGGATTTCGCGCAGCAAAAGGACGTCTTCAGGCGTCGGCGGCGGCGCGGCGGATTCGGTGCTGGGCTTGGTCATCAGCTTGTTTGCCTGACGGACCAGCAGGAAAATGACAAAGGCAAGGATCAGGAATTGCACGACGGCGGTGATGAACTGGCCATAGCCGAGCATCGCGACGCCCGCTGCCTTCAGATCCGCATAGTTGGTCAGCGATCCTTTGTAGTCATCCGGAATGGCGCCAAGGACCACGAAATAGTTGGAAAAGTCAGTGCCCCCCGTAATGGCGCCGATGACTGGCATGATGAGATCATCGGTCAGCGCGCTGACGATCTTGCCAAATGCGGCACCAATGATGACGGCAACAGCGAGATCAAGAACATTGCCACGTGCAATGAAGGCTTTGAATTCGTTCAGCATGCGTTTTGCCCCTGGTTGTGACGATACGGCCATTCTGGCGGTAAAAGCCTGTCGTGAACAGGGGGATTTGACGTTGCGGATCAGGGGATGAGCTGTGTCCGCCCGATCGAATGATAGGCCAGCCCGTGCCGCACGACTTCTTCGGGACGGTAGATGTTGCGCAGATCGACGAGGATCGGGGCGTTGAGAAGTGTGGCGATGCGGCCAATGTCGAGCGCACGAAAAGCGTCCCATTCTGTCACGATCGCCAGAGCATCGGCGCCGGTCACGCAATCATAGGGGTCCTTGGCATAATCGACCGGGCCAAGCAGCGGACGCGCCTGCGCCATGCCTTCGGGGTCAAAGGCGCGGATGCGCGCCCCCGCATCGTGCAGCGCCTGCACGATGGCAATGGATGGTGCATCGCGCATGTCATCTGTGTTGGGCTTGAAGGTCAGGCCGAGAATGGCCACCGTCTTGCCGCGCACATCACCGCCCATGGCAGCAATGATCTTGCGTCCCATGGCGCGTTTGCGCTGATCGTTGACAGCCGCAACCGTCTCGACGATGCGCACAGGTGTGTCATGGTCCTGTGCTGTCTTGATCAGGGCCAGCGTGTCTTTCGGGAAGCAGCTGCCGCCATAGCCGGGGCCGGGATGCAGGAACTTCGCGCCGATCCTGTTATCAAGGCCGATGCCGCGTGCGACATCCTGTACATCGGCCCCCACAGCCTCGCACAGGTCGGCGATTTCATTGATGA
>CAZWMK010000064.1:0-5229 GCA_964635065.1 uncultured Sphingomonadaceae bacterium | reverse complement strand
CGCCAGAAAGGCATTGGCGGCGTATTTGATCAGTTCAGCGGTGCGGCGCGCCGTGAACAAAAGCGGCGCAGCATTGAGATAAAGCGGGCGGTACAGCTCGGCCATCACCGCCTTGGCCCATTCATCCTCGACACCGATGACAATGCGGTCGGGACGCTTGAAGTCGTTGATCGCGGCGCCCTCCCGCAGGAATTCGGGGTTCGAGACGACGGCGACATCGGCGGTGGGGTTGGTGTCACGGATGATGCGTTCGACTTCGTCCCCGGTGCCGACCGGAACGGTGGACTTGGTGACAACGACGGCCCGGCCCTTCAGCGAAGCCGCAATATCGCGCGCCGCCTGATGAACATAGCTCAGATCGGCATGGCCATCGCCACGGCGCGATGGCGTGCCGACCGCGATGAAGATGGCATCGGCGCCGTCAATGCCTGCGGCAAGATCGGTTGTGAAGGCAAGGTGCCCCGCCTTGACGTTGGCGGCGACAAGCTCTGCCAGCCCTGGCTCGAAGATCGGTATCCGCCCGGCGCACAGCGCGGCGATTTTGGCGGGATCAAGGTCGACGCAAGTGACGTCATGACCGAAATCCGCAAAGCATGCGCCCGATACGAGCCCGACATACCCTGCACCGATCATTGCGACACGCATGAGACACCTCGATTTACCAACGCCGCCCTTCCCATGCCGCTGTTGTGCAAAAGTGACAAGGCGGACCTGATATCATCAGGCGATTTCCACCAGTCTGTCGGGCAATTCATTCGGATTGGCGGCCAGCGGCGGGAAATGTGCCGCCAGTAAAGCGCCTGCATGGCCGATAGCGGCGATGAAGGCATCGGCATGGCGCCCCGCGCGTGCTTCTGCCACAAGCGCGTCAAGCGCGGTGCCCCATGCATTGGGCGGAACTTTCGCATAAATCGCGC
This sequence comes from uncultured Sphingomonadaceae bacterium, assembly GCA_964635065.1. Taxonomy (GTDB): domain Bacteria; phylum Pseudomonadota; class Alphaproteobacteria; order Sphingomonadales; family Sphingomonadaceae; genus CAZWMK01. The sequence continues at coordinate 4,312 of CAZWMK010000064.1, read as the reverse complement.
TGTCTGCGACAATCTCGGCCATATGATCCTCGAGGGACAGGAAAATCAGCACGCCAGTCCGCCCTGCGGTCTGCCGGATGCCGCACGCCTTGAACTGGTTGAGCGCGGCACGATGAACCATGTGCCTGCGCCATGCGCGCGGCAACAGGCGTGGGCGCAGGCGTCCCAGAAGATGGAGCGCAGAAAAGACAAGGACGAAGCTGAGCAATGGCAACAGTGCGAGCCCCCAAAGGGGCAGCATGTCGGGGAACATGGCCGGGCTGTGGGTGCTGCTCCAACGACCGGTAAGCTGCATCACAAGCGGCAGGCCGGGCAGGCCGGCGACGAGCCAGATCAACGGCGCAGTCATGGCGGCGATGCCGGCCCAAAACAGGGGCGGTAAAATGGCCGGAACGCAGCGCCGGGTCATCACACAATAGATTTCGCCAGCCGTATCAGCCTCGTACGCGCTAATCGCGGCAGAAACACGGGCATGATCGGCATCGCTCAGCAAGTTCATTGTCTACCAGCTCCCTGAAGCGCCGCCGCCACCAAAAGAGCCGCCGCCACCGGAAAATCCGCCGCCTCCCCTGCGCCCGCCGCCCCAGTGGCCGCTGCCACCGATGCCCGGTCCCCACAAAATCGCATTGCGCCCCCGCCGTCCTCCCCGGAACCAGCCGAGCAGGAATGGCAGAAGGAACAGCAGCAGGAACAGCAGCGGCACACCGTCCGTGTCCGCATTTTCGTCCGCCGCTGCCTGGGCACGGGCCGCGGCTTCTTCGGGCGGGAGCTGCAAATGGGTGATCAGCGCATCCGCGCCTGCCATGATGCCGCCCGCCATGTCGCCTGCACGGAATGGCGGCAGGATAGTGCGCTGGACGATGCGGTGCGCCATGGCATCGGGCAACACCCCTTCCAGGCCATAGCCCACTTCGATGCGCACCTTGCGCTCTTGCGGCGCGACAATCAGAAGCGCGCCGTCATCGCGCTGCGCATCGCCGATACGCCAGTGCCGGCCAAGCTGATAGCCATAGTCGGCAATGTCATAGCCATCGAGCCCGGCCAGTGTGACGACGACCAGCTGCCGCCCAGTCGTCCGTTCGAGCGCGGCAAGCCGCTCGGTCAGGGCCTGTTCGGTTGCGGGGGGCAGCAGGTCGGCAGCATCGACGACACGGCCGTCCAGCGCGGGAAAAGCCGGCGCAGCCCGCGTCATGCCCGGCAGGATCAAGGCTGCCAGAAGCGCGATCAGCGCGGCAAGAACCGGCCGCGTCATGATCATCGGGCCTAGAAACTGACCTTCGGCGCGACTTCCGCGCCAGCAGTTACCGCCTGATAGGACTGCATCGGCTGCGACCCGTAAATGGTGCGCGCCGCCATGATGCTGGGGAAGGTCCGGATTTCGGTGTTATAGGCCTGCACCGCCTGATTGTAGTCGCGCCGGGCGACCGAGATGCGGTTTTCCGTGCCTTCCAGTTGCGCTTGCAGCGTCAGAAAATTTTCGCTGGAACGCAGGTCGGGATAGCGTTCGACCGTGACGAGCAGCCGCGACAGGGCGCCCGTCAATTCACCCTGTGCAGCCTGAAAGCGCTGCATGGCGACGGGGTCGTTGAGCATGTCGGGTGTCAACTGCACCGAAGTTGCCCGTGCCCGGGCATTGGTGACATCGGTCAGCACCGTGCGTTCCTGCATGGCAAAGCCGGATACGGTCGACACAAGGTTGGGCACCAGATCGGCGCGTCGCTGATACTGGTTCTGCACTTCCCCCCACGCGGCCTTCGCGGCCTCCTCGCGCGTCGGAATGGCATTGATGCCACAGGCCGACAGGCTGACGGCCGCGACCAGCGGCAGCGACAGACGGGCAAGGACGGTCAGGCGACGCATGGCAGGCTCCTTCATCGACAATGGACAAAAAGCTAGCGCGGCGGCGCGCCCGATACCAGCCCGCATGAGTCTTAGCCGAGGCCCATCAGACTCAAAACTTCCTTGCGGCTTTTCTCATCGTCGCGGAAAATGCCCATCATCCGGCTGGTTGTCATGGAAACGCCGGGCGTATGGACGCCGCGTGCCGTCATGCAGGCATGGCTTGCCTCGATCACGACCGCGACGCCGCGCGGTTCGAGATGCTGCCAGATGCAATCGGCGACTTCGGCAGTCAGGCGTTCCTGCACCTGCAGGCGGCGGGCATAACCGTGCAGGACGCGCGCCAGTTTGGAGATGCCGACCACGCGGTTTTTCGGCAGATAGGCGATATGCGCCTTGCCGATGATCGGCGCCATGTGATGTTCGCAGTGCGAATGAAACGGAATATCGCGCAACAGCACGATTTCGTCATATCCGCCGACTTCCTTGAACGTGCGGCTGAGGTGATGGCCGGGGTCTTCGGCATAGCCGCGGCAATATTCCTGCATGGCGCGTGCGACGCGACCGGGCGTGTCGAGCAGTCCCTCCCGCGCGGGTTCATCGCCTGCCCAGCGAATCAGCGTGCGGACGGCCTCCAGCACATCGGCCGGAATGTTTATGTCACGCGATTCGTTTTCGACGAGGTCGCCATCTTCGGTATCATGGTCGCAGGTCATGCTTACTTCCCCTGATATGGTCACTATGGTGATTTGAAGCGCTATTCTGTCAATTCAAGAGGTGGAACAGACGATCGGTTCATTGTCGAGGGCCGGCAGCAGACACAGCAGCTTGACGTCGATCGACAGCCCGCGCGCGCGGCAAGCATCGATAAAGGCAGCGATGTTCCGGCGCGGCACGGCATGAACGGTGATCTGTTCATCGTCCACGCCGCCGCCCGGTCCGACGCGTGCCAGTGCCTCTGCCCGCAACAGCCAGAAGCGTTCGCTCGTCAGCCCCGGCGACGAGACGAAGTCGCCAAGGCTGATCATGCGTGCGGCGCGCCAGCCGGTTTCCTCCTCCAACTCGCGGATCGCCGCCGCCGTCACCTCTTCGGGACCATGATCACCGACAAGCCCGGCAGGCAGTTCAAGGCAGGCGCCACCCAGCGGCACGCGGTGCTGTTCGACCAGCAGCACGCGGTCGTCGGGGGTCACGGCAAGAATGACCGCCGCCGTCATGCCATGCGGGCGCGCGACATATTCCCATGTCCCCGATACGTGCGTTTCGAGATAACGGCCCGACCAGACGATGCGATCAGCGATTTTTCCGCCCCTCGATCAAGGCCGCGACGACCGATGGATCTGCGAGCGTCGTGGTGTCGCCCAGCGATCCGAACTCGTTTTCGGCAATTTTGCGCAAAATGCGGCGCATGATCTTGCCCGAGCGCGTTTTCGGCAGGGCGGGTGTGAAATGGATGTGGTCGGGTGTGGCAATCGGGCCGATATGCTTGCGCACTTCCTGCTTCAGTGCGGTTTCCAGCGCATCGGAACCGGTTTCGCCCACATTCAGCGTGACATAGCAGTAAATGCCCTGCCCCTTGATATCGTGCGGGTAGCCGACAACGGCGGCTTCAGCCACCTTGGGGTGGACGACAAGGGCGCTTTCGACTTCGGCGGTGCCAAGCCGGTGGCCCGACACGTTCAGCACGTCATCGACACGGCCGGTAATCCACCAATAGCCGTCGGCATCGCGCCGTGCGCCGTCGCCAGTGAAATAAAGCCCGCGATAGGTCGAGAAATAGGTCTGGACGAAGCGGTCGTGATCGCCCCACAGGCTGCGCGCCTGCCCCGGCCAGCTTTGCGTCAGCACAAGGTTGCCCGATGCCGGTCCGTCGATAAGGGCGCCTTCGCCATCGACCAGCGCAGGCACGACGCCAAAGAAGGGCAAAGTCGCCGATCCCGGCTTCATGTCGATGGCGCCAGGCAACGAGCTGATCAGGACGCCACCGGTTTCAGTCTGCCACCAGGTATCGATGATCGGCAGTTTTTCATCGCCCACGGTGCGCCAGTACCAAAGCCAGGCTTCGGGGTTGATCGGCTCGCCGACCGTACCGAGCAGACGCAGCGAACTGCGGTCATGTTTTTTGACTGGCGCATCGCCTTCGCGCATCAGCGAGCGGAGCGCGGTCGGCGCGGTATAGAAGATCGCCGGGCGATGTTTTTCGACGACCTGCCAGAAACGGTCGACATCGGGATAATTGGGCACACCTTCGAACATCAGGCTGGTCGCACCATTCGACAGCGGGCCATAGACGACATAGCTGTGGCCTGTGATCCAGCCGATATCGGCAGTGCACCAGTGCAATTCTCCCTCGCGCCAGTCGAAGACATAGGCGAAGGTGAGATTCGCCCATAATATATAGCCGCCTGTCGTGTGCAGAACGCCCTTCGGCTTGCCCGTGCTGCCCGAAGTATAGAGGATGAACAGCGGATCT
>CAZWMK010000063.1:0-13491 GCA_964635065.1 uncultured Sphingomonadaceae bacterium | reverse complement strand
TCGGCGACTATAAGCGCTTTGGTCCGGATATCGCGGATCTGGCGGATCGTGCGGCACTCCAGACCGCGAAAAACAATGGTCTCAACCTTGTTGTCGCGTTGAATTACGGCGCCCGCGATGAAATCGTCCGTGCGGCCCGGCAGATTGCCGAAGCGGCTGTGCGCGGCGAAGTCGATCCCGGCCGCGTTGATGCGGATCTCTTGGCGCGCCACCTCGACACTGGCGACATTCCCGACCCGGATCTCGTCATCCGCACATCGGGCGAGGTTCGCCTGTCCAATTTCCTGCTGTGGCAGGCGGCCTATGCCGAACTTTATTTTACGGATGCCTTCTGGCCGGATTTCGATGCGACGGCACTGGCCGACGCCGTCGAGAGCTATCGTCAGCGCGACCGGCGCTATGGGGGCGTCAGAGGCTGACATGATGGAAAAATCCGATCTTCTGCCCCGTATCATCACGGGTGTGTTGCTTGTTGCAGTGGCGCTTTCCGATGTCTGGCTCGGTGGCTTGTTCTTTGCCGTGATGGTTTTGATTGGCGCGGCTCTGATGGTGCGTGAATGGGTAGGACTTCTGCCCGCACCGAGCCGCTTGCGTCTGTTCATGCAGGCCATTCTGGCCATTTCCCTTGCCATCGTGGCTGTTGCACCCAGTCGTGAAACCTTTATCGCCGTGATGATCGGCATCCTTGCGGCGTCATTGTTTCTGGCGCTGGTCCATGGCGTCAAGCAAGCCAGTTATGCCGCGGCCGCCATGGGGCTGGCCTATGCCGGCCTGCCTGCTGCCGCCCTGATCTGGATGCGCGAACAGCCGCAGGGCATGTATTTTGTGCTCTGGACGTTGGCGGTGGTGTGGGCGACCGATATCTGCGCCTATTTCGCCGGTCGCACATTGGGTGGCCCCAAGATTGCGCCTGCAATCAGTCCGTCCAAGACATGGTCGGGCCTGTCAGGCGGCATGGCGGGGGCAGGGCTGGCCAGCGGCCTGCTTTCCGTGCAGTTTGGCTGGGCCGATGGCGACCGCATCTGGCTTTATGTGGCTGGCGGATTGGTGGCGGCCATTTTGGCCCAGACAGGTGACTTTTTTGAATCCTGGTTGAAACGTCGCGTCGGCGTGAAGGATTCGGGCAAATTGTTCCCAGGGCATGGCGGCATTCTTGACCGGCTTGATGGCCTGGTTCCGGTGGCTGTGGCGGCCGCAATGATTTTGGCTTTTCGCTGATGCAGCGTAGTGTCAGTATATTCGGCGCGACCGGGTCGATCGGCAAATCGACCATCGATCTTGTCGCGCGCGATCCCCGGCGCTGGCCTGTTGTTGCCCTGACCGCCAATGGCGACTGGAAGACGCTGGCCGCCCAGGCCCGCTTGCTGCGCCCGCAGATCGCTGTTGTCGCTGATGAATCCGCCTTGCCAGCGCTGCGTGATGCACTGGCCGGTACCGGGGTCGAGACGTCGGCAGGATCGGCCGCTCTGATTGAGGCAGCGGCGCGCCCGGCGGACTGGGTGATGGCAGCCATTGTGGGCGCTGCCGGTCTTGCGCCCACGCTGAAAGCCGTTGAGCAGGGCGGGATCGTGGCCATTGCCAACAAGGAATCGCTGGTTTGTGCCGGTGATATTGTGGTCGAGACGGCTCGGCGCAATGGCACGATACTGTTGCCCGTCGATAGCGAACATAACGCTATTTTCCAGGTTTTTGATTTCAAGCAGCCTGAAAGCGTCAGGCGCATTATCCTGACGGCATCGGGCGGGCCTTTCCGGACGGCCTCTGTCGAAGACATGCGCAGAGCGACCCGCGCTCAGGCAGTCAGCCATCCGGTCTGGTCGATGGGGGCAAAGATATCGGTTGATTCCGCTACCCTTATGAACAAGGGGCTGGAATTAATCGAGGCCTATCATCTGTTTCCGGTGCGCCCCGAACAGCTTGACGTCGTGGTTCATCCGCAATCAGTCGTGCACAGCTTCGTCGAATATCGCGATGGTTCGTTGCTGGCCCAGCTTGGGACGCCTGACATGAGGACGCCGATCGGTTACGCCCTTGGCTGGCCGGAACGGATCGAAACTCCTTGCGCGCCCCTCGACCTTGTCGCAACGGCGCAGCTGACCTTCGAAGCCCCTGACAGGCAACGCTTTCCGGCCCTTGATCTGGCCCGTGCAGCGCTTGTCGCAGGCGGGTCGGTTCCGGTCGTGCTGAATGCGGCCAATGAAGTTGCGGTGCAGGCTTTTCTCGATGGGGCTATCGGTTTTCTCGATATTGCTGCTATCGTGACCGACGTCATGACTGAGGTGCCGCACACACCTGTCCATTCGCTTGAGGATGTTCGGGCCGTTGACGACGTGGCGCGCCGTATCGCCGCCGTGCGCGCCATTCATCGCGCGGCCTGAGGAAAGAGACGAAAATTGGATCAGCCAGGTTTTTTCTTCACGTTGCTGATGTTCGTCGCGATGATCGGCCCGCTCGTGTTCGTGCACGAACTGGGGCATTATCTTGCCGGACGGACCTTTGGCGTGAAGGCCGACCAGTTCGCCATCGGTTTTGGTCGCGAACTTGTTGGCTGGAATGACAAGCGCGGCACGCGCTGGAAAATCTGCATGTTACCGCTGGGCGGTTATGTGCGATTTGCTGGTGATTTAAACGCGGCCAGCGCGCCGGGTAGCCTGGATCACCTGTCTCCGGAAGAGCGGTCCGTCACCTTCAGCGCAAAGCCGCTGTGGCAGCGGGCACTGATTGTTCTGGCAGGACCCGTGACGAACTTCCTTTTTGCGATCCTTGTCTATGCCACTTTCATCTGGAGCTATGGCCACAGCTATACGCCGGCGCAGATCCACATGGTTATGCCGCAATCACCGGCGGCCGCTGCGGGGCTGCGCGAAGGCGATCTGATCGTCAGCGTGGCAGGAAAGGCGGTCGACCGCTTCGAGGATGTCAGCGCGATCGTGAGCATCCGCCCCGGCGAGCCGCTGCCATTCGCCTATCGTCGCGATGGACGTCTGTTCGAGAGCGAAATCACCCCGGAGCGCATCCGCGAGGAAGATCGTTTCGGCAATGTTTTTTACATTGGCCGGATTGGCATCGCGCGCCCTGATTCGGTTATTGTTGAACGCAATCTCTTTGAATCCGTACATTATGGCGCTGTTGAAGTGGTCATGATGACCAAGTCGATGGCGCGCACCTTGTATCAGGTTGTCAGTGGCACCCGCTCGGTCAAGGAACTGGGCGGCCCGGTCAAGATCGCACAATATTCCGGTCAGCAGGCGTCGCTGGGCCTGCCGAATTTCGTTTATCTCATGGCCCTGATCTCGATAAATCTCGGGTTCATCAACCTTCTGCCAATTCCCATGCTGGATGGCGGGCATTTGCTGATGTACGCCATCGAGGCGGTGCGGCGGCAACCCGTTAATGCCAAGGTGCAGGAGTGGGCGTTCATGTCGGGCTTTGCGATGCTTGTGTCGCTGATGGTCATCCTGACGTGGAACGACCTTGCATCATTTGGCTTATTCGATCATCTGACGAAGCTGCTTGGTCAAGCCTGACAGGATGAACCAAGGCATGACATATTATCGCGAAGAAGGGCCGTCAGGCGTGAGTGAACAGCAAGTCATCAAGGGTGTACGCATTTTGACGGCTGCGCTGTTGCTGGGCGCGTCCGCAGGGGCGATGATTTCCGCGCCCGCCCATGCACAGCAGGCACCCACAGCTGCACCTGCCGGGCCAGCTCAGGTTGCACCTGCCCCGAATGCAGTGATCCGCGCCATTTCCGTCGTTGGTAACGAACGGCTCGAACCGGAAACCGTGCGCAGCTACATCACGCTGGCGACTGGCGAAACCTATGATCGTGAAAAGCTCGATACCGCGCTCAAGGCGCTCTATGCGACCGAACTGTTCTCGGACGTCACCATCCGTGACATTGATGGACGGCTGACCATCGAAGTGCGGGAGAATCCGGTCATCAACCGCATTCTCCTCGAGGGCAACAAGCGGATCAAGGAAGACAAGATCCGCGAGGAAATCCGCCTGGCGCCGCGCCAGATCTTCACCCGCTCCAAGGCCAGCGCCGACGTTGCGCGCATCCTTGAACTTTATCGTCGCAAGGGGCGTTTTGCGGCCAACGTCGTCCCGAAGATCGTCCAGCTTGAACAGAACCGCGTCGATGTCGTGTTCGAGATCCAGGACGGGCCGAAATCCAAGGTGCGGGCCATCAACATCATCGGAAACGAAAAATTTTCCGATGGCGATCTCCGTGGCGAGATGGTGACGCGTGAAGCGCGCTGGTGGCGTTTCCTGACATCGAACGATACCTACGATCCCGATCGTTCGGCCTATGACCAGCAGAAGATGCGGCAATATTATCTGACGAATGGCTATGCGGATTTCCGTGTCGGCTCGTCGGTGGCTGAACTTGCGCCCAATCGCGAGGATTTCATCCTCACCTATGTCATTGAGGAAGGCGATCGGTACAAATTTGGCGATGTCGATACCCAGAGCGAAGTCCGCGACCTGAAACCGGACGAGTTCAGCAAGCTGATCAAGATCGACAAGGGCGACTGGTATGACGCCAAGAAGATCGAAGACACAGTCACCAGCCTGAATGAAACGGCCGGTCTGCGTGGTTATGCATTCGCGGATATCAGGCCGCAGTTCATGCGCGACAAGGACGCGCGCGAAATGGGCGTGACCTTCGTCATCAACGAAACGCCGCGCGTTTATGTCGAGCGGATCGACATCAACGGTAATGTCCGCACCAAGGATCATGTCGTCCGTCGCGAGTTTCGTCTGGCCGAAGGCGATGCGTTCAACAGTTTCAAGGTGAAGCGCTCACGCGACCGCATCCAGTCTCTCGGCTTTTTCCAGGAAAAGCTGGAAATCGATCAAAAGCCCGGCTCCGGTCCGGACAAGGTTGTGCTTGAAGTCAATGTCGAGGAAAAGCCGACGGGTGAACTTCAGGTGTCGGCCGGTTTCTCGTCGATCGAGCGTTTCATCGTCAATCTGTCGATCCGCGAACGCAACTTCCTTGGCAAATCCCAGGAACTGCGTTCGTCGTTCAATATCTCCAGCTACTCCAAGTCGGTCGAACTGGGCTTTACCGAGCCATATCTGTTCGGACGCAATCTGGCGCTGGGCGGCGACATCTTCCGCCGCGATTATGACAGTTTCCGTTTCACGTCGCGCAATGACCGAGACACTACCTACAGTCAGACGTCGACAGGCATGCAACTCCGGGTCGGCTTCCCGATCACCGAGTTCTGGGCAGCGTCCTTCCGTTATGGCCTGACCTATGACGACGTTTCGCTCGACGAAGGGCTGTTCTTTACCAACGGCACCTGCGATCCCTTCAAGGCCGGGATTTTCCTTTGTGATGCCATTGGCAAACGCACAACCTCATCGCTGGGCTTCAGTCTTGCCTTTGACAATCTGAACAATCGCCTGCGCCCCTCGCGCGGCCACCGCTTCGTCTTCAGCCAGGATTTCGCCGGTGTCGGTGGCGGCGTGCAATATATCCGGACCCGTGCCGAAGCCGCCAAATACTGGGGCCTTGGCGAAAGCGGGTTCATTTTCAGCCTCAATGGCGAAGCGGGCTATATTCGCGGTTGGGGCGGGGACAATATCCGCCTGACCGACCGTTTCTTCCTTGGCGAACCGCGGTTCCGCGGCTTCGACATCCGTGGCATCGGTCCTCGCTCGATCCGCAAGGCCATTGTCAATGGCGTGGTCACCACCGACAAGGACCAGTGGATCGACGACGCTTTGGGCGGCGACGTTTACTATGTCGGCCGGGCCGAAATGGAAATCCCGCTGGGTGCCGCCGGTTCGGAACTGGGCCTGCGCCCGTCGGCCTTCATGGACTTCGGTGCGCTCTGGGACACCAAGGCCAAGCGCACCGACATCATCCGCAGCTACACAGCGGCGGATGGCACGACCCAGTCCATTCTCGAGACCTATCCGGGGGACAGCCTGAAACCACGCCTGTCTGTCGGCATGGGCGTCTCGTGGAACTCACCATTCGGCCCATTCCGCATTGACGTCGCCAAGGCGCTGATCAAAGTTGATGGCGACCAAACGCAACTCTTCCAGTTCAACGTAGGGACATCATTCTGATATGAAGACGATCTTCAAAGCCGCAGCTATTGCTTCGCTGACCTTGGCAGGCAGCGTCTCGCTTCCGTCGATGGCACAGGCCCAGGCCGCGCAGGCAGCCATCCTTGTTGTCGACATGGACCGCATCGGCACCGAATCTGCTGCTGGCCGCAATGCCCAGACTCAGCTGAAGAGCAAGCTCGACAGTGTCCAGGCGCGCGCGAAAACACTTGGCGACCAGTTCCGCAACGAAGCGGAAACGCTGCAAAAAGCGCGTGCGTCGATGGCGCAGGAAGCCTTCCAGGCGAAGGTGAAGGATCTGCAGAGCCGTCAGGTCACTGCCGAAAACGAGCTGCGCGGGCGTGAGCAGGATTATGGCCGTTCGCTGGCCTATGTCCGCAAGCAGATCTTCGACAACGTCAACCCGATCATCACGCAGCTGATGCGCGAACGCAATGCCCAGCTGGTGATCAGTCAGGATGCGACCCTTGCGATCGCCGCGTCGATCGACGTGACGAATGAAGTGATCAGCCGTCTGAACGCCAAGCTGCCGTCGGTCAGCATCACGCCGCCTGCGGAACCGGCCAAGAAGTGAGCGGGGAAGCAGCGGGCGCGGTTGATGTCCGCGCGATCATGGACCTGATCCCGCATCGCTATCCGATGTTGCTCGTCGATCGGGTCGAGGACATTGTCCTCGACCAGTCGGCCCGTGGCATCAAGGCGGTGACGATCAACGAAGCCTTTTTCGCCGGGCACTTTCCGGCGCGCCCGATCATGCCGGGCGTGCTGATCATCGAGGCACTGGCGCAGACTGCCGGCGTGCTGGCGGTCAAGTCGCTCAACCTCGCTGGAAGCGGCAAGCTGGTCTATTTCATGTCGATCGAGGAAGCGAAATTCCGCGCCCCGGTCGAGCCGGGCTGCCTGCTGGAACTGCATGTCGAATTTGTGCAAAAGCGCGCAAGCGTCTGCAAATTTGCCGGCAAGGCCTATGTCGCTGGCAAGCTGGCCGCACAGGCCAATTTCACGGCGATGATCGCTGATCCGCCGGGCGCCTGACTTCACGTATATTGCCATGAAAAAACGGGCTGTGCCTCTAGGGTGCGGCCCGTTTTCTGTGTTCGTCAGCTGCGCGCTGCGTCAGGAGCCATACGCCAGCCGCCATCGTCAGCAGCGGCCAAGCGGAAACTGCGTGCAAGATTGTCCTCGCTCAGCACCATGTCCGGACTGCCTGCGGCAACAATGCGTCCCTTGTCGATCAGGATCAGCCGGTCGCACATCCGGCGGGCCAGGCCAAGATCGTGGATGGCCACCAGGATGGCTGCGCCTCGATCCGTCTGCTGACGTAACAAGGCCATGATGTGCAGCTGATAATAGGGGTCGAGATTGGCAACCGGTTCATCGAGCAGCAGGCAGTCAGGCTGGCCGACCAGCGCCCGCGCCAGAAGAACGCGCGCACGTTCACCTGTCGAAAGCCGATCAATCGCCGTGCTGGCAAAAGAGAGGCTGTCTGTGGCCCGAAGCGCCTGTTCGACGGCGTGTGCCATATGGGGGGCGTGATCGGGCAGGCCAAGCGCCACGACATCACGCACGGGCATAGGCCAGTCGATCCGGCGGACGGCTGGCATATAGGCTAGCCGCGACGGAAGCAGCTGCGCAGGAATATTTTCCAGCGGATCGCTTCCGATCAGCACGGATCCCGGCCCTGACGTGATGCCGGCTATGGCCCGCATCAGGCTGGTTTTCCCGGCGCCATTCGGGCCGATCAGGCCAACGATCTCGCCCGATGCGACATAAAGGCTGGTGGGGGAAAGCGCAGGCGGGCGCGCGATGTCGGTGACAGTCAGCATCAGATGGTCTGCCCCCGGCGTCCGAGAATAAGGTGCAGGAAGAAGGGCGCGCCAATCAGCGCCGTCAATACGCCAAGCTTCATTTCCTGGGTCGTGATCGGCAGCCGAACAGCCATGTCGGCCAGTGTCAGCAGACAGGCGCCACCCAGGATGCTGGGGACGAGCGCACTGCCGGGGCGCTGGCCAACGAGCGGACGCACGAGATGCGGTACCACGAGGCCAACAAAGCCGATGGCCCCCGCAGCCGCGACACTTGCGCCGACGGCGATACCGGTGCCGATCACTATGTCGCGCCTGAGGGCCGGCATGCGGACGCCGAGGCTGATGGCGACTTCTTCGCCGAGGGCAAGCCTGTCGAGCGCGCGACGGTGACGCAACAACAGTGCGATGCCCAGTATCATAGGCGGCGCGGTCCACAGCAGCTGGTCACGGCTGCGATCAGCCAGAGACCCCAGTAACCAGAACAACACATCATACAAGGCAAAGGGCGAAGGCGCGAGACTGAGCGCCAGATTGGTCAAGGCGGCGCCCAATGCCGAAATCGCAACGCCGGCCAAAATCAGCGTCTCGGTCGAGGCATTGCGCCCGGCGAGCAGCAAGAGCAGGATCAGCGCGAGCATGGCGCCCGCCATTGCGCCCCCTGTCAGCACGGCAGTGCCCATCACACCGAAGAAATAGCTGGTGACGACAGCACCGAAGGCGGCCCCCGTCGATGTCCCCATGATATCGGGCGAGGCCAGGGGGTTGCGTAACAAGCCCTGCAAAGCAGCGCCGCACGCTCCCAGCGTGCCACCGATGAGAAGCGCCAGCAAGGCGCGCGGCAGGCGCAATTCGACAAGGATGACACGCGCGGCATCAGGATTGGCGCGCCACAGGGCGAGGAGTTCGCCTGGTGCCCAGAATGTTGCGCAAAGCCCAAGGGTCAGGCTCAGAAGGCCGAGTGCGAGATTGAGCCGGGTCATCGCGCGAGGGCTTTTCGCAGCAACAGAACCTCGGACACCATATCCGGTCCCAGGCATGTCCATGGTCTGCCATCCACTTTCAGATGCCTGATCTCGCGCGGCAGGGCGCGCAGGGCAGGGTGGGTGAACCAACGCTGATAGTTGGAAACCTGCTGGCTGCGATAGCGGGTTTCGATCAGGATGGCAGGGGGCTGACGCACAAGCTGTTCGATATCGACACGTTCGCCACGCACATGCATTTGCGTAATTCCGGCAGCACGCAGATAGCTGGCGGCCAAGCCGTCCGCCGCCACGGTATATCCGCCGCCATTGATCAAAAGGCCGCTTTGGGCAGGGTAGGGCACGGCTTGCGACATGACGTCATCATAGCGCCGCAACAGGGCTTCGCCAGTTGCCTTGCGCCCCAATGCGGCCGCCAGTTGCCGGACATTGCGGCGGACTTCGTTGATTGTGGTCGGCGGTGGCAGGTCGAGGACTCTCAGCTTCAGCTTGGCAGCAAGTTCGCGGGCAAATGGCTGATTGCCGCCACCGGTGATGACAAGGTCCGGCTTCAGGGGAACAACGGATGTGAGCCTGCCATTGTTGCGATGCAGCGCCGTGGCGCGCGCGGCCAGGCGGGTTTCATTGATGTCCGCGCCAAGAAAACTGATCGATGCGATCTGGTGCGGCGCCGCCAGTTGCAGCACCAGCTCGTCGGTGCACAGGTTGAGCGACACAACGCGCTGCGGCGCCGCCTGAACACTGCTGGTCCAGACGACGCCGGTCAGGGCCAGGGCGATCAGTCGCCCCAACGGACCTTCGCGCCAAAGAAAGCACCAATCCCGGCGCTATTATAGCCAAGCACATCTTCGCGCCGGTTGTCGAAGGCGTTTTCAAGACGCGCCGTCAACTCGACAGATTCATGCACACGGTAGGCACCCGTCATGCTGGCCGTCCAATAGGCACTCAAAGGAGCAGGCGTTGCCGGCCATGTCGCAAAATCGAGATCGCGACGCTGTCCCACATAGGCAATGCTGGTCCCTAGACGCAGCTTGTCCCACTGACCGGTGACAGCAATATTGCCACTGTGTTTGGGACGGCGAACTTCACGCACGCCCAGTGTTCCGGCCACGGTCTGTTCCGATGTGTCGAGCCAGCTGTAGTTGGCGTCAACGGTAACATGACGGCTCGGTTGCCAGCGGGTTGTGACTTCGATCCCTTCACGGCGGCTTTTGCCAGTGGCATTGGCAACGCCCGACAATCCGGTCATGAAATCATAGGTCGAAACGATTTCATCGGTCAGACGGCTATGGTGATAGGTGATGTCGACAGACACCAGCCCTTTCCAGCCGATCCCGACATCAAAACCACGGGCGCGTTCCGGCTTGAGGTTTGGATTGCCGACGAAAAAGTCGGGAAAATAACCGAAAAGTTCGGTAAAGGTCGGGTCAGCGACCCCCTCGCCATAGCTGGCGTGAACCTGGAAACCACGCGGCAGGTTGACGGCGCTGGCCGCGCGCCAGGTGGTAGCGCTCTTGAAGCGGTTATTGTCGTCATGACGCACGCTGATCGATGCGGCCGCACGTTCGGCGGCCTCAAGACGATACTCGCCGATCAGGCTGTCCTGATTGCGGGACTGGCGCTGGTTCGACAAAGCGAGCGGATTGACGTCGCGAGCGCGAAATTTCTGTTTTTCCGTTTCGGCGGCGGCAGTGACGCGGTGGCGGACAATGCCGGTTTCGAACCGGATGCTGCTTTGATAGGCGAGACGGGTACGCTCGCTGTCGGTGCGATTGGTGTAATCGCCATTCCGGCGGTTCAGCGACCCCATGTCGGCAAAGCTGACCTCGACGCGGTGGCTCCAGCGGCCATCAAGGAAAGACACATTCCCATAGCCGCGCAGGGCTGTCGAAACATGGCGCGATTCAAGGTCGGCGTCGGCCGGGCGTGATGTGATGTAGTCATAGCCGTCAAACGCACTGGTCGAACGCGCATGGCGCACCGAAGCACCGATTTCGGCATTGGGGGCAGGGTTGAAAACGCCTTTGCCACCCACTTCACGATGCTTGAAGCCATCTTTGTCGCCACCCTGACCGGCAATGTCGATGCCGTCGCTGTCAAGCCAGCTGCCGTGCAGGCTGATGCTGCCAGTGTCATTGCCCGCACTGATGGCCGAACCGAGCCGCAGTGTATCGCGTGCGCCATATTCGCCGCTGGCGCGCATACGGATGCCGTCGCGGGCTTCCAGCGTGGTGATCTTGATCACGCCGCCAATCGCCTCAGGTCCCCACAGGGCCGATTGCGGGCCGCGAATGATTTCAATGCGTTCCACCGCATCCGACAGCAAGGTCTCGAAACGGGCGTCCGCGCTTGACCCTGGATCGTTCAGTTCGATGCCATCGACGACGAGAAGTGTGTGGTTCGATTCGGCGCCGCGCAGACGAACCTGCGTCTGCGCGCCGAGCGGGCCGGAGGTCGAGACGGAGAGGCTGGGGGTAAGCCGCAGGAGGTCGGTGACGGCTGGCAGGTCGTGCGCTTCGATCTGGGCACGGTCAATGACCGAGACGGCGGCGCCAGAGAGGTTGGCCGCGATCGGTTCGCGCGATGCAGAGACAATGATAGTGGGATCGGCTGCGGCAATGGCAGCCACGAAGAACAGATTGGTCATGTCTAAAATACTCGTGACGTTGCTACACAATGTCGTCGCGAGCGGCGCGGCGGCGGACGGAATCCGCCTGCCGTTTCGCACGCCGATGGATGGTCCCGTCCGGGCGTGGACGACGTGATGGCAGGTTTCCTGACTTGCGGGTCGTCGCTTTTCGGGTCCGTCTTCCCAGCCTTTTGGGGCCAGTGACTTGTGTGGACCGTCGGCTCACCGCCTACAGTTGCGGGCACAGCGCCGGATTTCGACCGGCTTCCCTCTTAGCCTTGTTGCCAAGGCACCATCAGCGCGGCCATTACGCTCATGCGTAGCGCAGTGCAACCCTTGTCATTCCACCCAAAAGCGGATACGGGGCGAACAGCATTGAGACTGGTCGGTAACCAGTCACCACAGGAGCAGATCATCATGAAGCAGGGCATTCATCCTGAATATCACACCATCAAGGTCCAGATGACCGATGGCACCGTTTTCGAAACCCGTTCGACCTGGGGCGAAGAAGGTCAGGTTCTTCTTCTCGACATTGATGCCAACGTGCATCCGGCATGGACCGGCGGTCAGACGAAGCTGCTTGATGCCGGTGGTCAGGTTGCCCGCTTCAACAAGCGTTTCGGTGGTCTCAGCCTCACCAAGAAATAAGACCAGCGGCTTTTCCCGCTGTTCGATACAAAAAAGGCGCGTCCTGCCGGGCGCGCCTTTTTTCATGGCTTTTGTGCCGTCACCTCAATGGGCGCGCGTCAGTTCGCGCATGGCCTGATCGATGCCATCAAGGGTCAGCGGAAACATCCGGTCATCCATCAGCTTTTTCACCATGCCGACCGACTGGTTATAGCCCCAGTGATTTTCCAGCATCGGATTGAGCCAGACGGCGCTGGGATAGACATCGAGCATACGCTGTAGCCAAACCTGTCCCGCTTCCTCGTTCCAATGCTCGACCGATCCGCCTGGCATCGTCACCTCGTAAGGGCTCATCGAAGCGTCGCCGACGAAGATCAGCTTATAATCGTGCGGGTATTTGTGCAGGATATCGAGGGTTGGCGTCCGTTCGGTCATCCGGCGGCGGTTGTCTTTCCACAGACCTTCATAGACCATGTTGTGGAAATAGAAGAATTCCAGATGCTTGAACTCGGTCATGCAGGCCGAGAACAGCTCTTCCATCAGCCGGATATAGGGGTCCATCGACCCGCCGACATCAAGGCACAGCAAAACCTTGACCGCATTGTGCCGTTCGGGCCGCATGACAATGTCAAGATAACCCTGCCGGGCGGTGCCGCGGATTGTGGCATCGAGATCCAGTTCTTCGGCGGCCCCCTCGCGGGCGAACCGGCGCAGGCGGCGCAGGGCGACCTTGATGTTGCGCGTGCCGAGCTGGACGTTGCTGTCGAGATTCTTGAACTCGCGCTTGTCCCAGACCTTGATGGCGCGGCCCTGGCGGTTCTTGTCCTGCCCGATGCGAACGCCCTCGGGATTGTAGCCATAGGCGCCGAACGGCGAACGACCGGCGGTGCCGATCCACTTGTTGCCCCCCTGGTGCCGGCCCTGCTGCTCTTCGAGGCGCTTTTTCAGCGTCTCCATGATTTCTTCCCAGGAGCCGAGCGACTTGATCTGTTCTTTTTCCTCGTCCGTCAGGTAAAGCTCGGCCAGGCGCCGTAACCATTCTTCTGGAATTTCAGCCTGTTCCTCGCCGTAGTTCGATTCGATTCCACGAAAGACGCGAGCAAAAACCTGATCGAAACGATCGAGTTGCGTCTCGTCCTTCACATAGATCGCGCGCGACAGATAATAGAAATCCTCGACGCGACGCTCGATGACGCCGGCCTGCAAGGCTTCGAGCAGCATCAGATGCTCTTTCAGCGAGGCCGGAATCTTGGCTGCCCGCAGGGCGTCGAGAAAGTCGAGAAACATCTCAGCCGTTCCGGCGCGCCATGAAGGCAAGACGTTCGAACAGCATCACATCCTGTTCATTCTTGAGCAG
>CAZWMK010000062.1:0-13536 GCA_964635065.1 uncultured Sphingomonadaceae bacterium | reverse complement strand
CCCCCCCACGATATTCCGGATGGTACCGTTCGGGGATTTCCACATCTTCTTGAGGTTGAACTCTTCGACGCGGGCTTCATCCGGCGTGATGGTCGCGCACTTGACGCCGACACCATGTTCACGGATCGCATTGGCCGAATCGACCGTGACCTTGTCGTTGGTGGCATCGCGATGTTCGATGCCAAGGTCATAATATTTCAGGTCGATATCGAGATAGGGAAGGATCAGGCGTTCGCGAATCCACTGCCAGATGATCCGCGTCATCTCGTCGCCGTCAAGCTCGACGACGGGCTTTGCAACCTTGATCTTCGCCATTGAGAATCCTTGTTGTCAAAATTTACACATTTCAATTTTTCTGTAGGACAGGCGCGCGCGCCAATCAACTAACAGCCATGCCAATTTTAAATTTCTCTGCCGTGGCGATGCGCTGAGCGCGTTGTCAGCCGCCTGTACGCGCGTTAATGAAGTGCAATGAGCACAAACACGCCCACCGGCACCGGGACCGGACCTGTCAAATATCAACTGCCGTCGGTACATCCGGAAGGCATAAAGTTCGTTGTCATATCCGCTGCGATCACGGTCGGGCTTTTTCTTCTCGACTGGTCGGTGCCAGGCTGGCTGATGGCCGGCATCACCTTGTGGGTTGCCGCGTTTTTCCGCGATCCGGTGCGGGTCACGCCGCAGGGTGACAGCCTGATCATCTCGCCCGCTGACGGACTTGTCTGCCAGATCGCCGAGGTGGATCGCCCGCGCGAACTTGCCAGTGGCGATGCAGCGCTGGCCGAAGGGCGATACACGCGCGTGTCGATTTTCATGAGCGTGTTCGACGTGCACATCAACCGCTCTCCGATTGCAGGGACGATCAGCAACATCGTCTATGTCCCCGGAAAATTCCTGAATGCCGACCTCGACAAGGCGAGCGAAGATAATGAGCGCCAGTATTTCGTGGTTGATGCGCCCGATGGCACCCGGATTGCCTTTACCCAGATCGCCGGTCTCGTTGCGCGCCGCATCATGCGTTTCTCGCAGATCGGTGACCGGGTTACGAGCGGCCAGCGTGTCGGTCTGATTCGATTTGGCAGCCGGGTCGATGTGTTCTTGCCTGCGGGAACCGCTTCTGCAGTGGCTGTCGGTCAGCGTGCTGTGGCGGGGGAAACCGTGCTGGCGCGGCTGGGCAGCCGTGATGGCGTGACCGGCATCAGCCAGTGAACGACAATATGCAGGAGCGGGAACCGTATTCGCGACGGACAATTCCGATGCGGGCGCTCATTCCCAATGCCGTCACCGTTCTCGCCCTGTGTTTTGGCCTGACCGGCGTGCGCATGGCGATTTCCGGCGAATGGGAAAAAGCCGTAGCCGCCGTCATTGTCGCCGGTGTGCTGGATGGCATCGATGGTCGGATCGCCCGCCTGCTGAAAGGCACGAGCCGTTTCGGAGCTGAACTGGATTCGCTGTCAGACGTGACGGCCTTCGGTGTTGCGCCCGCCCTGATCATTTACCTGTGGTCGTTGCAGAATCTTCCCGGCGTCGGCTGGATTTTTGCGCTGTCGCATGTGGTCTGCTGCGCGTTGCGCCTCGCCCGGTTCAACGCGAGCCTTGATGTCGATAATCTGCCGCATAAAAAGGCCGGTTTTCTGACGGGAATCCCGGCGCCGGTTGCTGCGGGCATGACGCTCAGCCCCTTGTTCCTCGACCTGTGGCTTGGCAGCGAAATGGCCTATCCCGATATGTTCCGCAATCCTGCGGTCACAGCGCCCATTACCCTTGGCGTTGCCTTTCTCATGGTGTCGGCACTGCCGACATACAGCTGGAAATCGGTGCGCCTGAAGCCGGCCAAGCGGCTGTTTGCCCTGGTGGCAGTCGGTCTTTTTGCAGGCGCACTGTTTTCGGCGCCATGGATGACCCTATCGCTGCTGGCGCTGGGCTATGCGCTGACCTTGCCATTTTCGCTGCGCAGCTACCGCAGAATCAGGCGGCTTGGCACAGTGACGCATCCGCCTGTCTGAGGACGGACTGCGTCTGAGCCGCGGCGGAATAGCCGGTCAGCTGATTGATTTCGACGAGCGGCAAGCCGAGATCGCCGGCGAGGGCGGAGCGGATGCGCCCGCCGTTCCTGATCAATTCAAGGGCAATGATCAGCAGTGAAAGGCTTACCAAGGCGAAGCTGGCCGTGGCGGCAAGGGCGTTAAGCATGCTTTGTTCCTCCCTGCGGTTGCAAAATTGCTTTTTTGATACCGTAACGAGAACAAATGTTCTTTATATGTTCCAGCATGTCAAGTCCCATTTAAAACTTCTTCCGTGTGGCCGTTTTTCCATGCTTCTGGATTTGACAATTGCCGTGCGCTTTTGCGCGGAGGATAACGGACGCAAGCAGAATCAAGGGGAGAATGTGTGTGCTGGGTTCGATGCAGGATTGGCCGTTGCTGGTCTGGAAACTGATCGACCATGCGGCGACCAATCACGGCGAACGCGAAATCGTTACCAATGGTATCGAAGGCGACCTGCGGCGTCACAACTGGCGCAGTCTGCGTCTTCGCGCACGCGCACTGGCCCAGTGGCTGGAACGCAACGGTATTCGCCGGGGAGAGCGTATTGCCACGCTTGCCTGGAACACACACCGCCATGTCGAATGCTGGTTCGGCATATCCGGCATGGGGGCCGTAGCGCATACGATCAACCCGCGCCTTTTTCCTGACCAGATCAGCTACATCGCCAATCACGCCGAAGACACGCTGCTTTTTTTTGATCTGAGTTTTCTTGATCTGGTTGAAAAACTGGCGCCGACGTTCTCATCCGTCAAAAAATATGTGTTGATGACCGACCGGGCGCACATGCCCGCGCACAGCACGCTCGACCTGTTGTGCTATGAAGATCTGATCGCCGCAGGCGACGATGATTTCGCATGGGCGGAGATCGAGGAAACGGCGCCTGCCGGCCTTTGCTACACATCGGGCACGACCGGTCATCCCAAAGGGGTGCTGTACAGTCACCGTTCCAACTTGCTGCACACACTGGGAACGAATTGCGTTGATGGTGTTGGGCTGTCGTCACGGTCCTGCATGTTGCCTGTGGTGCCCATGTATCACGCCAATGCCTGGGGCGTACCTTATGCCGCTGCTGCTGTGGGAGCCAAGTTGGTGCTTAACGGTGCCAGTTTCGATCCGCCCACGCTGCATCGCCTTATCATCGACGAAGCTGTCAGCGATACGGCTGCTGTTCCAACGGTTTGGCTGTCGATGCTCAGTTATCTTGACAATAACAACCTCAATCTCGGATCGCTCAAAAAAGTCATCATTGGCGGTTCTGCCTGTCCGCGTGCGATGATTGAGGCGTTCGAGCACCGCTATGGCGTGACGGTGGCCCATGCCTGGGGCATGACCGAAATGTCGCCATTCGGCACCATCGGTTCGCTGAATGCCGAGGCGGCGCAGCTGTCTGCCGATGCCCAGATGGCGATCAAGTTGAAACAGGGACGTCCGCTGTTCGGTGTCGAAATGCGGATCGTCGACGACACGGGCAGGGAACTCCCCCGCGACGGCGTGGCCTATGGCCATCTTCTGGTGCGGGGGCCGTGGGTCGTCGAGCGCTATTATCGCGGTGACGGCGGCGAAATGCTGGATGCCGACAACTGGTTCGATACTGGCGACATCGCAACGATTGATCCGCATGGCTATATGCAGATCACCGATCGTTCGAAGGATGTGATCAAATCGGGCGGTGAGTGGATCAGTTCGATCGAACTGGAGAATATCGCGGTCGGTTGCCCCGGTGTAGCCGAGGCCGCGGTCATTGGCGTCGCCCACGAGAAATGGGATGAGCGGCCCTTGATGATCGTCGTGCGCCTGCCCGAAAGCGGTGTCAGCAAGCATGACGTGCTGGACTATCTATCCGACAAGGTCGCACGCTGGTGGATGCCGGACGATGTGGTTTTTGTCGACAGCATTCCCCATACGGCTACCGGGAAAATTCAGAAGACCGCGCTGAGGGCACAGTTCAGTGATTACCGGTTCGCCGTCGGCGCCTGAGCCTCAGCTTTCGGTCAGTCGTGGCATCAGATCGACGAAATTGCAGGGGCGGTGCCGGCTGTCGAGCTGGCTGGCAAGAATGCCGTCCCAGCCGTCCTTCACGGCGCCGGTCGAGCCGGGCAGGGCGAAGATGTAGGTGCCGCGTGCCACCGCTGCCGTGGCGCGCGACTGGATGGTCGACGTGCCGATGGACTGGAAGCTGAGCCAGCGGAACAATTCACCAAAACCGGGAATTTCCTTGTCCTGGACGCGGGCCAGCGCTTCGGGGGTCACGTCGCGTCCGGTCACGCCGGTGCCACCGGTCGTGATGATGCAGTCGATAGCCGGATCAGCGATCCATTCTTCCAGCCGGGCGCATATGATCTCGATATCATCACGTTCGATGCAGCGTGCGGCGAGCTTGTGTCCGGCGCGCGTCAGACGATCGACAAGCGCATCGCCCGAACGATCATCCTCCAGCGTGCGCGTATCCGATATTGTCATGACGGCAATGCGCACAGGAATGAACAGGCGGCTTTCGTCAATCGGCACTGGCAACACTCCCGGAACTGTCACGCCGCACCGCCAGCACGCCGGGCAGGCCCGGAAACCGAGGCCACAGTCCCATGGCCATGGCATCGAGACTTGCCGGTTTCTGGCCATTGCGCATCTGATACATCCAGTAATTGCGCAGCACGGTCTCGACATAGTGCCGCGTTTCGCGAAACGGGATCGATTCGATGAACAGTAGCGGATCGCCCTTGTCGCGCAGCGTGCTGTTCCATTTTTTCACGGACCCCGGACCGGCGTTGTAGGCGGCGATGACTTTGGGCAGCAGGCCCTCTGTGATTCCCGAATCGCGCAGCTGTTCGAGATAGGCCTGTCCAAGTTCGATGTTGAAGGCGGGATCGGCCAGTGACTGCGTTTCGTCTGCCGGGCGGCCGCGCTGCAGGTGCGCGGCGGTTTGCGGCATCAACTGCATGACGCCACGCGCACCGGCGCGCGATACGGCATCGGTCATGAACCGCGATTCCTGCAACGCATGGGCGAAGACCAGAGCGTTATCGATCCGCCAGCCGCGCGCCGGTGTCCATGAGGGTGCGGGGTATCGCGCGGCCATCGGTGACTTCACGCCCTGTGGCGGATGATGCGCCAGCCAATATTGCGTGGCCGGCAGGTTGAGCCGTGCCGCCAGACGCAAGACGGCTTCATATTCCGCCGCCGTACCGAGTGCGGCCAGGTGGCGCAGTTCATTGTCGGCAAGGCCGAGCTGGCCAATTTCGACAAGAGCACTGGCCCGTTGCGCACCGAGCTGGCTGGAAAGCGTGTTCCAGTCGGCTCGAATATAACCGGGCGTTTGCCAGTCCTGCGTCAGGGGCAGGCCAAGCGCGCGCTGTGCCAGCAGGCCATAGAAGCTTTCGCCCTGCGTGGCTGCGGCCTGCAAGCGCGGCGCCGACATTTCCGGACGTCCGCAGGCGAGATGTGCGCGACTGGCCCAGAAGCGTGCCGAAGCGGCGCGTTCGTTCCGGCCAAAGTCGGTCGCGATACGTGCAGCCTGATCGAACGCGGCAGCGGCGCGGTTGCAGTCGTCGCTACGCCATGCCGCCAGGCCCGCGATCCAGTAACCACGGGCGGCGCTTTCTTCCTGCGTCAGTCCGGCAGATTCACCCATGGCGATGGCGGCTGGATCATTGCCTGCCAGATAATGACGCCATGCAATGTTCTGCGCGAGGTTGGCGCGCAGGCTGGGAGACAGGCGATCTCCTGCCTTGCGCCAGCTTTCCTGTGCAGCATCGATTTTATCGGCTGCGAGAAGCGCTTCGATATGAGCGCCATTCCGGTCCGATGCGTCAGCCTTGCGCGGACGATCGACCGGCGCACGACCCGTCGTCGACGCCCGGTAGCGCAAGGGACGTGGCTGGGCGATCATCGGCAGTTCTATCATGCCAAGTTGCCGTGCCCATGCTGCGACGCGGGCGGCATCCGGGTGCGCGCCGTGCCGCAAAAGCCATTGGCGTAGCGCTTCGGCATCTGCCGGCCCCGGCGCGACACGCTGCCACAGCCTGGCCTGAAGCGTTGCGGCCAGGATATGATCTGTTGCTGTGGCCAGAAGCTGCCGGGCAGGGTCTGTCCTGCCATTGTCAAGGTCGAGGAAGGCCTGACGCCAGATGTTGCGATCCTGCGGCGTCAACTGTGCCGGTATTGCCTCATCCACCCTGACACCGGGCGTGGCCATTGTTGCCTGCGCCGGTTGTGACATCAGGATTGCCGTTAAAGAAATTATGGAAAACAGATGTTTATGCATTGCTTTTCAGTTTTTGACTGAATGACAGCAGGTCATTCCAGGCGAGACGCTTTTGCACCGGCTGACGCAGCAGATATGCGGGATGAAAGGTGGGCAGCAAGGCATGGGTCGCCCCCTCGCAGGTCATGTCATGCCACTGTCCACGGATGCTTGTGATCCCTTCGCTGATCCCCAGCAATGCACGGGCCGGCGTGGCGCCAAGGCACAATATCGCACGCGGCTGCGTGAGGGCGATCAGCCGATGCACGAAGGGCAGGCAATGCGCCAGTTCTTCTTCATTGGGCGGCCGATTGGCCGGTGGACGCCAGAAACAGACATTGCCGATCAGCACATCATTCCGGTTCATTTCGATGGCGGCAAGCATGCGGTCGAGCAGGAGCCCCGACGGCCCGGCAAAGGGGTGCCCGGCCATGTCTTCTTCTTCACCCGGCGCTTCGCCAAGCAGCAGCGCTTTCGCGGCAAAATTACCCTCGGCGAAAACCACATTACGCGCGGTTTTGCTGAGAGCGCAGCCATCATAGGCCATGACGGCTGCCTGTAATGCGACGACATCTCCGGCAGCGGCAGCGGCAGCGGCAGCGGCAGCCATCGCCTGCGCCTGTGCTGCAATGGCACGCTGTTTGCGGACTGCCGGCTGGCGATGGGAAGGCGATGTTTCACCGGGCAAAGCCGGGGTGGAGCCGGGCCTGACCGCATCCGATACTTGCGCACTGGCCGGTTGCGGGAGGAAAGGCGTGCCTATAGCGGCTGTGTCCAGCCAGTTGCGGGGGGTGTCGTCCACCAGCGCATCAAGTCCGCTGTCATGCAGCCACATCAACGCCGACAGGGCATCGCTGTTGCTCCAGGAGGGGTGGGCGCTGTTCGACATATGGCTGGTGGGGATTGTAAAAATTACGCGTCTGGTCAACAGACAACATCATGCCTATCAGGCGGACTATGTCATTCATGCGACGTGCCGTTGAATGACGGCATGAAAGACGGGAAGGGCGGCATGAGCGAACGCGAATCAATGGCCTATGATGTTGTGATCGTAGGCGGGGGGCCTGCGGGTCTTTCGGCGGCAATCCGGTTGAAACATCTGGCGGCAGAGCAGAATCACGAGATTTCTGTCTGCGTGCTCGAAAAGGGGTCGGAAATCGGCGCCCACACGCTGTCGGGTGCGGTGGTCGATCCGAAGGCGCTGGATGAACTGATCCCCAACTGGCGCGAGCTTGACAGCCCGCTGACGGTGCCGGTGACAGAAAACCATCACTGGGTTCTGACGAAGAACCGCAAGATCGATTTTCCGCACTTCCTGCTGCCGCCCTTCATGCACAACAAGGGCTGTTACACGGTCAGCCTCGGCAATCTGACGCGCTGGCTGGGACAGCAGGCAGAGGCCATGGGCGTTGAAATCTTCCCCGGCTTTGCCGCTGCGGAAGTGCTGTTCAACGACGATGGTTCGGTCAAGGGCGTTGCAACCGGCGACATGGGCATTGCCCGCGACGGTTCGCGCAAGGACAGCTACATGCCCGGCATGGAACTGCATGCGAAATATACTTTCTTTGCAGAAGGCGCGCGCGGTCATCTGACCAAGGAACTCAAGCGGATTTTCGATCTCGAAGCCGATTGCTGCCCGCAGACCTATGGCATCGGATTAAAGGAATTGTGGGACATCGATCCTGCCAAGCATGAACCCGGCAAGGTCATTCACACACAGGGCTGGCCGCTTGACGATGCCTGGGGCGGCGGTTTCCTCTATCATCAGGCCAATGGTCAGGTCGCGCTCGGTTTTGTTGTGGCCCTGTCCTACAGCAACCCGCATCTGTCGCCGTTCGAGGAATTCCAGCGCTGGAAAACGCACCCGGCAATCCGCGACGTGCTCGAAGGCGGCCGCCGTGTCTCCTATGGCGCGCGCGCGATCAACGAGGGCGGACTTCAGGCTGTTCCGAAGCTCGTTTTTCCGGGCGGCGCGCTGATCGGCTGCGCGGCTGGATTCGTCAATGTCCCGCGCATCAAGGGCAGCCATACAGCCATGAAAAGCGCGATGATGGCCGCCGAAGCGGCTTTCGCAGCGCTCAAGGCCGGCTCCGAGGGGCGTAATGAACTCTCGGCTTATCCAGCGGCTTATGAAGACAGCTGGGTCAGGAAAGAACTGGAAGTCGTCCGCAACGCCGAACCGGCGGTGGCCAAGATGGGTGGTCTGGTCGGAACGGTCTATACCGGCATTGACCTGTGGCTGCATCACCTTGGCGTGAAGCTGCCCTGGACGTTCAAGCACAAGCCTGATCATGCGCAACTGAAGCGCAAGGATCACGCCCATCCGATCGCATATCCAAAGCCCGACGGCAAGATCAGCTTCGATCGCCTGTCCTCGGTGTTCCTGTCGAACACCAATCATGAAGAAGATCAGCCGATCCATCTGACGCTGAAGGATGCCAGCGTTCCGATCGACGTCAATCTGGCGCTTTATGATGCCCCCGAACAGCGTTATTGTCCGGCGGGTGTCTATGAAATCGTCGGACAGGAAGAAGGCACGCCGCGCTTGCAGATCAATGCGCAGAATTGCGTCCACTGCAAGACCTGTGACATCAAGGACCCGACGCAGAACATTAACTGGGTGGTGCCGGAAGGCGGGGGCGGTCCGAATTACCCCAATATGTAAGGAAGTTTCGCGTGCTTGTTAGGCACCTGTCTCTGGCCATGTTCATGCTTGCCGCCGCCATGCCGGCGGCAGCATCCGCCAATGGCAAACTGCGTTTTGACAGCGGCCTTCACGCCTATGTCGAAGCCCGCTTTGCTCAGGGAGAACAGGCGCTTGACCGCGCGGCGGAGGCCTATGCCGCTGCTCTGAAGTTCGAGCCTGGCAACAGCCTGTTGCAGCGTCGGGCCTTTGAACTCGCACTGGCGGCGGGCAATCGCGATCTGTCGTTCGCCATGGCCGAGCAGTTGGCGCGCGCCGACAGTCATGACTCGACCGTCAGCCTGGTCCTGGCCACATCCGCGTTGATGCGCGCTGACTGGTCGCGTTTCGAGCAGCAGCGTGCCAAGCTGGCGGAGGCCGGCTATGCCGCATTTGCTGCGCCCGTGCTCAAGGCCTGGGCGCAGCAGGCGCGCGGGGAACGGGCCGACGCGATCGAGACCCTGACGAGCATCCCGGCAGAACCGCTGGCCGCCAGCTATGTCAGCGAGCATCGCGCCTATCTTCTGGCTGCCGCCGGGCACTGGATTGCGGCCTCGCTGGTTTATGATGAATTGCTCGCCGGGCCAGCCGGCAGCGACCTTTCCCTGCGCCTGGCGGCCGCACATGCACTGCAACAGCAAGGCAAGGCCGAGGCTGCGCGCAAGCTCCTGATGATTGGCGATGGCCGTCATCCTGTCCTGCGCGATGCACTGGCGCGGCTGGATCGCGGGCGGCTGGTATCGGCAGGGCCGACCACTGCAACGGCGGGTGCGGCTGCGCTGTTTCGCCGGATTGCGCAGGATCTGTCGCGCGAACGTCCTTTGCCAATCGCGCTTGTCCTCGCGCGGCTGGCGACCTATCTCAATCCTGCGGACGAAGCAGCCTTGATGACTGTCGCCGACCTGTTGCAGCAGGCGGAGCAAAATCAGGCCGCGCTCGCCATGCTTGGCAGGATTCCTGCCGATGGCGCTTACCTGCCGGTCGCGCGCGCCAGTCAGGCTGCGATCCTTGGCGCGATCGACCAGAAGGCGCAGGCCCTGGCGGTGCTGGAAGCCGGTGTCGCAATGCCGCAGGCGTCCGCCGAGGACTGGGCGCGCTATGGCGATGCGTTGCGCGACCTTGAACGGTTCAGCGATGCGGTTCAGGCATATGACAAGGCGATTGCCCTGCAAGAGCAACGCCCCGCCGGTCATTGGCAGCTTTATTTCCTGCGTGGCACCGCCAAGGAACGGGCGGGCGATTGGCAGTCTGCCGAGGCCGATCTGCGCAAGGCTCTGCTTCTGGCGCCCGATCAGGCGCTGATCCTGAATTATCTTGGCTATTCTTTGCTCGATCGCGGCTTGCGCCCCGACGAAGCGCAGGCGCTGATCGCCAAGGCGCATGCCCTGAAACCCGACGACGGTTATATCACCGACTCGCTTGGCTGGGCGCATTATCGTCAGGGGCGTTATGCCGATGCCGTGCGCCTGCTTGAAGAGGCCTTTGCGCTCGTGCCCGAAGATGCCACGGTCGGCGAGCATCTCGGCGACGCCTATTGGCGCACGGGGCGGTTTCTTGAAGCGCGCCATCGCTGGCAGGGGGCGCTCGATTCCCAGCCTGATACGGCACAACGCAAACGCCTTCAGGTCAAGCTCGATCTCGGTCTTGACCTGGCTCTGGCCAAAATGGATGGCGCCATCCCGCAGTGATGCTGAGCGAGCACGCACCGGCCAAACTCAATCTGGCGCTGCATGTCCGGCAGCGCCGTGCTGATGGCTATCACGATATCGAGACATTGTTCGCTTTCGTCGCTTTTGGCGACACTCTGCGCGCGGAACCCGCGTCTGACTTGTCGCTGACCCTGTCCGGACCGACGGCTTCGTGCCTTGCGACGACCGATAACAATCTTGTGCTGCGCGCCGCCCGTCTGTTGCAGCAGGACAGCGGAGAGAAGCGGGGCGCGCGGTTTTTTCTGGACAAGGCGATCCCGGTCGAGGCCGGGTTGGGTGGCGGGTCTGCCGATGCCGCAGCAGCTTTGCGCTTGTT
Source organism: uncultured Sphingomonadaceae bacterium (assembly GCA_964635065.1). Classification (GTDB taxonomy): domain Bacteria; phylum Pseudomonadota; class Alphaproteobacteria; order Sphingomonadales; family Sphingomonadaceae; genus CAZWMK01. The sequence goes on along the minus strand of CAZWMK010000062.1, from coordinate 2,540 downwards.
GAACAGGCTCTGGCAACTCGACTGGCCACTTGAACGACTTGCGACACTTGGTGCCGCATTGGGGGCTGACGTTCCGGCGTGCGTTCATGGCCGGACCATGCGCGGTACCGGGGTTGGCGCGGCACTCTATCCTGTGCCGGACGGCGATATTGCGGACCTTGCCGTTCTCTTGGTCAATCCCGGCGTGGCTGTGCCGACCGGACCGGTTTTTCGCACATGGGACGGGCGCGATCGTGGTGGCCTTGATGCAGGTCCGCTCCTTGCCGTGGCGCGGGCAGGGCGCAACGATCTTGAAGCGCCGGCCTGTCATCTGGCGCCCAAAATTGCCGCCGTACTTGCCTGTCTCAAGACGATGGAGGATGTGCGCCTGTTCCGCATGTCGGGATCGGGCGCCAGCTGTTTCGCACTGTTTGACACCATGGCGCAAGCGGACATGGCGCACAAACGCATTGTGGCAGAACATCCCGGCTGGTGGGCAGTGGTCACGCGGTTCCAGACTGGCACATGATGTTTCGAAATGATACGATCGGGACAAAAGGCCGTTGCGTAATCGCCTGAATATAAAAGAAATAATTTATGGCATTCCGTTTGCTTGGCATGCGGCAGCAGATGCAGCTCGGGTTGTTGTGTTTCACCCATCTGCGCCGGTCGGACGTCAAGAGTGCGTCCCATCGGTTATGACTGGCGGCAGCGGTGCCTGGTTATCGCTGCCGTTTTTTTGTTCAGCATTGTAAGGTGATAGTGTCAAAAGGCTCAGGAAGTGTCGGAAAACTTTACAAGTATGAAGTGATTGTACAAAGGATCACTTTTCAAGTAGCTGAAATTTATATGTAAAAATATGTGGCATGCAGATTGCATACCCTACACAACCAAGTTGTTTATGGAGTCATTCCATGCTGAAGCGCGTTTTCGCCTCTGCTTTTGCCCTGTCGGTCGCGACCCTCGCGCCTGCCGCACAGGCGGCAGAAATTGTCCTGCCGCCCCCGGTGACATCGGGCCCCAATCTGAACGCGCTGCAATATGGTGATTTCACCGTCTATTCGCTCGCCTATCTCAACTACATCACGAGCGGTAGTACGTCGGGTAACTTTACGGTCAATTCAGATACTGGTGATAATGACATCCAGAATTTGATCGTCGTGGCAACGGGTGACACTAGCAGCACTGTAACAGGCAACAGTGCTGGTATGGATAACGCCTATGCCCTGTCATCGTGGTCATCGAATTTCACAACTTACGGAACTTCTGATCCCACCGGCGACACCTTTGCCGGCGATAACAGCCGTACATGGGATGCTGGAATCACCGCGTTGAAGTCGTTCCTTGGTGGTGATGATCTTGTTTTCTTTTTCAGCATGGAAGAAAATAATGGCTCCGCATCCAATATCCTCAGCTATGCCAAGGTCACCGTTTATGATGGTAGCGGTGTGTCGCAAGGCGATTTCGAGCTGACTTCTACCGATTTCCCCGGCTTGGGTACAACGAGTTACGACTTTGATGGCCCTGGCGGCCAGGGCGCTGTCGCTCCAGCCTACATGCATGGCAGTGTCTGTGTCGATAATACCAATAAAGTACTTTATTATCAGGGCAGCTGCACACAAGCGATCAGCAGTTACAATAGTGGAAATCCCTTTAACCTGCCGAATCCGTCAGGGCTTGATCTCGACACCGTCAGCCAGAATTTGGGCAATGACGTTGCGGCTTTTGCTATCACCAGCAACGAGCTGAACGATGTTTTGCGCAATCTGACCAGCGGGTGGCTGAGCGTGGATCTCCGACTGGGGGCCCTCAGCGGCGGCTATGAACAGGTCTTTATTGGCCGCGCGCCCAACCTGGATGTGCCGGAACCGGCGGCGCTTGGCCTGCTTGGTCTGGGGCTCGGGGCTATGGCGCTGCGTCGTCGCAAGCGTTGAATATGGTGGTGCCGGTCCTGACTGGCAGCATCAGGCATTGAATTTGACAAACCGGGGAAGGGGTGGCCTTTCCCCGGTTTTTTGCATTTTCTGCTCTTGCCGCACCGGGCAAAACGCAGTATGGCCACGCGTATTCCACAGGTGCGGGACACATACCGGTGGTTACCGCAAGGTTGCTTACCCCCGCACCAAGGTTAAACCGGCTAGGAGAAAAGCACATGGCGGCACCTGTCGTCTCCATGGCGCAGCTGCTTGAAGCAGGCGCCCATTTTGGTCACCAGACGCATCGCTGGAACCCGAAGATGAAGCCTTACATCTTCGGCGAACGCAACGGCATTCACATTATCGACCTGTCGCAGACCGTGCCGCTGTTCGCGCGCGCGCTCGACTTCGTCCGCGCCACGGCTGCGGCTGGCGGCAAGGTTCTGTTTGTTGGCACCAAGCGTCAGGCGCAGGAAGCTGTCGCCGACGCCGCACGTCGCTGCGGCCAGCATTATGTCAACCATCGCTGGCTGGGCGGCATGCTCACCAACTGGAAGACGATTTCCGGCTCGATCAAGCGCTACAAGGCCCTTGAAGAACAGCTTTCGGGCGACACGCACGGCCTGACCAAGAAGGAAGTGCTGC
>CAZWMK010000061.1:0-13598 GCA_964635065.1 uncultured Sphingomonadaceae bacterium | reverse complement strand
CCCCGGCCGATGAAGCAAATTCGGCAGGCGTCATGAACCCCAGAGATGTGTGAGGTCGGCTCTCGTTGAAGTCCTTCCGCCACGCCTCGATCTTGGCCCTGGCGTCGTCCAATGACAAGAACCAATGCGTGTTCAGGCATTGTCGGTCGGCTTGCCCGGCCTGCTGAAGTCCAATGTCACCCGGTTGATATAGGCCCAGTGGTCAAGCGCGCGGGAGATAAACTCCGGACCGTTGTCCACCCTGATCTTGGCGGGCGGCCGACCCCGCTCGAAGAGCAGTCGGTCCATCACGTCGACGACCTGTTCACCCTTGATGCCCTGGTCAACTCGGATTGCCAGGCACTTGCGTGTATAGGCATCAACGACGGTCAGGGCCCGGAACCGCTTGCCGTTGAACAAGGCATCAGACACGAAGTCCATCGCCCATATCTCGTCCGGTCGAAATGCCAGCGGCCGTTCGACCCGCCGCGCAGCTATGACATGCCGGCGCGGCCTTTTTGCCCGCAAATTAAGCCCTTCCATGCGATACAGTCGGCGAACACGCTTGACGTTCACCGGCCAGCCTTCTCGCCGCAGCAGGACTTGGATACGGCGATAACCATAACGGACGCGTGTCTTGGCAATCTCCTTGATCCGTTTTCGTAACGGCGCCTGGTCGTCACGGATCGACTTGTAACGGTGCGTCCGACGGTCGAACCGGAGCGCCGCGCAGCCGCGCCGCTCGCTGACCCGGAACCGGTCCTGAACCCAGTGGACTATCTCCCGCCGTCGGCCAGGCGCTAGACTTTTTTGCCAGAACGTCCTGGAGCATGGCTTTGTCCAGCGACAGATCTGCGACCAGACGCTTGAGCTTCTGGTTCTCCTCCTCGAGTTGGCGCATCTTGCGCAACTCGGACGGGCCCAGCCCGCCATACAGCTGCTTCCAGCGGTAATAGGTCGCCTCCGACGCGCCCATCTTCCGGCACACCTCGGTAACCGGTGTGCCCACCTCTGCCTGGCGCAGCGCAAACGCGATCTGCTCGCCCGTGAACTTCGACTTCTTCATCAGCAAAATCTCCAGCTCCGTCAGCTTCGATCTTGCCAGAATCCTCTCATTCCAACCGGACACATTTTACGGGACAGGGTCACCTAACATCATCCCCCAGACGAGGCCCACACCCGCTAATTTACGGCGCGAGCTGCGCCAACTGCAGCTTCGCGCCACCGTCCATCGACGTTTACGTTCGTTCGGGAAATAGCTTAAAGTTCAGCTTTCAGAGACAACCCGTATTCTCTAATCCTCTCCGCAATCTGCGACGCGCTTTTCGGTGAAGGAAGGTCATGTCGCCAAAACCATCATGATCAGGATCGACCATGCTTGATATGAATGACAGTCCCTGCGGCCTCTCTATATTCGATCTCACGGGCAAGGTCGCTCTCGTGACAGGCGGCAATGGCGGACTGGGCTTGGGTATGGCCCGCGGGCTTGGAAAAGCGGGAGCAACTGTCGTGATCGCGGCTCGTCGTCGCGATAAGGCCAATCGCGCGCTGGCATTGCTCGCGTCTGACGGAACAAAGGCGTCGTTCGTCGAAGTCGATGTCGCCGACCGCACATCGTGCTTTGCCATGGCGGACACCGTGGTGGCTGAGCACGGTCGCCTTGATATACTGGTCGCCAATGCCGGGCTGGCCGTGGGCGGTCCGCCGGAGACCATGTCCGAAGCAGCATGGCTGGAAACACTCAATGTCAATCTGGGCGGCACCTTCTTTTCTGCACAAGCCGCCTATCCCCACATGCATGCTGCGGGTGGTGGCAAGATCATCACCATCGGTTCGTTGACATCGATCTTCGGCTCCCCACATGCTGTCGATTACGGTGCCAGCAAGGGCGCTGTCGTGCAGCTGACCAAAGGCCTCGCTGCCGCATGGGCAAAGGACCGCATTCAGGTCAATGCGGTCCTGCCCGGGTATTTCGCGACCGATATCATCGCCGAGGCCAAAAAAAGCCTGCCCGGCTTCGATGAAGCTATCACGTCCCGAACGCCGGCCGGCCGATGGGGCACCCCCGCCGATCTGGAAGGCATAGCGATCTTTTTGTCGTCTGCAGCATCGGATTTCGTCACGGGCACGGCCATTCTCGTCGATGGTGGCTATTCGACGGTTCTCGATCAGCCCCCTATCGAATGACCCGACACCGCTCGATTCTCTGTTGGCGCAGTTCCATCAATTGTAAACGGGAAGCCCGGTTGGCCTTGCTGGAATAGCCCTTGTCGGCAATGGCGGCGCGCGGTGTTACGTCTGGCCCGATGTCGAGCAGGGTTTCGAAGTGGGTGCAGTCCGAGGCTTGGCCACCGGTCAGGTCGAAGTCGATCAGGTCCCCGCAACCGTCCGCTTTGCCGTGGATGTTGGTGGTGAACCCGCCCCTGAACGGCCGAGCGCCTGGCCCTTCTGCCCTCTTTTGCGCCTGCCGCCGAGACATGCGCTCGCACGATTGTCATCCTGACTGGACCGTCGCACGGACCTTCCGCATCCCGATCTGCAAGGCGCCGACGCGGCGCGACGATATCGTGGAGCTTGCAGGGCTGCCTAAGCTTTCAGCCTCCTGGCGGGCGCGCTGCCATGCGATGCTTGGCTGATCGTGTGGTCACGCCTTGACCGGCAGGTCCACTGCGCTTCCGCAATCGTCAGAAATAGCAGCCTGCCGTCGAACCGCGCGGCGGATGTCCTGCTTCCAGGTTGAAAGTGACAGTGTAATAGCTTTGCATGTGCCCCAGTGGCGCTGTCTGCTGGTCGATGGTCAGGGTGAACGGCACTCCCCCGGTCGATGTCCCGGCATAAGTGCGCGATCCCGCACCAACCCCGATCTTTTCGCAGGACATTTCGGTGATAGCGATGCCGCGCAGGCGCATGGCTCCGGCGATGTCGTAGGGGATTTCTCCGCCCACCTTTGCCCAGTTGACCGAGACAGTGGCGGGCGCGACGCTTCCCTCTATCGCGACTTTCAGCTGCCCCAGTGTTCCGGTCGCCAGCGCAGGCGGCTTTGCTCTTGCAGCCCAGCGGGCTGCGCTGGCATCGTGGCGGATCAAGTCCGCGCGGCAACTCGCCAGAAACGTCGTCGCGGAAGTTGGCCGGGTTATCGCTGGAGACGGTGGCGACGGTGCAGTTCGTCCGGGTGAGGCTGCGCCGCGCACTGCCCCTGTGGAGGTGTCCCGGCGCCACACAGCGCGCCCTTGCGCGCGATCTGCACCCTGGCGGGGCGCCCGGCCCGAACCCGGTAGGCCATCAGCGTGTCGGAATAGACCCGGTGGGTGGTGCCGACCCGGTCGGTTGCGAAGATATCAACCCGGGCCTGACCGTCCTTGCGGAACAGTCCCGGACGACCGGTGCAGTTGAAATCGCCTTCCGAAAGGAGGTAATCGATCAGGCCGTCACCGGTAAAATCCTGCGCGATCACATAGCGTCCGTCGCCGGGCTTGCCATCGGCAGCGGTGCAGCGGGCATTGAGCCCGTTCATGTGCGGGAGCACCACTGCGGGAAGAGGCGGTCGGGCCTGTGCCTCAACAGGAGCGGGCAAACTGGACACGACTGAAAGCAGCGCGGCGATGCAAAGAACAGGCCTGAGCATGAAGGAAGGATGCTTGACCGCCTGCAATTACACAAGCCGGTGTTGTGACGCTTCTGCGGGGGGCAGATCGGTCCAGCCAGGCTGGAAGCGCGACCGGAAGCGGCACTGTGCATCGATTGCGCGCGTCAGGAGTAATGACGGCCTGAACGCCCTCTGCCATTGACGGCGAAGTCCGCTCCTCCGATAAGACTCCCATGACGGACAGAAATTCCCATCGCGCTTTGCGCGCCGGCAGATTGATCGCGGGCACCTAGCCCCGGACGCCTTTGCGGCTGTCCGGGGTCTGGATATCCGCGCAGGCGCCGCCTTTTTCCTGCATCTTTCAATTCTCGCCATGCTTTCCGAAATGCGGCGTTCGGGGGTGGAACCATGCCATGTCCCGTCACGATTTCCAGCAGGGTGCCGCGCGCCCAGCCACTCAGCGCGCTCGATCGCCTGCCCATTCGGCTTCCACAGTCAGTTTGCCGCGCGCTCTGTCGAAGCTGGGGCATTGTTCCCGCACCGAGGCTTTGGCCCTGATTGAGGCCGGCCGGGTGCTGGTTGATGGCAGGCCGGCACGCAGTATCAGCCAGTGGGTCGACATGGCCCGGGCGGTGATTGCCGTCGATGGCAACACGGTCGTCGCGCAGGACAAGGTCTATCTCATGCTTAACAAGCCGCGTGGGATCGTCACCACGCGGCGCGATCCACAGCAGCGCGGCACAGTCTATGATTGCGTGCCGGATGGACTGCCCTTTTTATCGCCGGTCGGCCGGCTCGACAAGGCGAGCGAGGGGCTGCTGTTCTTGACCAACGATACGCAGTGGGCCGAACGGCTGATGAACCCCGCCTCAGGCGTGGAGAAGACCTATCACGTCAAGATCGATATCGTCGCGGACAAGCGTTTCGTCTCGGCCCTTGCCGAACCGGTCGTGGATGACGGCGAACGCCTCAGCGCCGCATCGGTCAGGCTGCTGCGCACCTCCGGGCGAGGGCAAGAACCGGCAGGTCCGGCGCATGGTGGCAGCACGGGGAGCAAATGTTCTCAGGCTGGTCCGGGTGGGGATCGGCGGTGTGTTGCTTGGTGATCTCGGCAAGGGGCAAACCCGGCCGCTGGACCCAGCCCAGCTTGCTCGATTGAGCTACGGGCGGCGGATAGGCTGACTTCACGCTGATCCGGTCGATCGTCAAGGCCGGGGAGGGTAGGGTCGCATGACCAAAGGCAACCTTGATCCCTCGACTTTGGCTGCACGGGGTGGCGTCAGCGTTTCGTATGTCGTGCGCATTGCCTTCCTCGCACTGCCGTGGTGGACACCGTCCTCGACGGACTGCTGCACGCCGGAGTGGACAGCACCGCGCTGCTGGATATCCGCGCGATCGCTCCTGACTAGGTGAAGCAGGAATGGGCCTGCATGCTCAGGCGGTAGGGATCAATCCAGTCGTTCGAGTGTGGCGGGATCCTTCACCCCTCCGAACCAGCGCTGCAAGGTTGCATCAAACAGGTTCTGCTGCGGGCCTGCCTCGGCGAACAGCGTCAGGGATGAGCGCAGCTTTACCGCATCAACCGAGCCAAACACTGAATAGCCCCTAGATTTCTAGACGCCTTCCGCTTTCAAAATCTTCTACCGTTCTAGCTCGACGGGCGAAAGAATCCCGTTTCTGACGCTCTTTCGCGCCGAGTTGTAGAACTAAACTTGTAACGGTTTTGTGCCGTTTCCCTATCTTACTATGCCACCTTGGCTTCGAATGCGAGCGGGCTGATGCCGCCCAGATATGAATGCCGCCTGCGGTGTTGTAGAACCCGTTGATGTATTGGAAGATGGCAGCCTCAGCCTGACTCCGGGTTGGCCATTTCTGCCGCCAGATCAGTTCTGCCTTCAATGATTTGAAGAACGTCTCGACGGCGGAGTTATCGTAGCAATTGCCCTTGCCACTCATTGATGGACGCAGGCCATGGGCCTGCAGCTGCTTCTGATAATCATAGGAGCAATACTGGCTGCCGCGATCCGAGTGGAAAAAGCAGCCCTCTGGTGGCTGGCGCAGTCGCACAGCCATATCGAGTGCACGGATCGCCAGATCCTTTTTCATCCTGTCGCTGACGGCCCATCCAGGTGACCGGCGCAAACTCGTCGCCGGAGGTGATCCGCATGGCGGTGATGTTATACGTCCGGTTCCCGCTGTCGCTCCGCAACGTCGAGGACCTCCTGTGCGAGCGCGGCGTCGACGACTGCCGAGGGACGGTGCGGTCTCGGTGGAAGCGGTTCGGGCCGATGTTCGCGTCAGAGATCCGCCGCCAGCGCGTGTCGCGGAGCCACTCCGTGCACACAAATGGCGTGTCAGGCCCAAAATGCTTGACCTGAAAGAGTCCGCAGTCAAGGTTTGGGGCCGTGGATCGGCATACGGTTCTAACGGAAACGAGATGGGGTCGATGGTCGATACTCTGATAGACCAAAGCAAGCTGAGGGTCGTGTGCAGCCCGTCGGCCTTTGCGTTCGAAACGACATCGGACCTCGCCCCGCTGGATGGTCCCGTAGGACAGGACATTGCGGTCGAGGCAATCCGGCTGTCAGCCGACATGCGGCACCCTCGTTTCAACCTGTTCGTCTATGGACCAGAAGGCTCCGGGCGGCATTCGACGGTCCTCCGGATCCTTCAGAGCGTCGCGAACAGCCGTTCGGTCCCGAGCGACTGGATCTATGTCAGTAACTTCGTCGAGCCGGACAAACCCCTGGCGATCAGCCTTCCGTCCGGCGAAGCGCCAAAGCTGCGTGATGCCGTCGCAGCCCTGATCGAGGATCTGGCCAGCCGGATTCCAGCCGTCCTGGTGTCCGAGGATTGCCAGACGCGTCGCGCGGCCATCGAGCAGGAGTTCTCAACGCGCCGGGAGGCCGCATTCAAGGATCTCGCCGAAAGCGCCCGCAAACGCAACGTGGCGATCCTGCGCACGCCCACGGGGTTTTCCTTGGCCCCGATGCGTGAGGGCGAAATCCTGAACGCCGAGGCAATGGCGGCCATGGTCGAGGCTGATCGGGTCCGGATGGAAGCGGATCTCGAGGCCAGCCAAGAAGAACTGGCGGATTTCCTCATATCGCTGCCCGAACTGGGCCGCGAAGAGCGAGAAGCCTTGGCCGCCCTGAACGCGCGCATGGCGGAAAGCGCCGTCAAGTCGGCGATGTCGCGCATGAACCGGGGACTTGCGCGTAACCACGCATTAAAGCCTTATCTGGAAGCATTGCACAAGGATCTTGTCCTGAATGCGGACCTGTTCCTGTCATGGGAACGAAGCAGCGCCGAGGCGCCCTTTCCGCGCGGACCCGCCGCCCTTCACAGCGACCCGCGATTTCATCGATACGCCGTGAATGTGGTCGTGACACATCAGGACGCATCAGGCGCCCCGGTCATTGTCGAGACAATGCCGACGCTCTCAAACCTGACCGGCCGGATCGATTACATGTCCCAGCAAGGGGCGCTGGTCACCGATTTCACCCAGATCAAGCCGGGGGCCCTGCATCGGGCAAACGGCGGTTTCCTGCTGCTCGATGTCAGGCGCGTCCTGGCCGAACCGTTCGCCCTGGAGGCCCTCAAGCGCAGCCTGGAGACGAGGGCGATCCAGATCACGACCGCGGCCGACCGGCTGGGCCTGATCGCCACCACCACGATGGAACCGCAGGCCATTCCCCTGGACGTGCGGGTCGTCCTCGTCGGCGACCAGCAGTTGCTCCTGCTCCTGTCGGAACTGGACCCCGATTTTGGCCAGTTCTTCCGCGTGGCGGCCGAATTCGCCGACGACATGATCCGGGACGCAGGCTCGATAGAATTGTTCGCGAGGGTCCTCGCCACAGTTGGGGGGCAAGAGGGGCTGCGCCCGGTCGCACGAGATGGCGTGGCGGTCCTGATCGACGCCGCATCGCGCGCGGCGGAGGATCAGCGGAAGCTATCGCTGCGGACATCCGAAGTGCTTGATCTGATGCGAGAGGCTGATCATGTCGCATCGCAGGACGGGGCCGGCGCCATTACCGGCGCACATGTCACTGCGGCGATAAACGCAAGAGAGCGTCGGCTTGGCCGAACGCGGGACAACCTGCTGGAGATGGTCCGCGGCGAAAAGATCCTGATTGCGACCTCCGGCAGCGTCGTGGGGCAGGTCAATGGCCTGACGGTGGCCGACATCGGCGAGTTGCGCTTCGGCATGCCGATCCGGATAACCGCAAGGGCGAGGATGGGATCAGGCCGCGTTGTGGATATTGAGCGCGAGGCCAAGCTGGGCGGGCCGATCCATTCCAAGGCCGTTCTGATCCTGTCGGGTTTCCTTGCCGCCCGATATGCGGCGGATGTCCCGCTGTCGCTTTGGGCCTCTCTGGTCTTCGAACAAAACTATGGTCGCATCGAAGGTGACAGCGCATCGCTGGCAGAGCTGTGCGCCCTGATGTCTGCATTGGCCGAAGTCCCCATATCGCAGTCCTATGCCGTGACGGGTTCGGTTAATCAGCTGGGCGAGGTGCAGCCGGTCGGCGGCATCAACGAAAAGGTTGAGGGTTACTTCCATATTTGCTCAGAGCGGGGCCTGACGGGCCGGCAGGGCGTGCTGATCCCGCGTGGGAACCTTTCGAACCTGATGCTGCGGGACGATGTGGTTCAGGCCGTGGCCGCTGGCCAGTTCCAGATCCACGCCATTTCCCATGTGGACGAGGCGATTGCCCAACTGACGGGTCTGCCCGCAGGCCAGCGATCGGCGAATGGCGAGTTCGAGTCAGGCTCGATCAACGCCAATATCGAGGCGCGGCTTCTCGACTTCGCGGATGCGCGGACCGGCCAGATCGGACTTCTGGCAGACGAGTGACCGGCCCCCCGCTTAGTGGTCCGTGTTGATTGTTTGTGCAGTGTTACCTCTGGCGGGAGCCATCAACGGGATTGTACCTGGTGATGACAGTGGCTGAAGAAGGGCAGGGGCATACCTCGCCCGCACAAACTCGCTAATGGGAATGATGATGACGATCTGAATGCGGCCGCATCGGTTGACCCTGTCAAAAAGGGAAAAACCAATAGATCGCCGCGACCGCGACAGCCCAAGTGAGCAGATTCAGCGGCAACCCCACCTTTACGAAGTCCATGTAGCGATAGCCCCCCATCTGATAGACCAGCACGTTGGTCTGGTAGCCGAAGGGCGTGGCAAACGCTGCGCTTGCCGCGATCATGACTGCGACGAGAAAGGGGCGCGGGCTGACTCCCATGCTCTCGGCAAGGGCCACCGCCAGCGGGGTCACCAGCACGGCAACGGTCGCATTGGACAGCAGTTCGGTCAGCAGCAATGTGCCGCCATAGAGCAGAATCAGTGCCAATAGCGGGTCGAAGCCATCGACAGACCGGACCATCCAGTCAGTTGCTGTCGAGGCGAGGCCGGTTTCCTCCAGCGCTATGCCGATCACCACCATGCCGGCGATCAGCAGGAGAATTTCCGGCCGTAAGCCGCCATAGGCTTCCTCGGGTCGGATGACCCGGACGAGTATGAGCAGGACGGCCCCAGCGAAGGCCGCCGCCGCGATGGGGATGAGGTTGAAGGCAGCAAGTGCCACAACCCCTATGAAGACCCCAACCGAGGCTAGTGCCTTTGTGAGATCGAAGCGATGGTCTTCCGCAAAATCTCGAGGGTCGCCGATGGTATCACCGGCAATATCGACATGGCTGACATGATGCTTGGCGACTTCCGCGGGGTCCGGCCCGTCAGTCTGAGGCGATGACTCCAGCAAACGACCAGACACCAGCATCAGATAGAGCCCGCCAGCCAGGGCAACGGCCACCCCGACCGGCGTGATCTCGAAGATTGTAAACGGGGGCTGCCCCGATGTTCTGGCCATGTCGCTCACCAGCAGGTTGGTGGACGTGCCGATGAGCGTGCAGCAGCCTCCCAGCACTCCTACGTAGGAAAGCGGCATCAGAAACCGCCTGACATCCAGCTTGAGGGAGTTGGCAACATCGCGGATGACTGGTGCCGCCATCACGACGATCGGCGTATTGTTGAGGAAGGCCGAAGCGGCACCGCTCAACCCGATCATCGTCCAGATGCCGGTTGCGCCGGTTTTGCGGCAGGTCTTGACCATGGCCCGGATGGCGCGGTCCAGCAGCCCGGAAAGCTCCATGGCATGGGCAATGACGAACAGGGACGCCAAGGTGATGAGGGCGGGGCTGCCGAAGGCGCTTTGCACCTCGCTTGGCCGCACAGCCCCGCTGGCCAGCAGGACTGCCGCGCCGGCGAGCGCCACGATGTCGGCGCGGATCTTGTCATGGATCAGGGCCGCGATCACGCCTGCCAGGACAACAAGGGTTATGATCTGTTCAAATGACATGTCTGATGTTCCGCCTGTCCGGCTTTATGCGTGCACCGGCATTTCCGCAAATCGTAAGGCCGTTTGCGCGACCTTTTTAGTGTGCTTGATGCCGAGAAAGAGATTCAAATTTGGCGTCGTAATCTGCTAGTCATCAGGAATGCGTGCTTCACCTGCCATGTTTTCGTCAAGTCGTGCTCGGCCAGAACGGCTTTTCGTCGTGACCGGACTAGCATTGATGATAATCGGGTGTACGAGCGATGTACCCGGTGAGCAGCAGGCTTCGCCTGACGAGGTCGCAAGCAGCCAGACACCGGAGATCCCGCCAGTGCAGCCCACCGAAGCTCCGGCTCTGGCTGCGTTAGGCAGGGCTGACCTGATCGCTGCTTTTGCTCATGCCAGCGATGCGATAGCGGCGGGGCAACCGCTTCCCGATTCCAACCGGCAACTTGCCGGCAGGACGTTCAGCCTGAAGCTGCCATTTGGCTGCAGCGGCGAAGCAGACAAGGAGCACCCTGCGTGGGCTGGCTGGACGTTTGACCGTAACCGCCAGGCCCTGAAACTGTCTGCGGCCCCTGAACGCTGGACCAATGCCGACTGGGTGAACTCCATTTCCCAAGGCATGCCCCATGAAGCCGTGGAAGGCTTCTGGGTAGAGCGGCCATGGACCAGCAGTGAAGCCTGTCCCGGCGGCAAATCCGCCACCTATGCCGACCTTGCCATTTCCACTGAACGGCAGACCTTTGGCATCGCGCAGTTCTTTGCCCCGGATTCACCCCGAACATTCCAACGCGGATCCCGCCCCTATGCGCACACAATCCGTGTTCGCGAGCCAGCGGAAATCGAAGGCCGCGCCTACCAACTGGCTGTGGAGGGGCGGGTGAAGGCATTTCCTGATGGTCAGCCCATCCACTGCGTTGAGGACTCTCCTGATCGCCGCCCTGTCTGCCTGATGGCGGTTGAACTGGCGCGGGTGTCTTTCGAGGACCCGCGCGATGGGAGCGTCCTCGTCGAGTGGCAGAATTAGCTGAGCCGGCGCCGCGATCTATTGCGCAGCTTTTCCTCGGTAGCGGTCACACCGTGGTTGTGCGCGTCGGGGAACGTTTCAGCTCGATCTTGATGGTTCATCGACGAGGCCCGTCATGTCGATGCTCCTGGGAATCCTCCAGGTGGAGATATGAAAGGCAGGCGCCAATCGTGTCGGCGTTTTCCATTGAGAACCCGCTTCGGAGCAGGCGCTAGCCATTTTCTCAATCTGGAATGATTGATCTTCAATTCAAATTCTCGCTATGGTCACTTTTGACGATTTTTCGCGAAAAGGCCGCTGATGCGGACATGCATGGCGCGCGTCCCGCCATTGGGTTCGCTTCATCCGCCGGGCAGTCATTTTCGTCGCGCCCGTGCCCGGGGAAACCGCCTGTCGAGGCATTTCTTCCCTTCCGGAGCATCTGCCGGATAATCCGGGCGCCGCACGGTCCAAAGGAGTTCATCGTTCATGCCCACCATGCAGGAAGCCAGTCGGTATCCTCAAATGGCCGATACAGTTGCAAATTCCCTGACAGTGCCTTTTCTTGCCGATCTTCCGCCATGGGCAGAGCTGTGGCTCGGGCTGGGCGTGCTCGTTGCTTTTTCCGTTCTGATCAATTTCCTTATCAAGGCAATTGTCTGGCGCTTTGTCGCGCGGATCCTGCCCGGTGAAAGCCGCACTCCGATCCACATCATCGCGCGGCTGGTCAACATTATCCCGGCGATCATCCTTTCGCGCGGGATTGCGGCGGTGCCGCACATCCCGGAAGCTCTCGTAACGGTCAGCCGCAATGTGGTTGGCGCTTTCATCGTGCTGACCATCGCCCTCGCGATCAGCGGTGCCCTGAACTACGCAAACGAACTCTATCAGAGGCGCCCCGATGCGGCGAAGCTGCCGATCAAGGGCTATCTGCAGGTGCTCAAGATCTTCGTTTTCTCGGCGGCCGCCATCCTGATGATTGCTGCCCTGATGGAGCAATCTCCCCTGCTGCTGCTTTCGGGGCTGGGGGCCATGGCTGCGGTGCTGATGCTGGTGTTCAAGGATACCATCCTGTCGCTGGTGGCTTCGGTGCAGCTGACTTCCAACGACATGCTGCGGGTCGGCGACTGGATCGAGATGCCGCAACTGAATGCCGATGGCGATGTGATCGACATCGCGCTGCACACCGTGAAGGTGCAGAACTGGGACAAGACGATCACCACAATCCCCACGCACCGCCTGATTGAGCAAAGTTACAAGAATTGGCGTGGCATGTCCGAATCCGGCGGGCGGCGCATCAAGCGTGCGCTCTTCCTCGACCAGAACAGCATCCGTTTCCTGAGCGACGTTGAAAAGGCCAACATGCGGCGCATTGCCCTGATCGACGACTATCTCGATCGAAAGCGGGAAGAACTCGAGCAGTGGAATGGCAAATTGCTTGAAGCCGGACGTGATCCTGTCAACGCCCGCAGGGTCACCAATGTCGGCACATTTCGGGCCTATGTGATTGCCTATCTGCGCGCGCACGCCCGCATTGCCAAGAACATGACCTTGCTGGTGCGCCAACTGGAGCCAACGCCCAAGGGATTGCCGTTGGAGATTTATTGTTTCACCAACACGACCGCCTGGAGCGAGTATGAAGGCATTCAGGCAGACATCTTTGACCACCTTCTGGCGATCCTGCCGGAGTTCGATCTGCGCATCTTCCAGGATCCAAGCGGCCTCGACCTGCGCGGCTTCGCTGGCGCGGCAGATGCGACAGTGGCTGCGGCCGCACAATGAATCCGAGCCGCATCCGGCATACATGCCCAAGACCGACTTCATCGCCCCGCCATATCAGACAGGCCGTACCAAGTGCGTAGGCACTGTCAGAGGGATTGTAGCTGCGGACGGCACTGGGTGGAGAAGGGTAGAGCAGGGGCATACCTCGACCCCGTAAACCCGCTAATCCGTTTCGATACTTCCACTCCTCACCCGAGGGGGTCCGGTTCTTGGTAATGATGTAAGTCCGATTTCCGCGGGGCCTGCGGAACGTCGAGGATTTTCTGTTCGAGCGCGGCATCGACCCGGCTTGCCGCGTCGGCTCCTATCGGCCTATCCCTGTGGGCCATGCGGATCGCCCCTTTCAACGTGCAGCGCCTGCGCTTGCGACAGGACGGCCTGGCGATCTCGCTGGATGGTGCGCGGGACAGCGATTCGCCGCGTGACGGGGGGCGGCAGACCCCGATCATCGACGCCATCGACCGGCGCCTGACATCATCCAGCGAAGTGATCGCGTAACGAATTGCCATAGTGCTGCGGCCCAGACCGGCAATCTGCGGGAAGATGCATTGATTAAAACCCATGTGCCCACTGGCACAGGCCGAGGGATATGATGCGCCACGGTTGATCGACGAGCCTGTTCCAGGCGAAGCTGAGGTGGTACCGGTTTTTTGGACAGGATGTTAAGCTACTCTGGACCTGATGGATTGGTACGGAAGTGAAGACGACGAGGAAGCGCTACAGCGCCGATTTCAAGGCGAAGGAAGCACTGGCCCGGTTCGGCAGGCCGGAAATCTTCAACACGGATCAGGGCAGCCAGTTCACGTCGCAGACGTTCACCACGGTGTGGCGCGATGCCGAGGTCCGCATCAGCATGGATGGCCGGGGCCGGTGGATCACCTATTACAACACCCAGCGTCCGCAC
>CAZWMK010000060.1:0-13669 GCA_964635065.1 uncultured Sphingomonadaceae bacterium | reverse complement strand
TTTTTGCGTGCTGATCGACGATATCGTGGATTCGGCCGGCACGCTATGCAATGCCGCCGGCGCCCTGATGGAAGCAGGGGCAGAAGGCGTCGTCGCCTATGTCACCCATGGCGTGTTGTCGGGCGGTGCCGTGGCGCGCGTCGACAATTCGGCGCTCAGCGAACTGGTCATCACCGATTCGATCGGTGCGACCGATTCGGTCGGCAAGGCGGCGAAGATACGGCATCTGACGATTGCCCCCCTGATCGGCGAGGCCATCCGCCGTATCGCCGACGAAAGCTCGGTATCGAGCCTGTTCGATTAATCCGGTTCCCGCGGGCGGCCTGACAGCCTATGGAAGGCAGATGGCTACCCCGGATCCCGATCTGCAGACGCTCCGGCGTTTCCTGCCCTATCTCTGGCCGCATGGGCGGCCGGGATTAAGGCTGCGCGTCGTCCTGTCGCTGGCCCTTGTGCTCATCGCCAAGGCGACCATGCTGCTCATGCCCTTTGCCTACAAAGGGGTGATCGACGCGCTGCAAACACCGACGAACGAGGCCATGCTGCTTGGCATCGGCCTGGTGACGGCCTACGCCGCCGCGCGTTTTGGCGGCGTTTTGTTCGACAATGTCAGAAACGCACTCTTCGAGCGGGTCGGCCAGTCGGCAGCGGCAGAACTGGCAGCCGACGTTTTTGCCCATATCCACCGCCTGTCACTGCGCTTTCACCTCGAAAGGCGCACCGGCGCCCTGACACGCATCATCGAGCGCGGCACGAAAAGCATCGATTCGATGCTCTATTTCCTGCTGTTCAACATTGCGCCGACTGCGCTTGAACTGATCGCCGTCTGCGTCATCTTCTGGATCAATCTGGGCTGGCCGCTGGTGGCGGCGACGCTGGTGATGGTGGTTGCCTATGTCAGCTACACCGGCATCGTGACTGACTGGCGCAACAAGCTCCGGCGCCAGATGGTCGATCAGGACAACAAGACGACACAGCGCGCCGTCGATTCGCTGCTGAATTACGAAACGGTCAAATATTTCAGTGCCGAACAACGTGAAGAAACGCGCTATGCCGAAGCCGTGCGCCGCTATGCCGATGCATCGGTGAAAAACGAGACGTCACTCGCCGTGCTCAACATAGGCCAGTCCTTCATCACCAACCTGATGATGGGCGGCGCCATGGCCTACACGGTCTGGGGCTGGTCGAGCGGGCGTTTTTCGGTCGGCGACGTGGTGCTGGTCAATGCGCTGCTGATGCAGCTGTTCCGGCCGCTCGACATGCTCGGCTGGGTCTATCGCGAGATCAAGCAGGGGCTGATCGACATGGAGCAGATGTTCACGCTCCTCGATACCCACACCGAAATCGCCGATCGGCCCGATGCCCTGCCCTTGCGGACACAAGGCGGCCATGTCCGTTTCGAGGCGGTCGATTTCGCCTATGACCCGCAGCGCCAGATTCTGCATGGCGTCAGCTTCGACGTACCGGCGGGCAGCAAGCTTGCCATCGTCGGCGCATCGGGCGCGGGCAAATCGACGATCAGCCGCATCCTCTATCGTTTCTACGACATTGCCGGCGGTCGCGTGACGATCGACGGACAGGACATCCGGCAGGTCACGCAGGCCAGCCTGCGCGCAGCTATTGGCATCGTCCCTCAGGACACGGTGCTGTTCAACGACAGCATCGCCTATAACATCGGCTATGGCAGGGAAGGCGCAACGCAGGCCGAAATCGAAGCAGCGGCAAAGCAGGCACAGATCCATGATTTCATCACGCGCCTGCCCGAAGGTTATGACACGGTCGTCGGCGAACGCGGCCTGAAACTGTCGGGCGGCGAGAAGCAGCGCGTGGCAATCGCCCGCACCATCCTCAAAAACCCCTGCATCCTTATTCTCGACGAAGCGACAAGTGCGCTGGACAGCCAGACCGAGCAGGACATTCAGGATGCGCTTGCCAGCATCTCTGCCCAGCGCACCACGCTTGTCATCGCCCATCGCCTGTCAACGATCACCGATGCCAACGAGATCATCGTGCTCGACGCCGGACGGCTGGTCGAACGCGGCACGCACGATGCATTGCTGGCCGCGGGCGGGCGCTATGCCGAAATGTGGGCGCTGCAACAGCGCGAAGCCGATCAGGACACGACGGCGGTCGCTGCACAATAGTGTCATTCGACAAGCATCGGCCAGCGTGCCATGCTGACCGGACAGCAAGAAACGGGGTCACAGGACAGGCGTGCGGGAAAAGGAACTCAGGCTCGCGCTGGTCTGCTATGGTGGGGTCAGCCTGGCAGTCTACATGCATGGCGTCACCAAGGAAGTCTGGAAACTGCTGCGCGCCAGCTCCGCCGTCCATGCGCCCGATCCGCATGCGGCGATCGCCCGCCTGAGCGACAGCGAACGCGTCTATGCCGATCTTCTGGTCGCGATCCAGCCGCATGTCCACCTGCGTGTCCTCGTCGATATCGTCGCGGGCGCCTCGGCGGGGGGGATCAATGGCGTGTTCCTGGCCCATGCCATCGCGGGCGGCTATGACATGGAGGTGCTGCGCGATCTCTGGCTGCGGCAGGCCGATGTCGAGGAACTGCTGGCCCCCGAAGCACAGCCGCTCTCGCGCTGGAGCAAGATCTACGCAGCGCCACTGGCCTGGTATGCCGAACGGCGACGGTCAGACAGCATCGACCGCGCGATCGACCCAGCCGCGCGGACGGAGGTGCGGCAGAAACTGTCGCGCTTTGTCCGCGCCCGCTGGTTCGAGCCGCCCTTCTCCGGTCCAATATTCACGACCATGCTGCTCGATGCGCTGGCTGCGATGCAGGCGAAGCCGGTCAGCCCGCCACTGATCCCGACGGCGCAGCCACTCGATCTCTTCGTGACAGTCACTGATTACAATGGCTTCCCCGAACGCTTGCGCCTGCATTCCCCTGCGGAAATCACGGAAACCGAACACCGCAAGGTCATCAGTTTTCGGGCAAGAAATGGCAACGGCCATGGCCGTGATCGCGATGCGCGCATGTTGGCCGACCTGCCGTCGCTGACCTTTGCCGCCCGTGCCACCGCTTCTTTTCCCGGTGCCTTTCCGCCATTTCAGGTCGGAGAACTGGATGCGGTGCTGGCGGCACGCAACATGGACTGGCCCGACCGCGCCGATTTTCTCGCGCACACCTTTCCGCGTTATGTCACAGCGGGTCTTGACCCGGCGCAGGCCGTGCTCATCGATGGCAGCGTACTGAACAACGCCCCCTTTGCGCCTGCGATCGAAGCCCTGCGCAACCGCCCAGCCCACCGTGAAGTCGATCGGCGGTTCGTCTATATCGATCCGAAATCGGGGCAGCGCGGCCTCAGTGTCGGCAAGGGCAGTCCCGGCCAGCCGGGTTTTTTCACCACCATTTTGCGGTCGCTGGCCGATATTCCGCGCGAACAGCCGATCCGCGACGACCTCGAAGCCATCGAGGGACTGTCGCGTCGTGTCCGCCGGTTGCGCCATGTTGTTTCCGGCATGCGCCCCGATGTCGATGCCGCAATCGAATCGGCCATTGGGCGGGCCATTTTCTGGCGCCGTCCGACACCGCGCCGCTTTGTCCTGTGGCGCAGGCGCCTCAATGAAACCGCCGCCCAAAAAGCGGGCTTTGCCTATGCGGGCTATGCCCATCTGAAATTGAGCCATGTTGTTGAAGCGGCGGCCGAGTTGCTGGCCTTTGGCCATGCCCCCGGCGACCGTGGCTACCATGAACGTGCGCGCACGGCCCTGTGGCGCTGGATCCGGGCGGAAGGCATCGACAACATCTGCCTGACGACGAGCAACGCTGAACAGCGCGCACGCTACATCGATTTCATGCGACAGTTCGACCTTGGTTATCGCATCCGTCGCCTGCGCTTTCTCATCCGTCGCCTGACCGAGTTGCAAAATCCCGCCGACATGGCAGCGCGCGATCAGTGCGACCAGATCCGCACAGTGCTCTATGAACTGCTCGCGCCTTTTCTCGACCGCCGCGATACGGCGTTCTTCCGTTCCGCCCGCACGGAAGATTCGCCGCCGCCTGACCGCGACATCGCCGCCGCACTCGCCGCCCTTTCGGACCGGCTGGCACTGCGGGCGCTGGATGCCGCGACCGATCAGCGGCTGATGGCGCTCTTGATGGAAAGGCTGCCGGACGCGCTGCGCGAAGGGATGATGCGCGCCTATCTCGGCTTCCCCTTCTTCGACATGGCGACGCTGCCGCTGCTGCAGGGCGAAGGCCTGGACGAGTTCGATGAAATCAAGGTCGACCGACTATCGCCCGATGATGCCACGGCGATTCGCGAAGGCGGTGTGATGGCGACCCTCAAGGGCGTTTCCTTCAACAGTTTTGGTGGTTTTTTCTCGCGCGCCTATCGTGAAAATGACTATCTGTGGGGGCGTCTGCACGGGGCAGACCGGCTGATCGACATTGTGCTCAGCGCCATGCCGAAAGACCGCGCTCTGCCGGCTGGAAAGGCGCACCAGATCAAAACCGCAGCCTTCCACGCGATCATCGATGCCGAACGCGATCATCTGCGGGCCATTCCCGGCCTGTTCGAAGAACTTGCCCGCGAAATCCACTAGGCAACCCGGCTTATCCACAGTTCCACCCACGGGCTTTTTCCACCGCCCCCCTTGTCGTGGCGACGGAAAGTCCCGACAATGGCGCCATGGCCACCATGCTCCAGAATTTTGCCCCGGCGCCAGCCGAGGCCGCCGCCGTGCCGCACAATATCGAAGCCGAGGCCGCGCTGCTTGGCGCGCTGATGATCGACAACCGGCTGGTCGAAGATGTCCAGCTGAAACTGCGGCCCGAACATTTCTACGAACCGCTGCATGGCCGCGTGTACGAACAGATTCTAAAGCTTGTGGACCGCAGCATGATCGCCAATCCGGTGACGCTGCGCCCCCTGTTCGAAGCCGACCCCGTGATGGCGGAGCTCGGCGGGCCTGCCTATCTCGCCCGCCTGACCGAAGATTCATCGGCGCTGATCGCCGCGCGTGATTTCGCCCAGCAGATATATGATCTCGCCATATTGCGCGAACTGATCCGCGTTGGCCGCGAACTGGTCGAAAAAGCAACAGATACCAGCGAGGACGTCGACCCGCTCGCGCAGATCCAGGATGCGGAAATCGCGCTCTACAAGGTCGCGGAGCAGGGCGAGGTCGCGGGATCGGTCAAGAGCTTTGCCCATTCGGCCATGCTGGCCGTGGAAATGGCCGAACGCGCGCTGAAATCAGGCGGTCATCTGTCAGGCATCACCACGGGTCTTGATGGTTTGAACAGCAAGATCGGCGGGCTTCACCGTTCCGACCTCATCATCCTTGCCGGGCGCCCCGCCATGGGCAAGACGGCGCTGGCGACCAACATCGCCTTTTCGGCAGCGCAGCGTCTGATGCATGACATGGCGCGCGGTGAAGATATCAGCCCTGGTGCGGGCGTTGCGTTTTTCAGCCTTGAAATGTCGGCCGACCAGCTGGCAACCCGCGTATTGGCCGAACAATCGGGTATCAGTTCCGAAGATTTGCGCATGGGCAAGATCAGCCAGGCCGAGTTTCGCAATCTCGCCCGCGCTGCCGCCGAATTGCAGGAACTGCCCCTCTACATCGATGATACGCCCGGCCTCACCATCGCCGCGCTGCGCAGCCGCGCCCGCCGCCTGAAACGCCAGAAGGGCATCGGCGCCATCGTCGTCGACTATCTACAGCTGCTGCAAGGTTCGGCACGATCAAGCGACGGCAACCGCGTGCAGGAAATTTCGGAAATCACACGCGGCCTGAAGATGCTGGCAAAAGAACTGAACGTGCCTGTACTCGCCCTGTCCCAGCTCAGCCGTGCTGTAGAACAGCGTGAAAACAAGCGTCCGCAACTCGCTGACCTGCGCGAATCTGGCACCATCGAACAGGATGCCGACATCGTTTTGTTCGTCTTTCGCGAGGAATATTACCACGCCCAGATGAAACCCGAGGATGGTGGCGACAAATTCGACAAGTGGCTGGAAAAGGCGCACCGCATCGAAGGACGGGCCGAATGCATCGTCGCCAAGCAGCGCCACGGTGCAACCGGCATCGTGCCGTTGATGTTCCACAAGGCAACGACGAAGTTCAGCGACATTGTCGACGACAGCTATGTCCCCGAACAATATGAATAGCCGACACGGACAGGCAATCAGCCGTTGCGGTGTTCCGGTCGCGCTGCCTTCACGGCGGGGTGGGCGTTGAGCGCCTTGTCAACGGCAACCAGTTTCGGAAACGCCGACAGGTCGGCACGCGCCCGACGGGCATTGGCCATTTGCGGGACAAGGCAGATGTCGGCAAGCGTGATCTGATCGCCGAACAAATAGGGCCCACGCCCTGCCTCGGCGAGTTCCTCGAGCGGCTGAAAGCCTGTCGTGATCCAGTGCCGCACCCAGTCGTCCACTGCGGCTTGCGGCTGTTCAAGCGGGTCTTTCAGATATTGCTGCACGCGAAGATTGTTCAGCGGGTGGATATCGCAGGCAATCGTCTGTGCTGCCGCACGAATGCGCGCGCGCTGGACGGCGTCCCCCGGCAGCAGACTTGGTTCGGGGTAGGTTTCGTCGAGATATTCGATAATGGCCATGCTTTGATTCAACGCGACATCGCCGTCGATCAGCAGCGGCACCAGACCCTGCGGATTGAGAATACGGTAACCGACACCATGCTGCGCGCCGGCCAGAAGGTCGATCGACTTGCCTTCCCAGTCCAGCCCTTTGACCGCAAGTGCGATGCGCACGCGATAGGCTGCCGAAGACGTGCCAAAACCATAGAGCACCCGTGACATGATCAGACCTTCCGCGCAGCTCCGGCATGTTTAAGCCGGTTTTTACCACCAACCTCTATGGCATAGCCAAAGCCATGACGATGCGCACATCATATCTTGCCGCCATGCTTACGCTGACCGCCCCGCTGTGGGCCGGACCGGCGTTGGCTAACTGCGATGCCACCAACCGGTTCCAGCTGGATTGGGACAGCTATGCCAACGGCTCGCTATCGACAGCCACGACGCATAATTACACCCTGACCAATGGCGCGGGGGCAACGCGCAACGTCAGCCTGCAATTTACCGGCGACAATGCCGATTACATCACGATCAGCGGCGTGACAGCGCCCGCCATCAACAACACGATCATCGGCACCCCGACCAATGAAAAAGTGCTGTTCCTCGCCAGTATCTTCGATGCGCGCGTCAACAACATCAACAGCACCAACAATGTCGCGATCATCACGTTCAACTTCAGCACGGCCGTTCACAATGTCAGCCTGAAGCTGGTGGATATCGACTTCGCCAACCGTCAGTATCGGGATTTTGTCCGCGTCAGCGGCCGGCTGGCAACAACAAACTATAATCCGGCGCTGTCGACACCCTACTACAGCGGCGCGGGCTGGACTTCGCCATCAACCGTACGCATCGGTCCCCACACGCAATCGGGCCACACCCTGGCCGCGAACGAAGCCGTGGGCTGGGACACAGCCTCGGGCAACTTTGCCCAGAATGGCGACCTGAACGTCAGCTTCGCCGCACCGATCAACCAGCTGGAAATCCGCTATGCCAATGGGCCGGCGGCCTACACGAGCGGCACGATCGGTCAGCAGGGCATCGGTGTGCACGACATCAGCTTCTGCCCGATGCCTGCGCTCGTCATCACAAAATCCTCGGCACCCATCGGGACCGTCGGCGAAAGCCGCTTTGCCGTTCCCGGCAACGACATGATCTACAGCATCACGGTCGCCAATAATGGGGGCAGCCCGGTCGATCTCGACAGTGTCAGGATCGAGGACCTGCTGCCCGCCAACCTGTCCTTCTTCAACGGCGATTTCGACGGAAGCGGTCCGTTGACCGGCCCATTCGAATTCCTCGCCGGGTCGAGTGGCGCCAGTTGCTGCACAGCCAGCAACATCAGCTATGGCACCGGCAGCAGCCCGACATGGGGCTATTCGCCCGCTGCGGGTTATGATCCCGCCGTCAGGGCGTTACGCTGGCTTCCGGGCGGCAGTATCGCGGCGAACAGCAGTTTCACCATCCGCTTTCGCGCCCGCATCAACTGATCCGCCCTGGAGGTCAGGCGTAGGGATTTTTGCCACCGCGCAAGGTGAGCCGGATCGGGACGCCATCAAAGCCAAGTTCGTCACGCAGGCCGTTGACCAGATAACGGCGATAGCTCTCCGGCAGATCGTCCAGCCGGTTGCCGAACACGACAAAGCTTGGCGGGCGTGTCCGCGCCTGTGTGATATAGCGCAGCTTGATGCGCTTGCCACCCGGTGCGGGGGGCGGGTTGCGTTCAAGCGCGGCCTCGAACCAGCGGTTCAGCGCCGACGTGCTGACGCGGCGGCTCCATTGCGCACGGATTTCAAACGCGGCCTTCAGCAGCGTGTCGATCCCTTTGCCACTCAAGCCCGATACGGTCAGCAGCGGTACGCCGCGAATCTGCGCCAGCCCTTCGTCGAGCGCCTTGCGCACCCCCTGGAACAGACGGCTCTGGTCCTCGGCGGCATCCCATTTGTTCAATGCGATGATCAGGGCGCGGCCTTCCTGAAGGACCATGTCGGCGATCCGCAGATCCTGCGCTTCAAGCCCAAGCGTGGCATCGAGCAAAAGGACGACGACCTCAGCAAAATCGACAGCACGCTTGGTATCGGCAACCGAGAGCTTTTCCAGCTTCTCCTGCACCTTGGCGCGCTTGCGCAGACCGGCGGTGTCGATAAGGCGAACCTCGCGGCCCTGCCACTCCCATGGAATCGCAATCGAATCGCGGGTAATCCCGGCTTCCGGCCCGGTGACCAGCCGGTCCTCGCCGATCATCCTGTTGATCAGCGTCGACTTTCCGGCATTGGGTCGCCCGACAATCGCCAGTTTGAGCGGACCGGCTAGCAGGGCTGCCTCGTCCTCTTCGTCGACATCTTCGGCTTCGGCCACCTCTGCCATTTCGGCGATCAACGGATCAAGATGGGGACGCAGTGCATCGAACAGGTCGGCAAGGCCGCCGCCATGTTCCGCCGAAATCGGCACGGGTTCGCCAAAGCCCAGTTCATGCGCTTCGTAAATGCCGGGCTCCGCCGCCCTGCCCTCGGCCTTGTTGGCCAGCAGCACGACGGGCAAATCCTGCTCGCGCAGCCAGCGGGCAAAGTGCCGGTCAAGCGGTGTCAGGCCCGCACGGGCGTCGATGACCATCAGGGCGAGATCGGCGTGGGCCAGCGCCGCATGAGTCTGGGCACGCATGCGCCCAGCCAGCGTATCGGGGGCCTCTTCTTCCAGCCCTGCCGTATCGACGATGGTGAATTCGAGATCGAACAGGGTCGCATCGCCCTCGCGCCGGTCGCGCGTGACGCCCGGCGTATCGTCGACAAGCGCGAGCTTCTTTCCGACCAGCCGGTTAAACAGCGTGGACTTGCCGACATTCGGACGACCGATGATAACGACTGTAGGGCGACGTGCCGCCAATTCATTCCTCCTGCCGCCCGTCCGTCCAGCGGGCGGGCAGTGTGCGATCAGCGATAAGCCGAGAGTTTGCCGTCATCCGTCAGCACATAAAGGCTGCTGTCGGCAACGACCGGGCCAATATAGGCAGCTTCACCCAGCTTCACCGACGACATCAGCTGGCCTGTGTAAGGTGAGACAGACACCATCTGGCCCAGCGAATTCGTCAGAACAAGCCGGTCAGACGCCAGCACTGGCCCGGACCAGCGAATGGGGTCCTTGCGCTTCTTTTCCTTGCGCCAGCGTTGCAGCTGCGTCACCCAGCGCACCTTGCCTTCGGCACGGGTCAAGGCGACCAGTTCGCCATCGATGGTCACAACATAGACATAGTCACCGGCAACCCACGGCTTTGAAACCCCTGCCAGAGAGCGTTCCCACAGGCGCTGGCCCGTTGCCAGTTCAAGGGCGACAAGGCGGCCGCCATGGCCGATGGCATAGACGCGGTTCGAATCGATGACGGCAGGCGCGTCGATATCGGTCAGAGCAGCGATCGCTGCGGTGCGGCCCGTGCGCGCCAGCGTGTCCTGCCAGACGACCCGCCCGTTTTCGACGCGCATCGCCATCAGGTCGCCACTGGAATAGCCAACGATGGCCGTGCCGGCGAACACCGCAGGCGGCGCAGCCCCCATCAGGGACGTCGCTTCGACGGTGTCGACCGCGTCCCACAATGTCTCACCCTTTGCGGCATTCAGGACAATCAGCTGATTGTCCTGGCTCATCACGAAAAGGCGGTCATCGTCGAACGACGGTGCCCCCCGCAGTGGCACCTTGAGATCGGCGCGCCAGAGCTGGGCGCCGGATGCACCATCATAGGCCACCACAAGGCCATAGCCCGATGTCGCATAGACTCGGCCAGCGCCGATGCTGACACCGCCGCCAAAGGCAATGCGGTCCTTTTCGCCGGGACGGCTGATCTTGTTCGACCAGAGCAGGCGACCGGTACGGGCATCGAACGCGCGCACGGCAGCCTGGGTGTCGATGGTATATACCCGACCATCGGCCACGACCGGCCCGCTCAGCAAACGGCGGACCTTGTCGCTGCCGCTGCCGATCGACACACTCCAGGCCTTGGCGACGCGTTCGCCAAGCATGAGATGGCCCATGGCACGATCGGCGCTGCCACCCGGCTGCGCCCAACTGACATTGGCAACCGGCGGCGGCAACACGATTGCCTGCGACGCCAGCTCCGGATCCGCCTCGATCGCAGCTTCATAGGTGAGAACGGCAAGACGCTCGCCCACGGTAGGGGTTTTGGGCTTCTTGTCGCCACCACCGCTGAAAATGCCACAGCCGGAAAGTGCCAGTGCCAGAAGGCCGGCGGTCAGAAATCCACGCATGATCACTCCGCCTTCGCCGTCATGGCCGGGGTTTCTGCGCCAGCCGGCGCAGTGGCTGCCACAGCGTCTTCGCCAGGCGGTGTCGCGCCCAGCATGCCCGCCATCTGGCTGGCACGCGCGCGGAGCGAGGCAGGAACGGACTTGTCCTTGGCAATTTCCGAGAAAAGCGCACCGGCCATGTCCTGCTTGCCGTCACGCAGATAGGCCATCGCCAGCATTTCACCAGCCGACCCGAACCACGCGCCGCCGGGCACGGCCAGCGGCTTCAGGGCGGCAATCAGCTTGTCCACGGGCTGCGTATCGAATTCAAGCCGGATCGCCTTCATCTGCGCCATGTCACGCAGCGGCTGCGGAAGGGCGGCATCTGCCGCCAGCGCCTTGTACAGTTCAAGCGCCTTTGCGGTATCGCCGCCACGCTGCGCTGCGGTCGCCTGCGTCAACCTTGCCAGCGCGCTGTAACCGGGATTGCCCGACGACGCGAGATCGGCCAAGGCTGCGTTTGCCGCGGCATCACCCGTTTCGAGCTTGGGCAGCGCCTGCGTGTAGGCCTCGGCCATGGCAGCGACTTTACGCTTCTGATCCTCGCGCCAGAACAGCAATGCAGCCAGCGCGATCAGGCTCGCGCCGAGCCCGAGGACAAGCCAGCGGCCATAGCGTTGCCACAAGCCGAGCATCTGATCGCGGCGATATTCCTCATCGACTTCGCGGATGAAGGCGTCTTGTTGTCCGGTATCCGTGGCCATGTCTGCCTGCAATTCTCTCAAACTGCGCGGACCTTAGCGATCCTGTCCGCGCGGCGCAAAGCCTCTATTTGTCGGCGGGCGGCTGATAGAGCTGCGCGTCGGTCGGAAAGCTGCGATCGCGCACGGCTGCGGCATAGTCGCGGGCGGCAGTATCGATGCGTTCGGCCAGATTATCGAACCTTTTGACGAAACGCGCCGTGCGTTCGAACAGACCCAGCATGTCCTCTGCCACCAGCACCTGCCCATCGCAGGCGGCGGAGGCGCCAATGCCGATGGTCGGACAGCCCACGGCCTCGGTCACGGCGTGGGCCAGTGGCTCGATCACGCCCTCGATCACCAGCACAAACGCGCCGGCATCGGCCACCGCGCGGGCATCGCCGAGGATCTTGTCATATTCGGCCTGCGACTTGCCGCGCGCGCCATAGCCACCAAGCACGTTCACCGCCTGCGGCGTCAGCCCGACATGACCAACGACGGGAATGCCCCGCGCCACGAGAAAGGCGATGGTTTCGGCCATCGCCGTCCCGCCTTCCAGCTTCACGCCCGCCGCGCCCGTTTCCTTGAGCAGCCGCGCGGCCGAACGAAAGGCCTGTTCCGGGCTTTCCTCATAGGAGCCGAACGGCATGTCGATGATGACAAGCGAATGATAGGAACCACGGACCACGGCTGCGCCATGCGCCGCCATCATCTCCAGCGTCACCGGCACAGTCGATGGCAGGCCATAGATCACCTGCCCCAGCGAATCGCCGACCAGCAGCATGTCACAGTGCGGGTCGAGCAACTGCGCCATGCGC
This sequence comes from uncultured Sphingomonadaceae bacterium, assembly GCA_964635065.1. GTDB lineage: Bacteria > Pseudomonadota > Alphaproteobacteria > Sphingomonadales > Sphingomonadaceae > CAZWMK01. Next base: position 1,320 of record CAZWMK010000060.1, on the reverse strand, counting down.
GCCGTGTAGGCCGTCAGCATGACGATCGGCTCGCCACCCTTGCGTCGGGCAATGGCGGGGACCGTCAGACGCCGCACCGGTTCCGGCAAGGGGCGGGCGCGGCTGGTGGATGTGTCGAGGGTGTAGGTGGTGGACATGACTGCCCTTTCCTGTCCGCGCTTTCAGGTGCGGCGGAGCGCCGTCACCTCGATCTCAACCTTCATTTCCGGCTTCACCAACCCGACCACGACGCAACTGGCCGCCGGACGGATCTCGCCGAACACCTCACCCAGCGCCGGGCCGATTTCGCCCCAATAAGCCGGATCGGTGATATAGTAGGTCGCGCGCACGACATCGGCCATGCTGAAACCGCCTTCTTCCAGCGCCTTTCCGATCGTCGCAAGAATGTTGCGTGCCTGATCGACGGCGGCTTCGGGCATGGTCATCGTGGCATAGTCATAGCCGGTCGTACCCGAAACAAAGGCCCAGTCGCCCTGGACGACGGCCCGGCTATAGCCGAACGATTTTTCAAAGGGCGAGCCCGTGGACACCAGTGTGCGCGTCATCGTTCATCCTCCCACAAATCAGGCAGCAAAAAGCGCTGCGTAAACTTCGGGCTTGAAGCCCACATGGATTTCTCCGTCCCGCACGAGCACCGGGCGCTTGATCATGCCGGGCTGTGCGACCATCAGCGCAATCGCCTTCGCCTCATCAAGGTCGGCGCGGTCGGCCTCGGGCAGCTTGCGAAACGTTGTGCCCGCCTTGTTCAACAGCTTTTCCCAGCCGACCTTCGCGGCCCAGCCCGCCAGTGTCGCCGCGTCGATACCCGCCTTCTTGTAATCGTGAAAGGCGTAGGCGACGCCCGCGCCATCAAGCCAGACGCGCGCCTTCTTCATCGTGTCGCAGTTGGGAATGCCATAAAGCGTGATCGCCATGCGGCTCACTCCCATTCGATCGTGCCGGGCGGCTTCGACGTATAGTCATAGACCACGCGGTTGATGCCCTTCACTTCGTTGACGATGCGCGTGGCGACCGCCGAGAGGAAGGCCGGTTCGAAAGGATAGATATCCGCCGTCATGCCATCGACCGAGGTGACGGCCCGGAGCGCACAAACGTAATCATAAGTCCGGCCATCGCCCATCACGCCCACGGTACGAACGGGCAGCAGGACCGCGAAAGCCTGCCAGATCGCATCGTAAAGACCCGCCTTGCGGATTTCTTCCAGATAGATTCGGTCGGCCTTGCGCAAAATGTCGGCCTTCTCCTGACTGACCTCTCCGGGGATGCGGATGGCGAGGCCCGGTCCGGGGAAGGGATGACGGCCGACAAACGCATCGGGCA
>CAZWMK010000059.1:0-13761 GCA_964635065.1 uncultured Sphingomonadaceae bacterium | reverse complement strand
CGGCAGGCCCGCGCGCAGCACCATGCCGCCACCGTCGCCGGTGCAGGTGTGGGCCGAAGTGGCGGTGTAGTAGCTGCGGCCATAGCCGCCGGTCGCCAGCACGACCGCCTTCGAACGGAAGCGATGGATCGTGCCGTCATCCATGCACAGCGCGATCACGCCGCGGCATTCGCCATTTTCCATGATCAGGTCGATGGCGAAGTATTCGATGAAGAAGTCCGCCGCGTACTTCAGGCTCTGCTGATAAAGCGCGTGAAGCATCGCATGGCCGGTACGGTCGGCAGCGGCGCAGGTGCGCTGCACTGGCGGACCTTCGCCCATGTTCTGCATATGGCCACCGAAGGGACGCTGATAGATGGTGCCGTCGGCATTGCGGCTGAACGGCACGCCAGCATGCTCCAGTTCATAAACTGCGGCAGGCGCTTCGCGCACCATATATTCGATCGCGTCCTGATCGCCCAGCCAGTCCGACCCCTTGACGGTGTCGTACATGTGCCAGGTCCAGTGATCGGGACCCATGTTGCCAAGTGCCGCCGCGATGCCGCCCTGTGCCGCAACCGTGTGCGAGCGGGTCGGGAACACCTTGGTGATGCAGGCCGTTTTCAGGCCGGTTTCGGCAATGCCCATCGTCGCGCGCAGGCCAGAGCCGCCCGCGCCGACAACCACGGCGTCATAGGTGTGATCGATGATCTGATAGCTTTGCGTCATCGTTCGTCTCAGGCTCCGAATGCGATTTTGAGAACGCAGAAGACGGCGACGGCCGCACCGGCGACGGCATAGGCCTTGAGCGCCAGCAGGGCTGCGATCTTGCTGCCTTCGCTGTGGAAATAGTCTTCGATCACAACCTGAAGGCCGAGCTTCATGTGATTGAAAATGCTGAGGATCATAAGGACCACCGGCACCGTGACAAGCGGCTGGCGCAGCCAGTCGATCATGGTGTGGTAATCATGGCCGGGGAGCATCACGAGCGACGCAATGAGCCACACGACAAGCACGAGGTTGGCAAGCGCGGTCACGCGCTGCTGCCACCAATGGCCCGTCCCCGCCTTGGCGCTGCCAAGACCGCGAACGCGGCCGATCTGGGTTCCCGTTCCCATTGTGCCGTTTCCTTACAGAAGCACCAGCGCCCAGACGAGCGCGGTCAGGATGATTGATCCGACAAAGGTCAGGATCGCGGAATTACGAGCGGAATCAAGCGCATAGCCTGCGCCGGTATCCATGATCAGGTGACGGATGCCCGACAGCATGTGCTGGAAGGCAACCCAGGTGCAGCCAATCAGCACGACAAGGCCGATGGGACCGCTGGCCACCTTGTGAAACACGCCATAGGCCTCAGGACCGCTGGCGAGGGCGACAAGACCCCACAGCATGAGCAACACCACGCCAAAAGCGAGCGCGCTGCCGGTAATGCGGTGAAAAATCGACACCGTCATGTTGGCGCGCCAGCGCCAGATTGAAAGATGGGGGCTCAGAGGCCGCGCCGAAGGCCGGGCATTTGCCATAATCGTCTCCTGTCACAGGATCGTTCAATTGCGTCCGCTTTTAGGCATTTATCGCGCGCACGCAACTGGTGATCGCATCACCTGCCATCATGGCTAGGTGCAAAACAAGCGCGGCTGCTGGTCGCAGGGGGCGTGGTTGCGGTTCAGGCAACCGTCACCACGACCTTGCCGGTTGCCTTGCGGTCCATCATCCAGCGAATCGCCGCTGCCCCTTCATCCAGCGGAAAATGCCTGCTGACGTGGGGCTTGAGCTTGCCTGCCGCATACCATTCCAGCAGTTCGCGCATATTGTCGCGGTGCAGGTCCGGCTCTTTTTCGGTGAAGGCGCCCCAGAACACGCCGACGATCGACGCCCCCTTGATGAGCGGCAGATTGAACGGCAACGCCGGTATCTTGCCAGCGGCAAAACCGACAACGAGATAACGCCCGCCCCAGGCAATCGAGCGGAAGGCCGGTTCGGCAAAACGATCGCCTACCGGGTCATAGACCACGCCCGGCCCCTTGCCGCCGGTGGCACGCTTGATGCCTTCGCGCAGGTCCTCGGTCGTATAGTTGATCGTCTCGTCGGCGCCATATTGGCGGCACAGCGCCAGCTTTTCATCGCTGGATGCAGCGGCGATGACGCGCGCGCCCATGACCTTGGCGATTTCCACCGCCGTCAGGCCAACGCCGCCGGCTGCGCCCAGTACCAGAACGGTTTCGCCAGGCTTGAGCTGGGCACGCTGTTTCAACGCATGATGCGAGGTGGCATAGGTCATAGTGAATCCCGCACCGACGTCGAACGGCATGGCATCGGGCATCGGTACGATCTGGTCGGTGCGCGCGATGAGATATTCCGCAAAGGCGCCATTGCCGATCATGGCGATCGCCTTGTCGCCGACCTGCCAGCCGGTAACACCCTCGCCCACCGCATCGACAATGCCCGCAGCCTCGGTGCCGGGGCTGAATGGCAGGGCGGGTTTGTACTGATAGAGATTCTGGATGATCAGCGTATCGGGAAAATTGACACCCGCCGCGCGCACTCTCAGCCGCACCTCGCCCGCGCCCGGCTGCGGCACGGGGATATCGCGCACCACCAGTGCCTCGGGCAAACCATGTTCGACGCACAGAACGGCTTTCATCATGCGATACTCCTCCACTTTATGATTGCTTGATTGCGTACCATAAAGCCGATCAGGCCCTGGCTGACAATTCCGCCGTGGCCTGCATCAGCGCCTGACCCAGCAGGCGGAACTCATCGGCGCGCGGCGACGATGCGCGCCAGACCAGCGCAATCTCACGATAGGCGGCCTGGCCCGCCAGCGGCGTCGCCTTCACATGCGTACCATTCAATATGCCGGCATCGATCGCCATGCCGGGCAGCAAGGTCTGGCCCAACCGGTTATCGACCATCTGCACCAGCGTATGCAAAGACGTTCCCATCATCGACGCTTCGGCGCGTAGTTCAGGGCGGTTGCAGGCCGACAGCGCATGTTCTTTCAGACAATGGCCGTCCTCCAGCAAAAGCAGATGCTTTTCATCGATTCGATCGGCGGGAAACGGCATGGGGGGATCGACGACATCGTCCTTGTGGAACGCGACAAACAGCGGGTCGTTGAACAGCACGCTGGACGCGACATCGCCGCAGGCAAAAGGCAGTGCGAGGAGCACGCAATCCAGTTGTCCGCGCGCAAGGCTATCGCAAGCGGCAGCGCTGGTTTCCTCGCGCAGATAAAGTTTCAGATCAGGATAGGCGGCACGCAGCGGCGGCAGCGCTCTTGGCAGAAAAAATGGCGCGATCGTCGGTATCACCCCCAGCCTCAGTTCGCCCGACAGTGGCTTTCCCGCCGCGCGCGCCAGAGCCGCCAGTTCATCTGCCTCGCGCAGAACGGTATAGGCTTTTTTGGTTATGCGTTCGCCCAAGGGGGTGAAACGCACCACGCGGCGCGTGCGCTCGACAAGATCGGCATCAAGCAAGGTTTCCAGCTCGCGGATTCCGGCGGACAGCGTCGATTGCGTCACAAAACAGGCATCCGCCGCCCTGCCGAAATGTCCATGCTCGTGCAAGGCGGTCAGATATTGCAGCTGTTTGATGGTCGGCAGGAATGTCATTGATATAATCGATCAGTCATATGCGAATTATCAATTTGATTGATAATTCCTCAGCCCGCATAAGCCAACCATCAATTCACCACCCCAGAGCGTAAGGAGCGTAACATGCTGACCGTTGGAGACAAGCTTCCCGAATTCACCGTGCCTGTTCAGCAGGGCGTCAGTGCACTGCCGGCCGGCGAAACGCTGAGCCACGACAGCTTCCCCGGCAAGTGGAAGGTCATCTTCTACTGGCCAAAGGACTTCACCTTCGTCTGCCCGACCGAAATCATCGGCTATGGCGAACTGGCACAGGATTTCGCCGATCGTGATGCCGTGCTCATCGGTGCATCGACCGACACCAGCCATGTTCACTTCGCCTGGCGCAAGTCGGACGAACGCCTGGCCGCCTGCGAATTCCCGTGGCTTGCCGACAACAACAAGGTGCTGGCGAATGGCCTTGGCATCGTTCACCCGACCGAAGGCGTTGCTTTCCGCGCCACCTTCATCGTCGATCCGGACAATGTCATCCAGCATGTCACGGTGAACGGCCTGAACGTCGGCCGCAATCCGAAGGAAACGCTGCGCGTGCTCGACGCGCTTCAGACCGACGAGCTCTGCCCCTGCAACTGGCAGGAAGGTCAGGACGTTCTGAAGCCGGCGGCCTGAACGCCCCTTGACTGAAGCTGGCGGCAAAAAACCGCCGGCACACCCCGGGACAGGCGTTGCCCCCGCGCCTGTCCCACCCGCCTGCCCTCCCCATTCTCCTCAAAAGCTATCGAAAGGAGCGGATGCCATGTCCGTGAACGATCTCGCGCGCACCCTGCCCGACTTTGCCAAGGATCTGCGCCTCAACGTCTCCTCGATGCTGAGCGATGCCACGCTCAGCGATCAGCAGAAATATGGCACGCTTGTCGCCTGCGCCCATGCCACCGGCCATCGTCCGCTGATCGTGGCCGCCGAAGCCGAAGCGGCAGCGGTGATGTCCGAGGTTGCGCTGAACGCCGCAAAATCGGCGGCAGCGATCATGGCGATGAACAACGTCTATTATCGCGCCACGCACCTGGCTTCTAACAAGGAATACAGCCGCCTGCCCGCACGCCTGCGTATGAATGCCATCGGCACGCACGGTATCGAAAAGGACGATTTCGAGCTGTTCAGCCTTGCCGTCTCGGCTATCAACGGCTGCGGTGCCTGCATCGACAGCCATGAAAAGGTGCTGCGCGATCATGGCGTGTCAACCGAGGTGATCCACACCGCGCTGCGCATGGCGGCTGTTATTGCCGCCGTCGGAAAGACGCTGCAAGCGATCGGCTGATCACATGAACAGACATCCTCGCGGGCGACTGTGACCGTCGTCCGCGGGGATATCCCTGTGATTAGCTCAATGCCTTGATCAGGCCGAAGCTGCTGGTGGAGAGCAGGACGATACCCACGAGAATCAGCAGCAGCTTGGTGGGCACTTTCTTCGCGAAGATGGCGCCAAATGGCGCGGCAAGCATGCCGCCGATCAGAAGGCCAAGCGTGGCCTTGGTGAAGAATTCCGGCCCCAGCGCCACGAGGAAAGTCGCCGAGACAGAGACTGTCAGGAAAAATTCGGCAAAGTTGACCGTGCCGACAACCTGACGCGGCGCAGCCCCTTGCATCAGAAGGTTGCTGGTGACGATCGGTCCCCAGCCACCACCGCCTGCGGCATCCAGAAAACCGCCGATCAGGCCGAGCGGCGCCACGACTTTCGGCTTTCTGATCACGGGCGGATAGCGCAGGCCGCGATAGACCAGCACAGTGCCAATGGTGACAAGATAGGCCAGCACGATCGGACGCGCCTGGTCGGCGGGGATCTGCGTCAGGACATAGGCACCCAGCACACCGCCGATCACGCCGGGCACAACCAGCCGCGCAAACAGCTTCCAGTCGATATTGCGGGCGATGGCGTGGCTGATGCCCGACACGGCGGTCGTGAAACTTTCCACTGTATGCACCCCGGCTGATGCGGCAGCAGGCGGCACGCCGAGGCTGACAAGCAAAGTGCTGGAAATGACGCCAAACGCCATGCCAAGCGCGCCGTCGACGATCTGCGCGGCAAAGCCGACAGCGACGAACCAGAGGATGTCCTGCGTCATGAGTTCTTGCAGCATTCAAACACACCTTGCGAATCCGACTCCGGGCTTAGACGTTCGTCATGAACAACGACAAATGATTTTCGGTTGCGGGCCGGAAAGCTGTATTTGCCCAAAGCCGACATGCCGGGACTGGCGAAACCGTCGACGAAGGCATAGATTGCCTCCAGTTCGGCCATTGGACGAGATACATGTTCGGTTCGCTTGTAAGATATCTGGATTCGGTCAAGGCGCGCGATCCCGCGCCGCGCAGCCGCTGGGAAGTGTTGCTTTACCCCGGCGTGCATGCGCTCGCGCTGCATCGCGTCGCGCATTTCCTGTTCCGGGGCGAACTGTTTTTCCTGGCCAGGCTCGTCAATCACATCGCCCGGCTGATGACCGGGATCGACATCCATCCCGGTGCGCGCATCGGCCGGAATTTCTTCATCGACCATGGTTTTGTCGTCATTGGTGAAACCGCCGACATCGGCGACAATGTCACGATCTACCAGTGCGTGACGCTGGGCGGCACCAATCCGGCCAATGGCATCCCCGGCAAGCGCCACCCGACGCTGGAAGACGGCGTGATAATTGGATCGGGCGCTCAGGTGCTGGGACCCATCACCGTGGGACCGCGTGCGCGCGTGGGTGCCAATGCCGTCGTCACCAAGGATGTGCCCGAAGGCACGACCGTCACCGGCATTCCGGCGCGGCCCGTGCTGGTCGAGGCCGCCGATTACGCCAAGCCCTTTCTGCCCTATGGCACACCGTGCAGCGACCTGTTCGACCCGCAGACGCAAAAGCTGGAAATCCTGCGTTGCGAAGTCGAAACTCTGCGTGCCCGGCTGTCGGAACTGATCGCCGAACGCGATGCGGCCGGGAAGAAAACAGACGATCAGGATCGCGCCGCCGGATGAATGTGACGCCGCTATTCCCCGGCGCGGCCAGCCCTGCCCAGGTGGTTTTCGACCGGGCCGAACTCAATCTTGTCATGAATCTGTACGGCCGCATGGTCGTCGCCGGTCACTGGCGCGACTATGCACTGGCAATGGAGCGGGATGCCGCCATTTTCTCGGCCTTCCGCCGTGCCGCCGAACGCCCCGACTGCCAGATCGTCAAACGTCCGGCCCTGCGCGATCGGCAGGGGCAATATGCCCTGATCGGCGAATTTGGCACCATCCTGAAACGGGGCCATGATCTGGCGGGGGTACTTGCGCCACTGGAACGCCGCCTTGTGAAACTCGTCGAATCCTGACCGCATACGCGTGCGCGGCTAGTGCGCGGCGCTGTGACCATGAAAAGCGATGACAGCGCGCGCGACAGCAAGATTGACCCCCGTGCGCCGGGCCAGTTGCGCAGGATCGCGCACTTCGGTTGCGAGAGCGATGGCGGCCTCGACCGCCTGCCGCAGGCTGCCGCCGCCAGCCGGATCGGACGCCCCCGGATCAGCCGCTGTTGTTCGCGCCACATCCTGTCGCGCCGCACGGTCGAGATCGCCCAGAAGTTCGAAAAACAGCACCAGCATCGATTTCTGGTCAGCGCGCAGACGGTCCATCTCGGCCATGGTGCGCGCAAGACGACGCAATAGCGACAGGCCGACCAGAATCAGACCAGCATTCAGAATGGCGAGCAGCATGTCAGGCCACAGCATCAACCCCTCCCGTTGCCAGTTGCCGATCGGTTCGCAAACGGTGCGTCACTGCACGATGCAGCAGCGCCACACGTGCCCCCACCAGCGACAACGCCACCGGATCAACGCGTTTGCCCGCAGCCAGACCGGCCCGGATCCTCTCGCAAGCCTCTATGATCGCGCTTGCATCGCGCGCGGCCAGCGCCGCCTCCAGCGCGGCAAGCGGGCAGTCCGCGCTCACGGCAGGTCGCGGGCGATCATGGCCGCGGCCAGCGCTGCAGGATCAACGGCATAGCGTCCCTCGGCCAGTGCCAGACGGATCGCCATGACACGCTCCTGATCGACGGGCGCAGACTGCCCGGCCAGCGCGCGCGCTGTCACAGTCGCCGGGTTCGCCACAGGTGCATTTCCGCCCGTCATGACATCCGCCACACCCGCCGCCACATCGGGACGGGTGGCAAGGCGCCCTGTCTGCGGCGACGGCCCGGCGGGCAACATTCGGCTCACATCCATGATCCAGACCTCCAATTTCAATCTGCACCCGGATACGGCAGGCTTAATCAGATCTTAAATCGGGCAGGCGTGCCTGTCCGGCCGCGACCGCTTCAACGGTCATGACGGTGCCGCGCGCGCCTGTCCTGAGCCTGAACCGTGCGCCTTTCCGCGCGGCCTCCAGCGCCGCACCGCGGAGTGTCACGCTCAGCCCTGCCCGCGTCACTGTCACATCGACCGGATCGCCGCGCTGGATCACCGGCGGATCAGACGCATCTGTCCTTGCGGATGCGGCCGTCTGGCTGCGTCCCGCTACACGCGCGGGCACATAATGGCTCCATCCCGGCGCGGGCGCGGTGCAGCCGATCCGCAACACACCGCCACCCTGCACCCAGTGCAGTTGCGGCGGCGCAGCACAGGGACGCGCCTTGTCTACCGCCCCCCATATCAGGCTGCGTTGCCGCGCCTGCGCCATCGCATCGGCGTCGGCCGCCCAGTCTCCGGCCAGGGATGCCGTAACCGGCCATGATGAAAGCAACCCTGCCAGCATCAGGGCGCGGCGTCGGAATATCGTCGTCATGGCACGGGCCAAGCAAGATATCTGCCAAGACGGAAAATGACCTCTTCCCTCGTCTTTTTCCGGCGCCCGACAATGTGGCACGCCATTTGCTTAGACAAGTCCGACAACAACAGGATGTCGGAAAGATGACAGGCTTCAACAGCTATCTCGATGCGGGCGGCCATGCCTTGCAGCTGCGCTGGCAGCGCATGGAGCTTCTGGCGTCGAACATCGCCAATGCGGCAACACCGGGCTACAAGGCGCGCGACATCGATTTCGCCGCCGCCCTGAAACAACGCAGCAGCACAGACGGCGGTGGCCGCGCTTCGCCGCCCTTGCTGTATCGCCAGCCGCTGATGGCCAGCCTTGATGGCAATACCGTCGAACTGGCGGTCGAACAGGCCGCCTTCGCCGACAATGCCGTGCGCTATCGTGCCAGCCTGTCCTTTCTTGAATCGCGGGCGCAGACACTGGTGCGCGCCCTGAAAGGCGAATGACGATGAAATCCCTTTCCGCAATGGACGTGGCAGGCCGGGCGATGAGCGCGCAGATGATGCGCCTGAACCTGACGGCCAGCAATCTCGCCAATCAGGGACAGGTGGCCGGCAGCAAGGCTGCGGCCTATCGCGCGATGAAGCCGGTCTTTGCCACGGATGTCGATGCCACGGGCACTGCGACTGTCGCCTATCGCGGCACGGTGCGCGCCGGACCGGAGCCGACCGCCCGGCACGCCCCCGATCACCCGCTTGCCGATGCCGATGGCAATATCTGGCAGGCAGGCGTCGATCCCATGGAAGAACTGGTCGAGATGCTGGAAGCCGCGCGGCAGTATGAGAATAATGTCGAGGTCTTCGCCACGGCCAAGGCGCTGACCCTTGCCACTTTGCGGGCCGGACAATGAGCGCGGCGATCCCCGCCACAGGCGCCGCTGCCGGACCTCTTGGCCAAAGTACGACCGCAGCATCCCGCGATCAGCTCGGGCAGGCCGATTTCCTGCGCCTGCTGACCACCCAGTTGCAGCATCAGGACCCGCTGAACCCCGCTGACAACGGCGCCTTCATCGCCCAGATGGCGCAATTCGCCCAGGTGTCGGGCCTGAGCCGGATCGAGGCGGCTGTTGGCGACCTTGGCGCACGGCTTGACGACAGCCGTCTGTCGGCGGCCACCGGCTATATCGGCAAAAACGTCCTGATTGCCGCATCACGCGCCCAGCCCGATCCGGCGGGCCATGTGTCGGGCGCGCTAGACCTGTCGCAGGTCAGTGAACAGCTTGTCGTGCGTATCCGCACCGACAACGGCGCGCTGATCCGCGAAATCGACCTCGGGCCCCAAAGCCCGGGCCGCATCCCCTTCGTCTGGGATGGCCGTGACCAGAGCGGGCAGATGGTGGACGCGGATATTGTGCAGGTCGAAGCCGAAGCCCGGACGGCAGATGGCATCCTGCCGCTGGCTCCACTTGTTCATGCCCGCGTCACAGCGGTCAGCCTTGGCGCAGGCGACCAACCCATTGCTGTCAACATCGCCGGGCAGGGCAACCTGCCCCTGTCCGCCATCCACGAAATCCGCGACTGAAGGAGCCTTTGCCATGGCGCTTTACACCTCGCTCACCGGCATCACCACGGCGCAGACTGATCTGTCGGTCGTGTCGAACAACATCGCCAATGCCAATTCCGTCGGCTTCAAGCGGGCGCGGGCCGAATTCAGCGATATCGTCGCCACCTCGCCGCTACAAAACCCCGGCACCGTCTATGGCGCGGGCGCAACCTTGCGCGCCATTTCCCAGCAATTCACCCAAGGTTCGATCCAGTCGAGCCTGAATGCGCTTGACCTCGCGCTGACAGGCCAGGGGTTTTTCACCGTGCGCGCCGATGACGGCACAGGCGACATATTGTTCACCCGCAACGGCAGTTTTTCCACCGATGCGCAAGGCATGATCATCGACGCCAAGGGACGGCATCTTCAGGCCTATCCTGTCAATCAGAATGGCGTCATCACCGCCACCGGCGCGGGCGCGCTGCAAAGCCTGCGCGTACCCGAACGCGCCGGTCCGGCTATTGCCACAACCGCCATCGACATCACTGCCACCCTGTCGGCGGATGCAGACGTCATTCCCGCCAGCGCCCGCTTTACCGCCACCACGCCCTATGCCTTCAACCGGCTCGATCCCACGACCTACAACAGCAGCGCCTCGACCACGGCCTATGATGCCGAAGGCAATGCCCTGCCCGCCACCATCTATTATGTCCGCACCGCTGCCGCCACGGCCACCAGCCCGACCGAAAGCTGGGACGCTTATGTCAGCATCGGCAACGAGATGGCGACGTCCACGCCCATCGCGCTCAGCTTCGACAGCAGCGGGGCGATGATCGCGCCTGCGGGCGCCGTCGCGCTTGATCCGGTCACGCCACCATCGGGTGCGGCACCCATCACGGCAACATTGCGGCCGGGTCTTGCCACCAGCGTTGCCCCACAGCCCTTCACGCTTCTGGCACTGACGCAAAACGGCATGACACCGGGACGGCTCGACAGTGTCAGCGTCGATGTCGAGGGGCTGGTCAGCGCCAGCTATTCCAATGGCGACACACTGGCGCTCGGGCGGCTGGCCGTCGCCGGCTTCGCCAATCCGCAAGGACTGAAACAGGTGGGCGATGCCCATTATGCCCTGACCGGGATTTCCGGCGCGGCGCAGTTCAGCGCAGCAGGCGCCGATGGCCTTGGCAATATCCTGAGCGGCGCGCTCGAACGCTCGAACGTCGATCTCACCGAAGAGCTGGTGAACATGATGACAGCGCAGCGCAATTTTCAGGCCAATGCCCGCGCCATCGAGACCGACAACACGATGGCGCAAGCCATCCTCAACATCCGCTGATCGCCATGGACCGGCTTGGCTATACCGCGCTTTCGGGCATGCGACAGGCGATGGCGGCGCAGACCGTCACCGCGAACAATGCCGCCAATGCCGCAACCCCCGGCTTTCGCGCCGACAGTGCACGCTTTGGCACGGCCTGGCTGTTGGCCGGCAACGAGGCGGCGCGCGCGCCGTCGCGGATGTTGCCAAGCCATACCGACACTGCCGCAGGCGTCGCCATCGAGACAGGCCGCGCGTTGGATGTCGCGCTTCTGGGCGATGGCTGGCTGCGCGTCAGCGACGATCTGGGACGTCCCGCCCTCACCCGGCGCGGCGATCTCAGGATCGACGAAAACGGCATATTGCGAACTGGCGACGGTTTTGCCGTCCAGGGCGATGGCGGCGACATCCGCCTGACCGATGCGTCCGGCCCGATCGAAATTGCCGCAGACGGCAGCATTTCCACATTGACGCCCGATGGCCAGCGCACTGTCATCGACCGCATCAGCATGGCGACCATGCCCGCCGCCCTGCTCGAAAAACAGGCCGATGGCCTCTATCGTGCGCGCGATGGCGGCGACATCGCCCCCGATCCGACAGCACGGCTGCAATCCGGTCACCTTGAACAGGCCAGCGTCAATCTCACCGATGCCATGGTCGATCTTGTCGAGCAATCACGCGCCTTCGAACTCCACACCCGCATGATCGCCACATTGCGCCAGCTCGACGACAGCAGCGCCCGGCTGATGCGCGTCGAAAACTGAGAAAGGTTCCGTCATGACGACCGCCCTTCACGCTGCCCGCACCGGGCTTGATGCGCAAGACATGCGGATGCGTGTCATCGCCAACAATCTTGCCAATGTGAACACCACCGGTTTCAAGAAAGACCGTGCCGATTTCGAGACACTGCTCTATCAGACCGTTACCCCCCCAGGGGCGCCGACCAGCGCCGACACACGCGCCCCGTCGGGGCTGACCGTCGGCACCGGCGTACGCACGGCGGGCACTGCCCGGATGCACACACAGGGCAACATCATCAACAGTGGCAATGCACTCGATATCGCCATAGACGGCGCGGGCTTTTTCGCGATTGCCATGCCGGATGGCCGTACCGCCTACAGCCGCGCAGGCAATTTCGCGCGCAACGCCGAAGGTGAACTGGTGACGAGCGCAGGCCACCGCCTGCAACCGGGAATCAGCATTCCCGAAGGTGCGCAGTCGATCAGCATCGGCGCCGACGGCACCGTCAGCTACACGCTTGCCGGCGAAGCCACGCCGACCGAGGCCGGGCAGATATTACTCACCGATTTCGCCAACTCCGCCGGTCTCCAGCCCATCGGTCAGAATCTCTATGTCGAGACCGCAGCCAGCGGCGCCCCCAGCGAAGGCGCGCCCGCCAGCGACGCGCGCGGGCGCCTGCTTCAGGGTAGCCTTGAGGCATCGAACGTCAATGTCGTGCAGGAACTGGTCGACATGATTGAGACGCAGCGCGCCTATGAGGTCAATTCCAAGGTGATCGGCGCCGTGGACGGAATGCTGCAATATGCCACGCAAACGCTCTAGCCCTGCGCTTCTTGCGCTGGGCCTTGCCCTTGCAGCCTGCAATGCAGGGACGCCGGATATGCCGCTGACCGATCGCTACCCGCCGCCGCCAGCCCTGTCCGCATTCCCCGTCGATGGCGCGATCTTCCGTGCCGATCTGCATGGCCCGCTCGTTGCCGACGACAAGGCGCGGCAGGTCGGCGACATGCTGACCGTTCTCCTGGTCGAACGCACGCAGGCGGAAAAATCGGTCAGCAGCAATTCCAGCCGCACATCGGACACCGCAACCAGCCTGCCCGCTGCCAAACCCTTTTCATGGGTGCCACAAGGCCTGCTGTCGGGCGGGGCGGAGGCCAGTTTCAACGGACAAGGCGCAGCCGGACAGGCAAACCGGCTGTCAGGCGAAATGACCGTGATCGTCCGTGCCGTCCGGCCCAATCGCGTGCTTTTGATCGAAGGCGAAAAGCGTGTCCGTCTGGCGCGCGGCGAGGAAGTTCTGCGCGTGTCCGGCCTTGTCCGGGCGCAGGATATCGGGACCGACAACCGCATATTATCGACCCGCATCGCCGATGCCCGCCTGTCCTATACCGGACGCGGCGAACTGGCGGATGCCGCCCGTCAGGGCTGGCTCGCGCGCTTTTTCACTAAGCTGAATCCCTTCTGATGCGTGCGCTCCTTGCCCTTTTGCTCCTGATTTACGCCGTTCCGGCCAAGGCCGAACGGATCAAGGATCTGGCACGGATCAGCGGCGTGCGTGCCAACCAGCTGGTCGGCTATGGTCTTGTCGTCGGCCTTGCCGGGACAGGCGACGACAATCTTGGCTATACGGTGCAGGGGCTGAAAAGCGCAGTCTCGCGGCTTGGCCTCAGCTTGCCACCCGGTCTCAATCCGGCGGCGAAAAATGCGGCCGCAGTCATGCTGACCGCCGAACTGCCGCCCTTTGCCAAGCCGGGCCAGCGGCTCGACATCACGGTATCGGCCATCGGCAAGGCAAAGTCGCTCAGGGGCGGCACCTTGCT